>RFVF01000219.1 GCA_009922615.1 Pseudomonadota bacterium
GAACACGGCCTCGATTTCAGCGCCGGTGAGCCCTTCAGAGATCTTCGCCAGTTGTTGCAGGTCGAAGTTGATCGCTTTCCGGTTCCTGCGTTCAACGACGATCTTCCAGATGGCTTCCCGTTCAGTTTCAACGGGGAGGTCCACGAAGAACAGCTCGTCGAATCTTCCCTTGCGCAGCATTTCGGGTGGCAGTTGGCTGACATCGTTGGCGGTGGCGACGATGAACACAGGTTTCGTTTTCTCCTGCATCCAGCTCAAGAAACTGCCGAATACCCGAGCTGAGGTGCCGCCATCCGTTGATCCGCTGCTTTTTGAGCCAGCAAAGCCCTTCTCCAGCTCATCAATCCACAGGCAGCAAGGCGCAATCGCTTCAGCCGTGTTGATCACAGCCCGCAGGTTGGCTTCGCTTTGGCCGACGATACCTCCGTAGAGCTTGCCGGCGTCGAGTTTCAAGAGCGGCACGTTGAAGACGGCAGCGGTGGCTTTAGCGGTGAGCGATTTGCCGGTGCCGGGGATGCCGATGATGAGCAGTCCTTTGGGCGCAGGCAGACCGTAGCTGATGGCACGCTGGCTGAAGGCGTCTTTCCTTCTCAACAGCCAGTCCTTGAGCAGATCCAAGCCGCCAATGCTGTTGAGCGTTTCCTTCACCTCCACGATTTCGAGCAGGCCATTCTTTTTGACAGCTTGGGCTTTCTCCCGGGCGATGATTGATGGCGTGATGGTTCTGGTTTCAGCCACCGACAGCGCGAAGGCGTTTTCAGCCTCAATGGTGGTCAAACCTGATGCTGCTTCAACCGCCTTTTCTCGAAGGTCAACGTCGAGGCTCTTGATGCCGGCTGAATCCATGATGCCGCCGAGAACACCCCGCAGCTCAATGGGACCGGGCAGCTTGAACTCCACGATGGTTAACTCGTGTTCCAATTCAGCCGGAAGGCACAAACGACAGCCGAGGATGACGAGGAGCTTCTGCTTCAACTTCGTGTGGAGCAGCGTGTCTTTCAGTTTCCGGAGCAGGATCGGGTTCGGTTCAGCGAGGAAGAGGTGAAAATCCTTCAGCAGCACGACCGACTTTTCCGGCAGGTTCTTGACGCCTTCCAGCGCTTCCAGCGGGTCATTGGCGTTGTTGACCGTCTTGGCTTTCACGTCCACCAGGCCATCCACCACAGACCAGAAGTGCAGGCCGTAGTTGAGGCGTTCGGTGATTGATTTGAACTCGGCCTCCACGCGCAGCTCTTCAGCGGAGACGACGTAGAGGCCGGGATAACCAGCACGGATGTAGTGGGTGATGGCAGCCGACATCTCAGACGGCAAAACGGCGCTGTCCGAGCTTGGGGGTTTCGGTTGATTGGGTTTGGGCATGATGGTTGGTTTGGGGTTTTGAGTTTGGGGTTTGGGTTTCGTAGGAGTGGGAGGCTGTGGATTGTTGGTCCGCCGTTCCCATGTCCACTGCCCTGGTGTGTTTGCAGGAGCGAGACCCGTCCGCCGCCACCCGACGCGTCCAGCCGGGGCAATTGCACGACATTGAACGGTCGGTGTAGCGGAGGGTTTCGTATTGGATGTCCGGGTTGGAGTCAGAGTTGAAGCTCCACACTTGGCTGATCGTTTTGTTCATTGGCTGGGTTTTGGCGCGGGTTGATTTCCGCCTGAAAACACTCACCCTCCGCACATGGGCTCATGCGTGTTTGTGGCGAGCGGGTTGAACTTCGACGTGGACAGCTACCTTCGCGGGCAGCCGTTCCAAGTCGCCCAGATCTTCAGGAAGGGAGGGCTACCACCCCGGCCTGACTCTGGATTTATCGTGAAGGTTAGCAGCGACCAGGAGCCGGGACTGTCGCATCAAATTTCGGATGCGTTGCGGTTCCTGATCGAGAACGAGGAGGAGGTTCTGCGGATGAGAGAATGCGGGGTGGACAACCAGCTGCTCGACTTCGGGGTGCCAAGCCAGGCCGTAGAGCAGCACGCGCACTACCTGCCACCAGAGCTGATGGTTGCTCTGGGGAGATTTCGCATGGGATTGATTTTCTCCGTGGTTGATCTCCGGCGGGCAGCACTCCCGTTCAACTGAGCTGGAGGTTTTCCAACTCCCACGCCAGACAGCAGGAGCGTGAAGGATCAACGAACAGGATCGCTCCGTCGTTGGCCTTCACCTCCCACTGCTGGGTGGCAGAATTGAACTCGATTGAAGTGGCACGGCTGATTTCCAGAGTGCCGAGGGATTGCAGCGGGATGGCGTCGGTGTGGAGACAGTGACCGATTCCGTTGGTGTCAAAGGTCAGCACCGGGTTCATTGGCCGAGCTGTTGTTGCTGCTTTGAAACGGCGTGCTGGTGGAACTCAGGCTTCTTGCGCCGTTGTTCGACCTTGCCTAGCGCTGCCTCCAGAAACTTGGTGGCCTTCTCGCAGCCAGCACCCTTGAACCCGACGCCTTCAATGGTGAACTCGCCGGTGGGGGAGACGATAATCTCAATGGTGGGTTTCATAGGGTGGCGAGGATGAGCTTGATGGAGCCGTTGGGTTGTTGATTACGAAGCACGGAGTAGCCCTTCTTCCGGGCCTCCATGCTGGCCTTGTGGACGCCGTAGAGTTGCAGCAGACGACCGAAGTTGCTGCCGACTTCCTTCTCTACATGCCCATCCCACCAGTCGGTCGTTAAACCGTAGGTGCCGTCAGGTTGTTGGTTCACTGCGATGTCGTAGGGGCCTTTGAGCCGGATGACGTAATCGCCCCTGGTTTTGTTGCTGATGTAGCCGCGCGCTTCGGTGTTGGGGATGAGCCGAAGGCCCAGCTCGTTGACCGCTGACCGCAAGGCTTCCACGTCCTT
>RFVF01000220.1 GCA_009922615.1 Pseudomonadota bacterium
AACCAGTGCGGTCTGCCCAAGAAGATGGCGCTCGTGCTGTTCGAGCCGTTCATCATTCGCAAGCTCAAGGAGCGTGGCTACGTCCACACCGTGCGCTCGGCGAAGAAAATGATCGAACGCCAGTCGCCGGAAGTCTGGGACATCCTCGAGGAAGTGACGAAGGGTCATCCGGTGCTCCTGAACCGCGCCCCAACGCTGCATCGCCTCTCGATCCAGGCATTCGAGCCGACGCTCATCGAAGGTGAGGCGATCCGCATTCACCCGCTGGTTTGCACTGCCTACAATGCCGACTTCGACGGTGACCAGATGGCCGTGCACGTCCCGTTGTCTGTCGAGGCGCAGTTGGAAGCGCGCATGTTGATGATGGCCCCGCTGAACGTGTTCAGCCCGTCGTCCGGCAAGCCCATCATGACGCCGACGCAGGACATCACACTCGGCTGCTACTATCTCACCGCCGAGCCGCGCCTCACGAAGGAGAAGGACAAGCGTCGGCCAATGCTCTTCGGCTCGAAGGATGAAGTCATCTTCGCCTATAGCGAAGGCGACTTGAAGACCCACGACCGGATTTTGCTGGCAAACCCGGACCTCGGCAAAAAGACCGTCTTCGGCTCGATGGACAAAAAGGTCATCGAGACCACCGTTGGGCGGGTGATCTTCTCCGAGATCTGGCCGGAGCCGATGGGCTTCGCCAACATCGTCGTCAACAAGTCCAAGATCGGTGACCTGATTTGGAACTGTTACAAGGCCTGTGGTCATGACAAGACCATCGAAGCGCTCGACCGTCTGAAGGAACTCGGCTTCCGCGAAGCGACCAAGGCCGGCGTGTCGATCGGCATCGACGACATGATCATCCCCCACGCGAAGAAGGAGGAGATCGAGGCCGCGCTCAAGCAGATCGCCCAGGTGGACAAGCAGCACCGCGCCGGTGCCATCACCGGTGGCGAGCGCTACAACAAGATCATCGACATCTGGACGCATTGCACCGACCAGATCGCGAACGTCATGCTCAAGACGTTGCAGGAGAACCAGGGCAAGAAGGAATTCAACCCTGTTTACTTGATGGTGGACTCCGGCGCGCGTGGTAACAAGGCGCAGGTCCGTCAGCTTGCCGGTCTGCGCGGCCTCATGGCCAAGCCGTCCGGTGAAATCATCGAGAAGCCCATTCTCTCGAACTTCCGCGAGGGTCTTACAGTCGTCGAATACTTCATGTCCACGCACGGCGCCCGCAAGGGTCTCGCCGACACTGCGCTCAAGACCGCTGACTCCGGCTACATGACCCGCAAGCTTGTGGACGTGGCTCAGGACGTGATTATCCGCATGACCGATTGCGGCACGACCAACGGCATCTGGGTCTCGGAAATCCGCGAAGGCGAGGAAGTCGTCGTCAAGCTCGCCGAACGCCTCATCGGCCGTCACGCCGCCGAGGACATCATTGATCCGACCAGCCCGAAGACGAAGATCGTCAAGGCCAACGAGGAAATTGACGAGCTCAAGGCCAAGGCCGTTGAAGGTGCCAACGTCGAGCGCGTGAAGATCCGTTCCGTGCTCACGTGCGAAGCGAAGGTTGGCTGCTGCATGCTCTGCTACGGCCGCCACCTCGGCACCGGCCTGACCGTGAAGCTTGGCGAGGCGGTCGGCATCATCGCCGCACAGTCCATCGGCGAGCCCGGCACGCAGCTCACCATGCGCACCTTCCACTTGGGTGGCACGGCTGCCTCGACGTTCAAGCAACCGCAAATCAAGTCGAAGCTCGACGCCACCGTGCGCTTCAACGAACTGCGCATCGTGGAACTCGAAGACGGCAACTGCATCGTGCTGAACAAGAATGGTTCACTGACCTTGCTGGCCGACGACGGTCGCGAGCTGGAGACGCACAACATCGTGATTGGCTCTGTCATCACCGTGAAGAACGGCGGCAAGGTCAAGAAGGGCGAAACCTTCGTGCAATGGGATCCGTATAACGTCCCCATCTTGTCCGAGAAGGCCGGCAACATCGTCTTCAACGACATCATCGAGGGCGTGACGATGAAGCAGGAGCTCGAGGAATCCACCGGCCAGGAGGCCATGGTCATCATCGAGCACAAGGAAGATTTGCACCCGCAAGTCATCATTGAGGACAAGAACGGCGAGCCGCTCGCGCAGTATCCGATTCCGGCGGGTGCCCACATCGTCGTCAACGAAGGCGACCACATCGTGGCCGGATCGTTGCTGGCGAAGACGCCGCGCAAATCCTCGAAGACGAAGGACATCACCGGCGGTCTCCCGCGTGTCGCCGAATTGTTCGAGGCACGCCGTCCGAAGGACGCCGCTGAGATCGCGAAGATCGACGGTCTCGTGGATTTCGGCGCGAGCGTGCGCGGCAAGCGTTGCATCCTCGTGAAGGACGCCAAGACCGGCCTCGAAGAGGAGCACCTCATCGCCATCGGCAAGCACGTCATCGTCTTCAAGGGCGACTTCGTGAAGAAAGGCCAGCAGCTCACCGAAGGCCCTGTGGTTCCGCACGAAATCCTCGACGTCTGCGGCACGCAGGAACTCCAGGAACATCTCGTCAACGAGATTCAGGAAGTCTATCGCGTTCAAGGCGTGACGATTAACGACAAGCACATCGAGATCATCATCCGTCAGATGCTCCGCAAGGTCCGCATCACCGAGCCTGGTGACACGATCTTCCTGTGGGGTGAGCAGATCGACAAAATCATCTTCGACGACGAGAACGCTCGCGTCGAGAAGATGGGTGGCAAGCCTGCCGAAGGCGCGCCCGTGCTGCTTGGTTACGAGCGCGAAATGCTTGGGCTATATGTTTCTGATCA
>RFVF01000023.1 GCA_009922615.1 Pseudomonadota bacterium
TGATTTTGTTGAACTAAAAGGAGGAACTTTATCTTTAAAAACTTCTTTCATTGCTTCAATTTCTTTTGTATCTCCCACAGGAGTGGAAGTTCCGTGAGTATTAACGTAATCAATTTTAGAATGTCTTAAACTTTGCATAGACATTTTCATGCATCTAACAGCCCCTTCCCCAGAAGGAGCGACCATATCATAACCATCAGAAGTAGCTCCATAACCCGTAATTTCGGCTAGAATTTTAGCTCCTCTGGCTTTGGCGTGTTCATACTCTATGGCCGATGGCACCGCGACCAACGGTCTGGATTATACCGGCTTGCCCGGCGTGTTGAATTTTGGCGACGGCGAGACAGCCAAGACCATCACGGTGCAGATGATCGTGGACAATCTGTTCGAGTCAGATGAAACCTTCCAAGTCATCCTGTCCAACCCCACCGGAGGAGCGGTGTTGGGTGCGGCCAGCAATGCCGTGGTGACCATCACGGACGTGGTGCTCGGTTTCCCCACAAACAACTTCGTCGTCAACGAGGCAGCGTTGAACGGCATCATCACGATCTTCCGGGCCAACCCGAATAACACGAACAACTCTGCGAGCGTGACCTTCTCCACGTTGCCGGGTGGCACGGCAGTTCCGGGGGTGGACTACACGCCGACGACTCAGACGGTGACGTTTGCCAGCGGTGAGCTTTCCAAGACCGTGCTGGTGCCGTTGGTGGATGACTTGGTCGGCCGTGGGTCGCGCACCGTGTTTTTGCAGTTGGCCAACACGACGGGGGGCGCGTCGCTGGCGCGGTCCAGTGCGGTGATGACGATAGAAGACAATGACCCGACGGTGGTGGATTACGTCTGGTCGTCCGGCAATGCCATCGTGCTCAACAACGGCAGCGTCGCAAGTCCGTATCCGGCCCTCATCACGGTGGTGGGAGTGCCCGGGGCGATCAGCAATGTGGCGCTCACGTTGAGCAACTTCACTCACTCGATGCCCTCTGGTCTGGATTTGCTGCTCGTCGGTCCGCAGGGGCAGAGCGTGGTGGTGATGTCTGGTGCGGGGGGCACGAATGCCGTCGCGGGCGTCACGTTTACGTTGGATGATCTGGCGCCGGTGCACATCCCGCAGGCTGGCCCGCTGGTCAACGCGTCTTACAAGACGACCAGTTATGCCACGACGAACTTCTTCCCTGCGCCAGCGCCAACGGGGCCGTTTGGTGCGGACATGTCGGTGTTCTACGGTTCTAATCCCAATGGCGTATGGCGGCTTTACGCGGTGGATGAGGTGACCGGTGCGGCGGGCGTCATTACCAACGGCTGGTCGCTGAAGTTCAGCATGCTCGTGCCCGCGCTCACCAACGATCTGGTGGTGGCGGTTTCCGGTTCGGCGGACACGGTGAACGTGGGTTCCAACTACACTTATACGGCGGCCGTGTTTAACACCGGCTCGCGCCCGGCCAACAATGTGACCTTGTTCAACGTGCTTTCGCCGGGCTTGGTCATCAACTCCATCACGCCTTCGCAGGGCACGACCACCGTCACCAATGGCGTGCTGGTGCACTCGGTGGGCGTCATCCCGGTGGGCGGGGCGGCCACGCTACGCATCAATGTGACGCCGCTGTTCGTGGGCACGGCGAGCGACTCGGTCTCGGTGATCGGGGCTGAATATGATAATAATCTGGCCAACAACTCGGCCGTGCAGACCACCACGGTGGTGCCGGCGGGAGCGGCCATTGGCGGGTCCAATGGTTTTGTCATCACCCCCACGACAAATGCAGCCACGCTGGGCGCGGCGCTGATTGCCACCAACTCCGGGCTGACGGTCACGGCCACTTCCGTCTCGGCATCAACTCGGCCCGGAGGGCAATCAGCGATCGGCACCTTCACCGCTGGATCCGGTTCTCCGTATAACCTGTCCGGAACGGGAATTATTCTCAGCAGCGGTGATGTGAGTGCGTATGGTGCTGGTCCTAACAGCACCACCAACACATTCTCCTATTTTACTCCGGCCACCGCGAATCAGCAGGCCTTGCTCGGGCCCATCAGCGGTGTCTCGAATCACTTTGACGTCGCCGAGTTTAATGTCGTGTTCGATGTGGGGA
This sequence comes from Pseudomonadota bacterium, assembly GCA_009922615.1. Classification (GTDB taxonomy): domain Bacteria; phylum Verrucomicrobiota; class Verrucomicrobiia; order Limisphaerales; family SXTU01; genus SXTU01. Next base: position 2,085 of record RFVF01000023.1, read on the forward strand.
CGAACGTTTCCCGGGTCGCGTTTGAAGTGGTTTATGGATCGGAGGAGTATCCGACCTTTGTGGGGACGCCGTTCATTGATCCATTCGGCTTGTATTTGAATGGTGTGAACATTGCATTCACCCCGGATGGCCGGCCGGTGAACATCAACAATCCCGGCATGACTAATCTGGCCGGAACCGAATTGAATGGCGTGCTCGTCGTAGGCGGCAGCGCGATACTGACCTTTAGCGCACCGGTTACCCCCGGCTCGGTGAATAACCGGCTTACCTTCATCCTGGGCGATGCTTCGGACACCCAGTTGGACACCACAGTCTATATCTCAGGTTTGCGTGCAGTGGTCGCACCGGCGGTGGATGGGGCCTTGACCATGACGGCTTCCACCAATGCGATCGTTGTTGGCGACAGCATTACCTATACGATTGCGGTAAACAATAACTCATCCGCTAACACGATCACGGGTGCAATTTTGACGAACCCGCTGCCGACGGGCGTGACCTTCCTCGGCGCCGCCACTTCGCAGGGGACGGTGGTGCAATCCAATGGCGTGCTGACCGCTGCGCTGGGGGACATCGGTCCCTCACAAAGCGCGTTCGTGACGTTGACCCTCAGTGCTTCCACGGTGGGCTCGCTGACGAACCTGGCGGGATTGACCTATCTTTCTTCCGGGCTGACCACGAACAAGACGACCGCGCTGGTGGCGACGGTGGGCCAGCGCTTGACGACTTTTGTCGGGGCCACATTCCCGCTGGCGGATGCGGGGCCGGCCTTCACTTACCCAGCCACGATCAATGTGCTGGGCTTGACCGGCGTGGTGGATCAGGTCTCGGTTACGTTGAGCAATCTGAGCCATACGTTCCCGGCGGATTTCGATATTCTGCTGGTCGGGCCGCAGGGCCAGTCCGTGGTGCTGATGTCCGACTGCGGGGCTAATTTCCTCATGACGAATGCCACGCTGACCTTCAGTGCCACTGTTACCAACTACCTGCCGGCCAGCAACTCCATCGTCTCCGGAACCTACCTGCCGACTGATTATTCCATCGGTTCGCCGGATGTCTTCCCTACGCCAGCGCCCGCCGGGCCTTACAGCACCAGCATGGCGGTCTTCGGCAACACCGATCCCAATGGTCTCTGGAAGCTCTACATCGTGGACGATCAGGGCGGCGACGTGGGAACCCTTGCCGGTGGCTGGTTCCTGACTTTCACCAGCACGGTGGCACCGAGCGCGCCGCCAGTTTCACCGCAGTTGGTGACGCGGGTCAGTCCGGGAATGATCTCCTTCAGTTGGCCTACCAACGCCGTCGGTTTTTCGTTGGAGTCCAGTCCCTTGGGGCGGCTCACGCCGGTCTGGACTACGGTTCCGATTTTTCCGAGCGTCATCGGCAGTAATTTTAACGTAACCGTCAACACGATCGGTGGGCCGTTGATCTTCCGGCTGCGCCACCCGTGATTTTTTTGCGACTGATACTCGTTTACATGCAACGAACATTTAATCCGCGACCCCAGGGTCGATCCCAAGTGTCTGGCCCGCGTGCGGGCGTGGGGCGGACACTTTTGACGCTGGCGTGTCTCTGGCTGGCCACGCTGGGGCTGTCGGCGCAGACGATTTCATTTTTGCCCGGCCAGCCCGTGAGTTTCAGCGAAGGGGCCACCAACGCTGTCATCACGATTATCCGCAGCCCCGTCACCGGCGTGGCGAGCGTCAACTACGCCACGACCAATGGAACGGCGACGGCAGGTTTGGACTACGTGACGGTGTCCGGCACCTTGAGGTTCGCCAACGGCGAGGGATCCAAGACCGTGACGATTCCGATTCTACAGGACAACATTGCGGAGCCGACGGAAACCTTCTTCCTGGTGTTGAGCAATCCCTTCGGCGCGTCGCTCGCCACCAATGTGTTGGCGCTGTCGATTTTGGACGATGACACGTTCTTCCAGTTCTCCTCGCCAACTTACTCGGTGAGCGAAGGGGCGACGAATGCCGTGGTGACTGTTTTACGCACGGGCGGGGCGCCGGGGCCGGCCTCGGTGGATGTGGTCACCAGCGACATCACGGCGACCAATGGCTTGGACTACACGAACGTGTCGCTGACGCTGTCCTTTGCCACCGGCCAGACGCAGGCGAACGTGAGTATCTCGATCGTCGATGATTTTTTGATTGAAGGGCCCGAGACCTTCCGGGTTTCGCTGACCAACGCGGTGGGCGCGGCCATCGCCGGCGGCGGGTCCGCCGTGGTGACCATCATCGACAATGACGGTCCGGGGGGCACCATCGGTTTTGCGGTCTTCAACCAGCAGGTAGCGGAGGGCTCCAATGTGGTGATCACAGTTACGCGGACTGGGTCAACGGCCCTGCCGGTCGGCGTGGATGTCGTCGTGCTGAACCCGAACCTCAATCCCGTTCAGCCGGTTTCCACCAACGCGATTTACGGGACCGATTACACTCTGTCGTCCGGACGCGGAGGGACCAACGTTGCGGTGGTCACCAACTTCACGGTCACGCTCAACCTGTTTTTCCCGGCCGGGTCGGGCTTTCAAACCTTTACCCTGAATGCGCTGAACGACACAGCGGTGGAGGTGTTTGAAACCGTGTTGTTGAGCCTGCAAAACGCCACAAACGGGGCCGTCATTGATCCGCCTCGCAGCCAGATGCGGGTGGACATCAATTTCGATCAGCAACCTCCGGGGGCGGCGGATCGCCAGCACAACTTCAGTTCGGTCACCAATCCCAACCCTGGTGCCAATAACGCGGTGTATGCCAGCGCTGCTTACACGAACGCGACCAGCACGAATTTTGGCAAGGTCGTCATCGTGGGCGACTTCACGGCCGTGAATTCGAATGTGCGCAATCGCATCGCCCGGTTGAATGTCGATGGGTCGCTGGACGGCACGTTCGATCCCGGCACCGGCACGGATGCCTACATCAAAGCGGTCGTGATTCAGCCAGACGAAAAGATTCTGATTGCCGGTGGGTTTCAATCTTTCAACAGCGTCGGCCGCGCCGGTGTGGCGCGGGTCAATGACAACGGTTCGCTGGATGGTTCGTTTGCTCCGGGCATCGGTGCGGATGGCCCTGTCACGGCGATGGCCTTGCAGGCGGATGGGAACATTCTGTTGGCGGGTGATTTCACGCACTTCAACAACATCACGCGGAACGGTTTGGTGCGGCTCGCTCCCGACGGGACTGTGGATGCTAGCTTTGACGCTGGCACGGGGCCCAACGGCTCGGTGTATGCGTTGGCACTTTCTTCGGGAGGCAATTTCTCCGTGCCAGTTTCCGCCAGCGGCGGTGGTAGAGGAAGTGACACCAACATCGTCAACCTTGGCGTCAGCCAAGGGGTGCTAAATCTGGCCGTCGATAATTTACTCATTCCAGACAATGTTCGCGTGTATTACGGCACCAACTTGTTGTTGGACGTTACCTTCGCTGGCGTCACCAATCTAACGGTTCCGTTTGGTCCCGGGGCGGCCACCACGGTGACCATCATCATGAATGAGGGCAATCCCGCTGCCTCGGCTTGGAGTTATACCGGGACGATTGGGGTGACCGCTTCAACCGTGCAAACGATTTATCTGGCCGGTGATTTTACCAGCGTGGCGGGCAGTCCGCGCCCGCGCGTGGCGCGGCTCCTGCCGGGTGGCTCGGTGGATCCGGCCTTCGCTCCGGCATCCGGGCCCGATAACACCGTGTTTGCCCTGCTACCCGGGGTGAGCTCGATTTTGCTCGGCGGTGCTTTCACTACTTACGACGGTGTGTCGCGCGGTGGCCTCGCTCGGATCAATTTGAACGGTTCGCTCGACACGACCTTTTATCCTGGGTCAGGCGTGGTGGGCTCCGTTTATTCCATCGTTACGCAGACCAACGGCCAGCCCATCATTGGCGGCGAGTTTATCAGCTACAACGGCACACCGCGCACGAATCTGACGCGGCTCTACAGCAATGGCGTGCTGGACACGAGCTTCCTGGAGCGGTTCTACAACCAAACCCAGCCCGGGCCCAATGGATCAGTGCAGACGGTCAATGTGCTTCCGTCCGGCAGCGTCCTGATCGGTGGCGTGTTCAGCTTAGTGGGCGGCGGGTTTACCGGTCAGCAAGTGCTGCCTCGCTACAACGTCGCCCAGTTGGTTGGTGGCGACATCCTTCCTGCTCGCAACATGGCGGGTAATATCGGGTTCAGCACAAATTCCTTCACGATTGACGAGAACGTGGTAAGCGGTGCGGTGGCGGTCCGGCTGACTCGGGCCAATGGTGAACTCGGGCAGGTCACCGTGAATTACCAGACGGTGGATGGCACCGCCATCGCGGGCCGGGATTACGTGAACACGGCAGGTTCCGTGAGTTGGGCGGATTCCGACACGTTTGTGGACCGGCTCATCTTCGTGCCCATCATCGACAACAGCGTGGTGGACGGCAACCGGGCCTTCACGATCAAACTCACGTCGGTGACTTCCGGCGGCTGGGGCACGGACCCGGCGCTGGATTTCTTGGACACGACCACGGTGACGATTGTCGATGATGATTCCACGCCCGGCGTGTTGGGTTTCAGTGCACCGTTTTATCGGGTGGATGAAAGTGTGGGGAATGCCACGATCACGGTGGTGCGGACCAATGGCTCGGTCGGTGCGGTCAGCGTGCAATATGCCACCAGCCCGGGCACGGCGACTGCGGGGGCAGATTATTCGAGCCGCAGCGGAACGCTTTCGTTCGCGTCGGGTCAAACCAGCCGGACGTTCACGGTGCCGATCCTCAATGACACCATTGTGGAGTTCGAGGAGACCGTTTTATTGACGCTGTCGTCCGTTTCCGGCGGGGCCAAGCTGGGGCTGACCAATTCGATGATCCTGATCGAGAGCGACGACGGTGGACCGGGTTCAATCGGTTTCTTGACCAACCAGTTCGTCGTGGCTGAGGCCTCCGGACAGGCAGTGCTGACCGTGATTCGCACCAGCGGCACAGTCGGGACGGCCACGGTTGATCTGCTCACGTATGATTTGCCGCCCGCGAGTTCCGGCGTGGCCCGTGCGGGGCTGGATTACACCGCCGTGAGCAACCGGCTCACGTTTGCCTCCGGAGTGGGCACTCAGACCGTGGTGGTGCCCATCACTGTGGACCGGTTGGTGGAGGGGGATGAAGTGTTCGGCGTGCGACTGACCAATGTGACCGGCGGGGCGAATCTGGGGGCGTTGTCCAATGTGCCGGTGGTGATTCGGGATGCCAATTCGTTCGGTTCACTTTCGTTGATCAGCACCAACTTCGTGGTCAATGAACGCACGAATGCGATTTACCTCACGGTGGTGCGCTCCGGGGGAGATACCGATGCGGTGTCCGTGCGATATTTTACCACAGCCGGCTCGGCGTTGCCGGGGGTGCGCTACGTGGCCACGAACGGCACGCTGCTCTTTCCGGATTTAGTGACCACGCAGTATATCGTGGTGCCCATCATCCAGGATGTGATCGCCAATCCCGCGCTGTCCTTCTCGGTCACTCTGTCGAATTTTGTGAAGGCAGCGGCCGGACCGAATACCAATGCCGTCATCACGGTTTACGATCAGCAATCCTTGGCAGCGGCGGCCGGGACGGTGGATACGAGTCTGGATACCTCCGCTGCCGCTTCCGGTTCGGTGAGTGCGATCGCGGTGCTGGCCAGTGGCAAGCTGGTCATTGGCGGTAGCTTCACCAATTTTAACGGCATTCCCGTCGGGCGCATCGCCCGGGTGAACGACGACGGCACCGTGGACCAAACCTTCTTGTCAGGCAGCGGAGCCAACGCGGTGATCAACAGCGTCGTGGTGCAGGCGGATCAGAAAATCCTCATCGGCGGCGTTTTCACCAACTACAACGGCTCGGGCCGGACTTCGCTGGCACGTTTGCTCTCGGATGGCACGTTGGACACGTCATTCAATCCGGGCAGCGGTCCTGACAACGCGGTCAACAGTCTGGCGTTGGGGGCTGGCGGGCGCATTTACGTCGGTGGTGCCTTCACGACGTTCAACGGCGTGACGCGGCCGGGCTTGGTGGCTTTGAATTCCGGGGGAGCGGTGGACAGCTCGTTCAACACTGGTTCTGGCGTGGCGGGCAAGGTCTTTGTGGTTGCGCTGCAAGCCGATGGCAAGGTCATCGTCGGCGGCGATTTTGCGGTGGTGAACAATACGAGTCGTGGCGGGGTGGCCCGGTTGAATGCGGATGGGTCACTGGACAACACCTTCATGGCTGGCTTGAGTGGTGCGGATTCTGCCGTGCGCACCGCGGTGGTGCAATCCGATGGCAAGGTGGTGATCGGTGGTTCCTTCACCACGGTGAACGGAGTGCCTCGCGCCGGCTTGGCTCGGCTCAATGCGGATGGCAGCCTGGATGCAGCGTTCCTCGCCAGCGGTCAGGTCGCGGATGCGGTGGTGCTCGCGCTGGCGGCCCAGCCCGATGGTCGGTTGCTGGTGACGGGCGATTTCCAGAATTTCGGTGGCGTGCCTCGCAATCGCGTGGTCCGGTTGAACACGGATGGCTCGGTGGACCCGACCTTCAACACCGGCTCAGGAGCCAATGGGGTGATCAACGCGGTCGCTTTGCAACTGGATGAGAAGATTGTGCTGGGTGGCAGTTTCACCCTGTTCGATGGCGTGGCGCGGCAGAACTTGGTCCGGCTAATGGGGGGAAGCAATTTGGGCGCGGGATCGTATGGTTTTGAAGCGCCGGTGTTCACTGTGTCGGAAAGCGGGACCAACGCGCTGATCACGGTGCGCCGCAGTCTTGGGTTGGCGGCGGATTCGACCGTGGCCTTCGCGACCGCGCCCGGAACGGCACTGGCCAGCCATTTTGGGGCCACCAACGGCGTGCTGAGTTTTCCCACGAACGTGGTATTTGCCACGTTCACCGTGGGCGTGTCAAACACAGCGCTGGTGGAAGGGGATCGCACCGTGATCCTGTCGCTTACCGCGCCCACGGCGGGCGCGGTGCTGGGAAACATCAGTAACGCCACGCTGATCATCTTGGAGGACGATAGCGCGATCGGGTTCAGCACGGCCTCTTACAGCATCGGCGAAAACGTTCCTGGCGGTCAGGCGGCGATCAGCGTGACGCGCACAGGCAACACCAACAGCACAGTCAGCGTCCTAGCGCAGACCATCAGCGGCGGGACGGCCGGCGCGGGCATCCGGTATCTGGCCACCAACACCGTATTGACCTTTGCCCCTGGAGACACAACCCGGCTTTTCCTGGTGCCGGTGATTGATGACTTGATTGCCGAGGGTGATGAGACCGTGCTGATGAGCCTGACGAACTTTCAGGCGACGGGAACGGCCACGGCCCTCGGCGTCGCGGGTTTGACCAATGCAACGTTGCTGATTCTGGACAACGAGTTTGGGCCCGGTTCGTTTGCGTTCGCGTTGGGCACGCAGTCAGTGAGTGAGGCGGCGGGTTCCGTCACCGTTTCGGTGAACCGATTGAACGGCAGTTCAGGGGTGACGACAGTGCGGTTCACCACCGCCGATGGGACCGCGACGGCGGGGGCCGATTACGTGGCCACCAACGGAGTGTTGACCTTCGCCTCGGGTGACTTGGTGAAGAATTTTGTGGTTCAAATTCTTCAGGATCAACTCGTCGAGGGAAATGAAACCTTCCAGATTTCTTTGTCCAACCCCACCGGCGGAGCGACTGTTCAGCCGACGAACACGTTGTCGGTGGTGATCTTGGATGACGACAGCCAAATTTCCTTCAGCGCGGCGGCGTATGCGGTGGCCGAGGATGCGGGCACGTTGAACGTTCCGGTGCTACGCACGGGGGGGACGAACACCACGGTCACGGTCACTTTAAACACCGTCTCCGGCACTGCGCTGGCGGGCGTGGACTTCGTGAGCGTGCAGACGAATCTCACCTTCCTGCCGGGGCAGACGAATCTTAATTTCAACTTCACGCCGATTGACGACAATCTGCTGGAGGGCAACGAAACGCTTTCGCTCACTTTGTCCAACGCGGTTTCCACACCGACTGGGTCGGCGTTTTTCGGTATTTCCAACGCCGTGGTCACGATTCTCGATAACGAGATCGTGCTCGCCTTCAGTTCGGCCACCTACAGCGTGGCCGAAAACGCGGGTCGCGCCAGCATCTCCGTTATTCGCCTGGGCGTGACCAATGCGGCGGTGGCGGTGGATTTTGCCACCTCGAATTTGACTGCGATCGCCGGACTGGATTACGTGGTGACCAACGGCACGTTGTCCTTTGCGGCTGGGGTCACGAACCTTTCGTTTGATGTTTTGGTTACTGACAATGACCAAGTCAACTCGCCCAAGTCGGTCCAGCTCTCCCTGTTCAACGCCGTCGGACCGCTGGGAGTGCTGCTCGGCACCATCACCAACGCCACGTTGCTGATCAACGACAATGACTTAAACAGCCCCGTGGCCGGATCGTTGGACGTTTCTTTCGGAGCGAATCTGGGGGCCAATGGACCGGTGTATGCCATGGCGTTTCATACCAACGGCCAACTGGTGCTGGGCGGCGGCTTTACGACGGTCAACGGCGGCTTGGTCAATCGCATCGCCCGGCTGAATGTGGATGGCACGCTGGATCAGAATTTCAATCCCGGTCAGGGGGCCAATACCAACGTTTACGCCGTTGCAGTGCAGTCGGACGGCTCGGTCTTGGTCGGCGGCCGGTTTGACAGCGTCGGGGGCGCTGGGCTTGCCCGGGTGGCTCGGTTGACTCCGAGTGGCACGCTGGATCTCAGCTTTGATCCAGGTCTTGGGGCAGATAACGATGTGTATGCCTTGGCCGTGCAGGTGGATGGCTCGGTTCTGGTGGGCGGTGCGTTCACCAATTTTGCGGGTCAGGGTTTGAGCCGTATTGCGCGGCTAACTTCCGCCGGGGCTGTGGATGCTACGTTCTCCGTTGGTTCCGGGGCCAATGGTGCGGTTAGGTCCATCGCCGTGATGACCGATGGGCGCATCGTGATCGCGGGTGACTTTACGACCTACAATGGCGTGGCAGTGCCGCGCATCGCCCGGCTGACCGCTGCCGGTGCACTGGACGTCACCTTCAATCCAGGAGCGGGAGCTGACAACACGGTTTACTCGGTGGCTGTTCAGACGAATGGCAGCGTGGTGGTCGGAGGAACCTTCACCACTTTTGCCGGCCTAACAAAGAACGGGCTCACGCGGTTGAATATCGACGGGACGTTGGATGCGACGTTCAACAGCGGAGTGGGGGCCAATGGACCGGTGTTCAGTGTGGGGCTCCGCAGCAATGGCAAGGTCATGGTAGCTGGGGCGTTTACCACGATCAACGGTGTGTCGCGAAATCGGTATGCCCGGCTGAATGCCGATGGTGGTTTGGATGCGGTTTTCGATCCGGGGACCGGGGCCAACAACGTCGTTGATTCGCTGGCCGTTTACATTCCGCCGCCGGTGGTTCCGGTGGGGGTTTTTGCCTCAGCTACGTTCGGGTTTTTTCCGTTGGCTCAGACCAATGTCGTGGACAGCGGCGGAACCTCCGGAGTAGTGAGCCTCACCTTGACTTCCAGTCCGTTCTTCTTCCGAGGCGTGGATAACCTCCGGATTTATTATCAAGGGACGCAACTGCTCAACACCAACTTGGCCACGTCGAATTCGTTCTCGGTGCCATACGGTCCCGGCACCTCCACCGTGGTGACCATTATCATGAACGAGGGGGTTTTGTCTTCTTTGCAACAATGGAGCTACGTCGGTTCCATTGTGCCGGATAGCACGGCGGTTGAGCGGGTGGTGGTTGGTGGCGACTTCACGGCGATCAATGGAGTAAACCGGGACCGGGTGGCGCAGCTTACGGAAGGAGGGCCGATGGACGCCACCTACGGCCTCGGATCGGGCAGCAGCATCGTGCTGGCAGTGGGGGTCAACACCAACTACGCGCAGCCTACATTGCTGGGTAAATCAGTGGTCGGCGGCAATTTCACCACCCTCAACGGGGCCAACGTCAGCCGAGTGGCTCGGCTCAATCTGGATGGTTCCTTGGATTTGAGCTTTGCGATCGGAACGGGGGCTAACGACACCGTCAACGCACTGGTGGTGCAGCCGGACGGCAAGGTAATCATCGGCGGCTTTTTCACCAACTTCAACGCGTTGTCACGTGGACGCCTCGCCCGTCTAAATGCCAACGGTTCAGTGGATGCGGGGTTTGACACTTCCATCGGGGCAAACAACGTGGTGCTGACGGTGGCACTCCAACCTGACGGGCGTTCGTTGGTGGGGGGGTTGTTCACCAGTCTTAATGGCACTGCCCGCAATTTCATCGCCCGTCTGAATCCCGACGGCACGGTGGATTCCACGTTCAACACCAGCGTGGGAGCGGACGGGGCGGTGCGGGCGATCGCCGTGCAACCCGATGGAAAGGTGCTCGTGGGGGGCGACTTCAACACGATGAACGGCGTCGCGCGCAGTCGGCTGGCCCGGCTGAACACGGACGGAAGCCTGGACTTGGGCTTCAACAACTCGGGTGCTGGTTTCAACGGATTTGTCAGCGCGTTGGCTGTTGACGCCAGTGGGCGCATTTTGGCCGGTGGTGCGTTTACCTCGGTGAGCGGCACAAGTCGCAGCCGCATCGTCCGTTTGACAAGCGCTGCCGGAGCCGTGGACGGAACTTTCGACCCTGGCACGGGCTTTGACGAATACGTAAGCACGGTGACGGTGCAGCCCGATGGCAAGCTGCTGTTGGTGGGCGGGTTCACCGCTTTTGATGGGCTGCAGGCGAACCGCATCGCTCGCCTCAATCCCGACGGTTCCATAGATACGACCGTTAACTTTGGGACTGGGGCAGATAACTTTGTGTCGGCCATGGCGGTTCAGCCTTGGGATCAAAAAATCATCATAGGCGGCGCGTTTACGAAGGTGGATGGCCAAGCTCGCAACGGCGTAGCCCGGGTCAATGCCGGCGCGAATGGGGCAGGGGGAGGCAGTTTTGAATTCACGGCTTTGACCTATCTGGTGGATGAGAATGCCACCAACGCGACGGTGTCCGTCGTGCGGCGCGGCGGGTTGACGGGCACGGCCACGGTGCAACTTGCCACCAGCGATGGCACGGCATTGCAGGGAGTGGATTACGTGGGCATTACCAGCACGCTAACCTTTGTAAACGGGCAAAACTTGACGAACTTGTTCGTCCGGATTCTGGACAATCTAGTCCCGAATCCAAATAAGACGGTGAACTTGACCCTCTTGAATCCGTCACCGGGTTCTGGCTTGGGCACGGTGAACCCGGCGACCATTACCATTGTGGACAACGACAGCGTGCTGGAATTTTCGGCGGCAACTTACTCGGTTAGCGAGAGTTCCTCCAACGCCACCATCATCGTGGTTCGCAACGGCGGCGGGGCTGGTGCCGTGTCTGTCGCCTACTCCACAGCCGGTGGCACGGCGACCGAGGGTGTGGATTTCATCATGGTCACCAACCAGTTGTTCTGGGCCGCAGGTGACGTGGCTCCCAAGTCTTTCAACGTGCCCATCATCTCTGATAGCTTGGTGGAGGGCAACGAGACGGTGCTTCTGACGCTTTCCAACCCGGGTGGTTCAGCGACATTGGGGCGCTCGACGGCGGTGCTGACGATTGTCGATGATGATTTTTCACCCGGCGTGCTTGGCTTTTCCACGAATAGCTATGTTGCCATGGAAAATTCGGGCACGGCCGTCATCACCGTGGTTCGCACCAACGGCACCACCGGTCCGGTTTCGGTTCAGTTCGGCACCGCGAATGGTTCGGCCATTGCGGGTGTGCGGTATTTGGCCACAAACGGCTTCCTCAATTTTTCCGATGGCCAGACGACCAAGACATTCAGCGTCCCGTTAATCAACGACAGCGTCTCCCAAGGCGATCAGTCTGTTCTGTTGATATTGTCCAATCCCGGCAACGGGGCTGCCTTAGGCCTGACGAACGCTGCTTTGCTCATTCGTGACGACGAGATCAGTAATGGCATACTCACCTTCAGCAGCACCAATTACGTGGTGGTTGAAAATGTCGGAGCCGCCGCCATCACGGTCATTCGCACCAACGGAAGCCAGGGAACGGTGACGGCCAATTTCACCACCGCAGACGGAACGGCCAAGGCCGGTTCGGATTACACCACGACCAGCGGAACACTCATCTTCGCGGATGGGGTGACCAATGTGACATTCAATATTCCGATACTGGATGACACGATCATTGAGCCCACGGAAGTGCTTAACCTGTATTTGAGTAACCCCACCGGCGGAGCGACGCTTGGGCTGGCGAGCGCGACGCTCACTATTGTGGATGATGATTATCATCCCGGGAGCTTTACGTTCACGGCCGCAACTTACTTGGTGAAAGATACCGAATCCACTAACACGCATTACTTCGATGACAATACAGCCTACGATGGGTTCTACGGACTGTTTACCGGTTCGCCGGGAACAATCCTTTATAGCAATCGTCACCACAACATTCCGGGGGCCTTGATAACCGTGACGCGCACGGGGGGGGCTGATGGGGTGGTCAGTGTGGATTTCGCCACTCGTAACAGCACGAATGTTATCTCTACCAACATTTTTTCAACGAACTTTTTCTTGATCACTAGCAATGCTCAGGCAGGGGTCGATTATGTCGCCACGAGCGGAACGCTTACTTTCATGGACCATGAAATGGCCAAGAGTTTCATCGTGCCGATCATTGCAAACAATACGTTCCTTTTTTCAAGAACCAACAGCTTGATACCTTTCGAATATCTTCCGTTTGATGTCGTATTGAGCAATGCGACCGGTGGAGCAACTTTAGGCGGCCTCACCTCAGCCCAAGTGATGATCGAGCGGATCGCGGACACCACCTCATATCGCTGGTCTCGCAAACATTTCCGAGTCCGTGAGGATATCGGGGTCGCTCGGCTCTTCGGTTTCGGACCGGCTACGACTACGTTGATTATCTCATTCAACGATCCCAAAAACGGCACCAATCTTTGGACCGTAGGAGGCTTCTTTAACACCATCGAGACCCTGCAACAGGCTGGCTCTGACTGGGCGTATAATGGGAATCCAGCGGGCAACACGGTAACTGGTGACTATGACGGGAGGACCCAGACGATTTCCGTGGGTAATGTTTGGGCGGTGAGTGTTCCTATTTACGACGATTTAATTGCTGAGTTTAATGAAGACTTTGTTGCTCAGTTGCATCATGCAAATTCTGCTGCGATTGATGATGAGGCGTCCGTGACCATTCTGGACAATGACGATCCTCCGGGTGCTTTTGACAGGGATTATAATCCCGACTTTGACGACAAGACTGTGCCGCCGCAGAACTCGGTGCCGGGCGCGAATAATACCGTGTTTGCCGTGGCGGTTCAGGATGATGGCAAGGCGGTCATCGGAGGTGATTTCACGGCGGTGAACACCTTCCAGCGGAGTCGGATCGCGCGAATGAATCTGGATGGGTCATTGGATACCTCGTTCAATCCCGGGGTGGGGGCGAACGACTTTGTGGCGGCGGTTGGCGTGTATCCGGCCACCACCAACTCGTCGATTGTGTTTGATACAAACGGAGTGGCGATCGCGACGAATCTCGTGGTGAGCACCAATGCCGGTAAGATTATCTTGGGCGGCGGCTTTTCGTCCTATAATGGGACATCACGCAATTTCATTGCCCGGGTGGATACCAACGGTGTGTTGGATGCTTCGTTTAATCCGGGCATTGGAGCCAATGCCGCGATCCGTGCCCTGCGGGTCTACACCAATGGTGCGTTCAATGGACGGGTGCTGATTGCTGGTGATTTCACCAGCTATTACGGGACCAATCGCAACCATATCGCTCGCATCAACGAGGATGGCACACTCGACACGGGTTTCAATCCCGGCACGGGTGCCAACGGTCCGATCTATGCCATGGTGATTCAGGCAGACGGCAAGGTGATTATTGGCGGCGAGTTTACTACTTTTAACGGGGTGCCGCGTAATCGTGTGGCCCGGCTTACGGCAACGGGGGCGCTGGATTCAACCTTCAACCCCAGCGCAGGAGCGGATGGAACTGTCTATGCGCTTGGATTGGAGCGACCGGCCGGAATCATCAATGTAAACCGCACGGCATCGGGCGGCGCAGCCGAGGATGATTTCATTGTCAATCTCGGAACTGCCACGGCGGGCACGATCACAATCAACTATGACTTTTACTTCATCCCTGACCAGCTTCGGGTCTATTATGGCAGCAGCCGCATCCCGGCCAACCGGATATATGACACTGGGGTCACGAATGGGGCAAACACCGTGACGATTCCATTTGGTCCTGGGACGAATAACACCCTGCTCATCGTGATGAACGAGGGGAGTGCCTTTGACCCCAGCACACAATGGACATACGACGCTACGGTATTTCCAACAGCCAGCGCAGCGGAGCGGATCATTCTGGGTGGGGAGTTCAACAACTTTGATTTGCGCAGACGCAACAAGGTGGCACGACTGAACTCCGATGGTTCGTTGGACACTTCGTTTGCGACGGGCAGCGGTTTCAATGACACCGTGTATGCCATCGCGATGACTTCGTCCGGCCAGGCGGTGTTTGGTGGGCAATTTACTGATTTTAACAACACACGGCGCATTGGTATGGCCCGCCTGTTGTTGAACGGCACGCTCGACACCACGTTCATGGACACGTCGTTCAATCAGTTTATCGGACTGATCAACCTGACCAACGGTCAGCCACGGAATTTTGTTTCCGCGATCGCGATCCAGCCGGCAACAAACACGATTTCTGTAAGTAACGGCACGAACGCCTTTTCAATCACTAACCTCACCGAGGATTTCATCATCGGCGGATCATTCCAGCAGGGCGGTGGCGGAAACCGCGATCTGGCCAATTCCGTGGCCCCGGGATTCACCAGCACCAACAGTGGTCGGCGGGTGCTCGCGGGTTTCGATCGGAGTGACAAGTTGGCAAAGCCAGGAGAGTGGCCGCGGGCTGACATCCGAAAGCGGAGCAATGTGGCCCGCGTGAAGGGCGGCACCACTCGCGGCCCAGGTAATATCGACTTCACGTTGCCGAATTACGCACTGGATGAGGGCGGTGGAAGCATTTTCATAACGTTGAACCGCACCAACGGTGGCTACGATAACGGCAGCTTTACGGAACGCCCCATCGGCCCGGCCGCAGTAAGTTTCAATACGGTTGATGCCCCCTTTGGTCCGGGGGCTGCCACGGCTGGGGTTGATTATATTACTGCCCGCCGCCAACCGATCTGGGTGCTGGAGGGGCCCCGTCCTAGCGATGGCACTACCGGGGCGAATAATGTGCTGCGCGGTGCGACTGATGTTTTTGTGGCGGTGCAGGAAGATACCTTGATTGAGGGTAATGAGATCGTCGACCTCGTGCTCTCCATTCCTCAAGGGCAATTGTTCCTGAACGGTGAGCGCGTCGCAACCGGAGTGGCACTGGGGGTTTCTCACTCCACGCTGACCATCGTGGATAACGATTTTAATCCGGGGGTTCTGACGTTTCCGCAGAGTGTTTTCCGGGTGGACGAAAACGTCGGGGCGGCGGTCATTACAGTAATCCGCACTAACGGAAGTGCGGGGCCTATTTCCTGCGACTATTCGACTGTTGAAATCGGTAGCACCTCAACCGTGGGGGCCGATTATGTAGCGACGTTTGGGTCCATCGCCTTTGCCTCCGGCCAGTTGACCAATACGTTCTCCGTTCAGATTATAGACGATACGATCGTTGAATTAGATGAAACAATTGTAATTCGCCTCAGCAACCCGCGCGGTGGTGCTACCTTGGGGCTGACCAATGCGGCGATCTTGATCATTGACAATGATTTTGCGGCTGGCCGGCTGAATTTTTCGCAGACGAATTACACTGTTTCGGAATCTGGGGGCACGGCCTTGATCACCGTGCAGCGGTCCGGCGGCAGCCAGGGCGCGGTCACGGTTCAGGCTACGGTGAGCGATGGCACGGCTGTCTCACCTGTCGATTATGCGGCCGCAACTAACACATTGGTGTGGGCAGCGGGGGAAACTGCCAGCAAGGTGTTCCCAGTCTCAATCGTGAACAACCTGATCGTGGATGGCAACCGGACGGTGAATCTTGCACTGGCCAATTCTTCGATTCCTGGCGCTCTGGGCACGGTTACCAACGCCGTTTTGACCATAGTGGATGACGATGTCTACGGTGGGCTGGCATTCAGCCAGTCGGCTTACACGGTTAACGAAAATGGTGGGCAAGCCATCATCACGGTAGTGCGCTTGGGTGGCGTGGCGGGGACGGTCGGTGCCCGCTTTGACACGGTGGTGGGTGGCACAGCCAGGGCAGGCGTTGACTATGTGACCACCAACGGGACGGTGACGATGGTGCCCGGGCAGACGAGCACCAATTTCATCGTCAGGATTCTCGACAATACCATTGCCGATGGGACGCGCACGGTAAATTTGCTGCTTTCCAGCCCGACCAATGGAACCTTGACCTTCCCTACCACGGCCATCCTTTCAATCATCGACGATGAGTCAGCGAACATCCCGGCCGGTTCACTAGATACCACCTATACATCCTCGGGAGCTGACAGCGCGATATACACGCTGGCGCTCCAGCCGGATGGAAATCTGCTGGTCGGTGGTGATTTCACCGGCGTCAACGGCGTTTCGCGCAACCGGCTCGCTCGGTTGAATGCGACCGGGGCGCTGGATCCGGTATTCAATCCCGGTGGAGCAAACGGGTCGATTCGTTCAATTTTGGTGTATGATCACGGGTTCAACACCGGGCGCATTTTGGTGTCTGGCTTCTTTACCCAAGTCAGTGGAACGAATCGCTCCCGAATTGCGCGTCTGAATCAGGGTGGCTCGGTGGATTTGACGTTCGATCCCGGAGCGGGTGCGGACAATGCGATTTACGCCGTCGCTTTGCAGCCGGATGACAAGGTGGTGATTGGCGGCGGATTTAGCACGTTTAACGGGATTGGGCGGAACTTCATTGCCCGCCTGAATGAGAATGGCACGCTTGATAACACGTTTGATCCCGGCACGGGTGCCAACGGTCCGGTTTACGCCGTGGCGGTGCAGCCAGACGGCAAGGTGCTGATCGGCGGCGATTTCACGATGGTCAACGGAGTTGCTCTGACGAACCTAGCCCGGTTGAACGGAAACGGCTCGGTAGACACAAGCTTCAACATCGGGTCCGGTGCCAGCAGCACGGTTCGCTCTTTGCTTGTCCAGACCGACGGTAAGATTCTTATGGCTGGCTCGTTTACGAATTACGCTGGTAATGCGGTCGGTCGGGTGGCCCGGCTGGATGCGGCGGGCGGGCTGGACACCAGCTTCAACACTGGTGGTGTGGGGGCTGATAACGCGGTGTTTTTCATGACTGTGCAGCGGGATGGCAAGATGCTACTGGGTGGCGACTTCACCCGTTTCAACGGAGTGAGTCGCAACCGATTTACCCGCTTGAATCCTGATGGCACCACCGATCCGACCATCAATATAGGAACCGGCGCTAATAATTTCATTGCCGCCATCGCGTTGCAGACGGATGACAAGATCATTTTGGCGGGCGGATTTACCACCTTCAACAGTGTGCCCAAGAACTATCTTGTCCGGCTCAACGGCGGGGTGATCGCCGGCTCCGGCAGCTTGGAGTTTACCTCTGCAAATTACTCGGTAGCGGAGAACGCAGGGTCGGGCACGATTGTCGTGCGTCGCGTGGGCGGCACGACTGGATCAGCATCGGTATTCTTCACGACCTCGGATGGCACGGCTACCACCAATGGCATCCACTATACGAATGTGGCTGCCACGCTGAACTTCCCGCAGGGCGAGACGTTTGTGGCGACGAATATATCCATCGTGGACGACCAGATCGTCAACGCTGATCGCTATGTTAACTTAACGCTTTCCAATTTTGTGGGGGCGGCTCCCGGCGGTCAGACAAACGCCTTGTTGACTATTGTGAACGATGACGGGCGCATCGGTTTCAGTGCTCCGACTTACAACGTCAGTGAAGTGGTTCCGAGTGGCAGTGCGACGATCACCGTATTGCGAAACGGTGGCGCCACCGGGCAGGTGGCAGTGCAGTTTGCAACTACGACAAACGGCACGGCTGCACCCAATCAACGGTTTACACCGGTCAGTGGCACCTTGGTATTTGCCCCGGGCGAGACGAACAAGACCTTCAGCGTGCCGATCATCGATGATCTGCTCTTAAATGGAAATCAGACTATCGAATTGGTGTTGACTAACCTCACGGGCAACGCCGTGCCCGGTCAAATGACGGCACTGCTCACGATCATCGACAACGATGTGGCTCCCGGGGTCTTCAACTTTGAGCGCGGCAATTATGTGACCAATGAAAGCGACACGATCGTGTTAGCGCAGATCACAGTCACGCGCACCAATGGCAGCACTGGGGTGGTGTCGGTGGATTATCGCACGGGGAATGGCACAGCCATAGCTGGACAAGATTATCTCACGAGTATTGGGACGCTGTCTTTTGCGGACGGAGAAACCTTTAAGACTTTCACGGTGCCCATCCTGCCCGACACGGTTCAGGAAACAAACGAGACGGTTTTCTTGGATCTGCTCAATCCTACAGGCGGGGCCACCATTGGGTTTCAAAACTCTGCTATTCTAACCATTGTTAACAATGACATTTTGATTTTCGGCAACTTGGTCTTCAGCAGTGCCACTTACACGAACCGGGAGGATGACGGAGCAGCGGTGATCACCGTCCGCCGTATAGGCGGAACGACCGGAAGCATTGGAGTGTCATACGCCACCACCAACACAGGGACCGCCATCCCGGGTTTCCATTATACCCCGGCAAGCGGTTCATTGACTTGGGGAGATGGAGATGCCAGCCCGCGATCTTTTGTAATTCCGCTCTTCAATAATACTATCGTGGACGGCAACCGGACCGTGGACTTGGTTTTGCTGAATCCCACCAATGGCGCGAGTCTCAACATACCCAGCCTGGCGACCTTGACGATTTTGGATGATGACTCAGCGCCCGGGGTGCTCGGATTTAGTGCGCCCATTTTCAACGTGCTGGAGAGTGCCTCCAATGCAGTCATCACGGTTACGCGCACGAATGGTTTTACCGGTTCCGTTTCCGTTCAATATGCGACTTTCACCAATGTTAACGACGGAGCGGTGGCCTACTCCGGCGGAGTGGTTCTTCCCGGGGTTCACTCCTATACCAATACCTTTGGCACGCTGACTTTCACCAATGGCATCATCAGCCAGAGCTTCGTGGTGCCGATGATTGACAACAACCTACAGGATGGTAACCGGACCTTCAGCATCCGGTTGTTTGGAGAATCTGGCGGAGCGCTATTGGGCTTGAGCAATGCCACGGTGCGCATCGTGGATAACGAAAACGCCGCGGGTTCCGTGGACACCGGCTTCATTACCGGCTCTGGGGCGAATGGAACCGTTTTCTCCATTGTCTTGGCGACGAACGGGCAGGCGGTCTTGGGAGGTGACTTCACATCTTTCAATGGCTCGCCCCGGCAAAATGTTGCGCGCGTCAATTTGGACGGAACCTTGGATAATGGTTTCGATCCGGGCTCCATCGTCTTCGGCACCAACGCCGGAATTGTGCGGGCGGTGGGCGTTTACACGAATGGCGTTAATGCCAACAAGGTAGTCATCGGCGGACTTTTCACCTTGGTGGGCAATGCCTCCCGCACCAATGTCGCTCGGCTCAACTCAGATGGCACGCCGGACACGACCTTCGATCCGGGGACCGGGGTCAACAACGCCGTCAACAGCGTGGCGATTCAAAACAACGGCCGGGTGCTGCTTGGGGGGACGTTCACGGCAGTCAATGGCACCAATCGCAACTTCATTGCCCGCCTGAATTTTGATGGCAGCTTGGACACGACTTTCAGTGCGGGCGGCGGTCCCGATGCGCAGGTCCGGGTGGTGGTGCCGTTGAATGATGGCACGGTGCTCATCGCGGGTGACTTTGATTCCGTGGCGGGTGTTCCAAACCGACGAGTGGCTCGGTTGAATGCAGATGGCAGCCCCGATTCTAGCTTCATCTCACGCGGGATGATCACGAACGGTGCAATTTACAGCATGGTGCTGCAAATCAATGGCCAGATTTTGATTGGCGGCACGTTCACGGCGACCAACGGTGCCGGGGCGGTGCGAGTCAATGTGGCGCGTTTGAACGCTGACGGGACTTTGGATCCCACTTTCGATCCCGCCACTGGCCCGGATGATTTTGTGGATGCGCTGGCAGTTCAGCCCGATGGCAAGATCATCGTTGGCGGCGCCTTTGCGAATTTTGCTGGTTACAGCCGCAGCCGGCTGGCCCGTTTGGACCTCAATGGAGGAGTGGATCCGACCATCAACATTGGCACCGGGGCTGACAACCTCGTGGCCGCCCTAGCGCTGCAAAACGACGGAAAGATTCTCGTGGGTGGCGCGTTCACTAGTTTCAACCGGGTGCCGCAGAATCACTTCACTCGGTTGCATGGCGGCCAGAATTATGGCGCGGGCTTGGTGGTGTTTGGTGCGTCCCAGTTTACGGTGAGCGAGGCCGGCACGAACGCGATCATCAGTGTCTTGCGCACTGGCGGGACGAGCAACTTCGTGTCGGTGGATTATTCTGTGATTGCGGGGGGGACGGCGGTGCCTGGGGTTGATTATCTGCCCGTAGGCGGCACGTTGTTCTTCGGGCAGGGCGAGACACTGCGCACGTTTGTTTTGCCGATCATCGATGACACGCTGGTCAAGCCGGACCGTACTGTATTCCTCACGCTGTCCAACGTGACCGGTGGCGCGGCGCTGGATATTCCTCCGACGGCGGTGCTCACGATCACGGAGAATGACTCACAATTGAGCTTCTCATCCGGTGCATTCAGCGTCGCGGAGAACGGGACGAATGCCGTGGTCACCGTGGTTCGCCTTGGGGGCACCAACGAGCTGGTCTTCGTGGATTATTTCACGGCTGGGATCACGGCCACTCCGCTGCTGGATTTCACCAATGTGTCGGGCACGTTGACGTTCCTGCCCGGCGTAAGCACGCAGACCTTCCTCGTGCCGGTGGTGGATGACATTTTGGTGGAGGGCAGCGAAACGGTCGCCTTGTTCCTGACCAATGCTGGACCGATCGGCATCGCAGCCGTCGGCGGCGTGACCAATTCGACGTTGACCATCGTGGACAACGACTTTGGCGTGGGCGTGCTGGGTTTTGCTGCCACGAATTTCAATGCGCTCGAAAATGCTGGGTTCGCCGTCATTACCGTGGTGCGCACGAATGGCAGCTCCGGGGCAGTGACCGTCACCTTTGCCACGGTGGATGGCGTGGGGAACGCTACGCCCGGGGTGGATTATCTCAGCACCAACGGCATCCTGACTTTCGGTGATGGAGAGACTTCCAAGACGTTCAACGTGCCCATCATTGATGACCCGCTTGTCGAGGGGCCCGAGACGGTGGCGTTGCAGTTGGTGGCCACGACCGGCGGGGCCGGTCTGGGGCTGACGAACGCGACCATGACCATTGTGGACGATGATTCCTACGGCACCTTCCAGTTCAGCACGAACAGCTACTTTGTATCGGAGTCAGTGGGTAGCGTCACGGTCACGGTTTTGCGGACGGGGGGCACCGTAGGCGCGGTCTCGGTGGATTTTGCCACGGTGGGCGGAACCGCTACTCCGGGGGTGGACTACTTCCCTGTTGCTCAAGTGTTGCGGTTTGCTCAAGGGCAGAGTTCGAGCAACGTGACGGTGCAGATCATCAATGATCAGATCGTTGAGCCTCAGGAGTCCATCGGTTTGATCCTCACCAATGCCACGGCAGGGGCAGTGCTGGGTTCCCTGACCAATTCGACGATCTTGATCGCCGACGATGACATGCAGTTCAGCTTCATCCAGACCAACTACTTGGTGGTGGAGAACGCCGGCACTGCGGTGGTGACGGTGAGCCGCTACGGGGTGACCAATCTGGTCGGCAGCGTGACCTACGCCACCAGCGATGGCTCGGCGCTCAACGGGGTGGACTACCTTGGCGTGACGAACACGCTCGTCTTCCGGCCCGGAGTCACGAGCTCCAACTTCTCGGTGCCGATCCTCGACAATCAGGTTGTGCAACTGAACCGCACGCTTAACCTGACGTTGTCCAACGCCACTTCGACCTCGAACAACATCGTTTCCACCAACAACGCGAGCGTGGGCACCAATGGCGTGGCCACGCTCACTATTCTGGATAACGACAACACCTTCAGCTTCAATGCCACTGACTACACCGTCAGCGAATCTGCGGGCCAGTTGCAGGTCACGGTGGTGCGGTCGGGCCAAAATACCGGCGTGGTGTCCGTGGTCTGCGCCACCGTCCCGCTCTCGATCCCGAATGCGGCCACGCCGAATGCGGACTACAGCGCCGTCTCCGCCACCCTTTCGTTCAGCCCGGGCCAATCGAACGTCCTGTTCTCCGTGCCGATCATTGCCGACACCTTGCCGGAAGGTAACGAATTCTTCGGTCTGATCTTGACCAATCCCTTACCGGTCGGCGCGGCGTTGCTGGGGCAGACCAACAAAGCCACCGTGACCATCGTGGATGACGACATCGGTATCGGCTTCAGCACCAATGCTTACTCGGTCAGCGAAACTTCCGGGGCGGCGACGATCACGATCACGCGCTCGGGCGTCACCAACACCTCCGTGAGCGTGGCCTTCGCCACCACCAACGGCACGGCTCCGTTGGGCGTGCGCTACTTGGCCACCAACGCGGTGTTCACCTTCGCTCCGGGCGTCACCAGCCGGACATTTACCGTGCCGGTCATTGACGATCGCATCATTGAGCCGCCGCAGACGGTCAACCTCGTGTTGTCGAACCCCACGGGTGGTGCGTTCCTGACCGTCAGCAACGCGGTGCTCACCATTTTGGACAGCGTCGGCTCAGTGGGCTTTACCGCCACCAACTTCCTCGTCGGGGAAAGCAGTTCCAATGGGGTGGTGTCAGTGTCGCGCACTGGCGGTAGTTCCGGCCCGATCACGGTGCAGTATTTCACCGCCGCCGGCACGGCCACCAGCGGGCTGGATTATGCCGACGTCAGCGGAATCCTGAGCTGGACCAATGGGGAGACTGGGCCCAAGAGCTTCTTGGTGCCGGTGTTCAATGACCAGTTGGTGGAGAACACGGAGACCATCCTGCTGCGCCTCACCAACATCACGGGCGGCGGAACCTTTGGCCTGAGCAACGCCACCTTGAGCATCGTGGACAACGACGGCCCCGGCGGTGTGGATTTCACCTTCGATCCCTCGACCGGCTTTGACAGCTCGGTGTATGCGGTCGTCCAGCAGACCAACGGGCAGTTGGTGGCCGCGGGCCGATTTACCGCCTTCAATGGCACCGGCCGCGCCCGGATAGCGCGGCTGAACATCGATGGCACACTCGACACCTCGTTCAATCAAGGTCTGGGGCCGGACAACAGCGTCAACGCGCTCGCCTTGCAGCCGGATGGCCGGTTTATCATTGTCGGTGACTTCACCTCGGTCGGCGGCACATTGCGCAGCCGGGTGGCGAGGCTGCTGGCCGACGGCACCTTGGACAGCTCGTTCTCCGTGGGCGGTGGTGCGAACAACTCGATCAATGCCTTGGCGCTGCAATCCGATGGCAAGGTGATCATCGGCGGCAGCTTCACCAACTACAGCGGCGTGTCGCGCGGGCGTGTCGCGCGCTTGAATACCAGCGGCACCCTAGACGCGACCTTTAATCCTGGCACGGGCGCAAATGGAATCGTCTTTTGTGTCAACGTCTATGCGTCCGGCACCAACAGCGGCAAGATTTTGGTCGCCGGATCATTCACCACCTTCAACGGGGTTACGGTCAATCGGCTGGTTCGGTTGAACGCGGATGGTTCACAGGACCCGACATTCAACACGGGAACCGGGGCCAACAGCGCGGTAGAATCACTGAGTATCCAGCCGGACGGGAAGGTCCTCATCGGTGGCCTGTTCAGCACTTTCAACGGTGTGTCGCGTTCGCGGCTGGCCCGCTTGAATCACGATGGCTCGCTGGACTTGAACTTCTTCCCGGTGATGAACGACACCGTCCTCAGCACGGCGGTGCAGCCGGACGGGCGCATAATAGTCGGTGGCGCGTTTACCTTCGTCAACGGCGACACCGGCACCCCGCCGGCTCCGGGTTCCGGTGTCATCTCCAAGCAGCGGACGGGCAATGTCGTCACCTTGGCCACCTCCGGTGGGCACGGTCTGGCCATCGGCTCGCACGTCACGATTGCAGGAGTGGGTGTGGGCTTTGACGGGGCTTTCACGGTGACGGGCATTGGTTCCATCACCAATTTCAGCTACGCCTCGGTGGGGGCCGATGTGGTGACCACGGCGGTCACGCCGGCCGGCACGTTCACGCCGACGGGCACGCCGGCGGGACGCATCACGCGGCTGCTGGCGGATGGCTCGGTGGATGCCTCGTTTATCACTGGGGCCGGGGCGGACAATCTGGTGTTCTCCGTGCTGCTCCAGTCTGATTTGAAAGTGGTGCTGGGCGGCGATTTCTCCACCGTCAACAGCGCGGTCCGCGGGTGACGGCCGAGCCGGGCCGGGCTTATCGCATCGACTACTCCACCGATCTGAAGACGTGGAACGTGCTCACGCCTGTCAACAGCGGCTACGGCGTGGTGAATTTCACCGACCCGGCATCGGTTGGCAATGTGCGTCGCTATTACCGCGTGATCCAGTTGCCGTAGGCGGTGCAGCGCACAGGGTTTTTCTCCACGATAGCCCGGCGTGTGCTTTTGAACCTCACGTGACAAGCTGGCTGTCGCTCGCTACCCTCCGTCGATGTTCGCGTTGTTGGATTTGATCCGGTTGCTAGCTTGATGAGGACGTTGCATTTCTATGTCCTGCGGCAGGTGCTGGCTACGCTGGCCATGACTGTGGCGGTGTTTACGGGCCTGTTTCTCATCGTCAATGCGCTCAAGGAAATCCTGCCGCTGCTGGTGCGGCACGTGCCGCTGGCCAACGTGATCGAGGTGGTCGCGATGCTCTTGCCCTTCGGTTTGGTCTTTGCGCTACCGATGGGATTGCTGACGGCGACACTGCTGGTGTTCGGCCGGCTCGGAGCCGATCAGGAGCTCACGGCGGTCCGCTCGGGTGGGGTGAGCCTCATCTCGCTGATCCTACCGATCATTGGCTTGAGTGTGGTCGCAAGCGGGGTGGCGGCCTTTTTGAATCTCGAACTGGCTCCGTGGTGCCGCGTGCGCTCCAAGGAATTGCTTTACGAACTGGGTGTGGCGCGGCCCACGGCCTTGCTGGTCGAGCAACGCTTCATCACGGAATTTCCGGGCTGGACAATTTACCTCGGCAAGCGCACGGGCGAGGCCGAGTTCGAGCAGGTGCGGCTTTATGAGTTGAAGCAGGATCAGTTGACCCAGCGCATCCATGCCCGCCGGGGACAGGTCACGACGGACCCAGCGACGCGGCAGGTTGTGTTCCGGCTCTTTGAAGCCGAGGTCTTCACCAAGTCTCTCCTCTCAACCAACGCAACGGCGGGCGGATCCGTCACCAATTCGACACTGGCCGGGGCGGGCGAATGGAACATGGTTTTCTTTGATGAGGCACCGCCGGTGAAGCTCGATTTGTCAGGCACGCAGCCGAGCGAGGGAAAGCCTAAGCTCAGTGAAATGTCCTTTCGTCAATTACTGGCCGAGTTGCGTGAGCGTCGGCACCAAGGGGTCGAGGTGACGCCCGTGCTGGTCCACCTTAATCGGCAGGTGTCATTCTCCTTTGCGTGCATCGGGTTCACGCTCATCGGCATTCCGCTGGGCATTCGCGGGCATCGGCGGGAAACGAGTTTTGGCATTGCGGCGGCGTTGGGGCTGACGGCGGTTTATTACAGCTTCATCATTGTGGGCCAGTCGTGGGAGTTGCGCCCGCACCTGCATCCGCAACTGATCGTCTGGGTGCCGAACTTTCTATTTCAAGGAATCGGCGGCTGGCTTTTGTGGCGGGCGAACCGTGGGCTTTGACGCGTTTTCGCCGTTGACGTTTTCCCGGGTGGGGGTTGAATGCCCGCCATGAACCCTGCCTCTTCCATCCGCTTTTCCACCTGGATGTCCCTGGCTGTTGTCTCGCTCTGTCCTGTGTTGCACGCCGACGTGAAACTCCCGGGAGTTTTCTCCGACCACATGGTTCTCCAACGCGATCAGTCACTCACATTCTGGGGCTGGGCGGATGAGGGGGAAATGGTGACGATCGAGTTTCAAGGTCAAAAGGCTACGGCTACCGCCTTCCGGCAACTCCCCAACCCGTTGAGCCGCTGGCAGGTCAAACTCGGGCCTTTCAAGGTCAGCACCACTCCCGCCTCACTCATCGTGCAGGGCAAGAACCGCGTCGAGCGCAAGGATGTGCTCGTGGGCGATGTGTGGATTTGCAGTGGCCAGTCGAACATGGAGTTTCCCCTGGCCCGGTCCGCCGACGCCGAGAAGGAGCTGCCCGTCGCCAGCCTGCCGTTGGTCCGGCTTTTCACCGTTCCGCGCACCAAGGCCGCCGAGCCGGTGGGGGATGTGCGTGCCACCTGGCAGGAGTGCCGCACTCCGGGCAGCTTTTCAGCGGTGGGTTACTACTTCGGGCGCGACCTGCAAAAAGCCCTTGGTGTGCCCATCGGGCTGATTGGCACCTACTACGGCGGCACACCAGCCGAGGCGTGGGCCACGCGTAACACGATGAATAACCACCCAGACCTGCGCCGCGATTTCTCTGAGCGCATCGACAAGCTGCGCAACGATTACGCGGGGGCTGTGCAGAAGTTCAATGCCGACGCCGAGGAGTTGAAGAAGAAGGGCAAGCGCCCGACCGCTCCGCCGCCGAAGGCCCCGGTGATCCCCGCCTGGCAAGGGTCGGAACTATATAATGGCATGGTTGCTCCGCTGGTGCCCTATGGCCTTCGCGGCGTCATCTGGTATCAAGGTGAATCCAATGCCGACCGCGCGGCGCAGTATAACGTGCTGTTTCCCGAGCTTATCAAAGGCTGGCGCGCGGCCTGGGAACTGGGCGATTTTCCGTTCCTCGCCGTGCAACTCGCGCCCTTCGACAAGGGCCGCAATCGTCCGGTGGAGCAAATCATGGCCACACCAGAAGACTCCGACTGGGCGCGGCTCCGCGAGGTGCAGCTGCAGACGGGCAAGGCTGTGCCAAACTACGCCTGCGTCGTCACCACCGATGTGGGCGACAAGGATGACATCCACCCGAACCGGAAGGAACCCGTGGGCGCGCGGCTCGCGCTCGCGGCGCGAGCCCTAACCTACGGCGAGAAGCTGGTGGCAACCGGGCCGACTTTCAAGGAGCAGATCATTCAAGGTGAAAAAGTTCTGCTGCGCTTCGACAGCGTCGGCACGGGGTTGGTGGCGCGCGGCGACAAACTTACGGGCTTCGCGATCTGTGGCGAGGACAAGCAGTTCGTCTGGGCGGACGCACAGATCCAGGCGGATAACACCGTTCTCGTGAGCGCCTCAACGGTGAAGAAGCCGGTTGCCGTGCGGTATGGCTGGGCTGATTTCCCGGTGGTGAATCTGTTCAACAAGGAGGGCCTTCCCGCCTCGCCCTTCCGCACGGATAACTTTCCGCCGCCGCCGCCGTTGCCGGTCAAGGCGAAGAAGTGAAATCCAAGCCAGAATAGCGGGTTAATTCTCCCGCTTGAAGAAGCGTTGCACCGCTCCTTTGTGGCGGGGGAGAAGTTGCTGGACGTTCGCCGCGCCGCCGCCGGCTTCGGCTCCGGCCAGTGCGCCGGCGGAGGCGGTCTCCTTGTCGCCGGTCACTTCGGGCGCGCTGCGGCTGATGCCCACAAGCTGCGCATCCTTCAAGCCGTTGAGCGGCCCCATCGGCAGCGCGGTGTCCTTGAATTTCATGCCGGACTCGTCAGACGGGTCCGTCCACGTGAGCGGGGCGTCGCCGCGACCGCGATCCACGCCACCTTGGCCATAGGACTGCACGACCA
Source organism: Pseudomonadota bacterium (assembly GCA_009922615.1). GTDB lineage: Bacteria > Verrucomicrobiota > Verrucomicrobiia > Limisphaerales > SXTU01 > SXTU01. Next base: position 29,990 of record RFVF01000023.1, read on the forward strand.
TGAGGACGGAATCGAGGTTCGCACCGTTCTCGGCGAGGAAGGCGGCGAGGCCGGCGGGGTTCGGGCACTGGCCGGCGTTCTTGCAGGCTTCGAGGAGCTTCGGGTCAATCATCTTGAGGTTCGCAAGCTTGTTGAGGATATCGCCGAGCTTCTCCTTCTTGCCTTGGAGGGCCTTCATCAATTCCTTGAGCTGCTCGGCGTTGAGCTTGCCTTCCTTCGCGGCCTTGAGGAGTTCCTCTGGGAGCTTCGCGGCGAGGACGCCTTGCTCGAGCTTCGCCTGCTGAAGGAGCGACGCAAGGTCTTGCATGGATCGTTCCAGCAGCGATGAAGCTGAGTCCGGCAGAAGGCGCAGCGCGGCGGCGAGTGTTTCGGCCTGCTTCATGGCTTCAGTCTTCTGGATGGTCTCCTCGGCGGCCTGCTTGGCGAGGTCTGCGTTGGATTGTTTGAGGTGGTCGAGGGATTCCCAGGTCTTGGCCGGGTCTTTGGCGGCAGATTCTTTCCCGAGGCGGGCCAGCTCTTTCTTGAGTTCAAGCGCCTTGTCCTCCGGCAAAATCTTTTCCTCCTCCAACGCCGTGATCTGCTCGGTCAACTCGGTGACCAGCCTGCCCACGTCCAGCGGACGCTGTGCTGCGCCGACAATGAACCGCTCAGGCATCAGCATGGACGCGCCGAGGAAGAGCGCTGCCGCGCAGAAGAGCGTCAGCGGCCGGCCACTGCTCCAGCGCAAGACGGGCTGCGTGGGTTTGGAGTCCTTTTGCCACGCCGAGACATCGGCTTGTGCAGCGGCCATGATTAGACCACCGGCGTGATTGTGGCGGTCCATCGCCGCACGCACGGCGGCGAGTAGCGGCCGGCGCTGCCATTCGATCCACGCGGCGACAGCGACGACCGGCACCAATCCGACCAATCCGCCGATGAGCCAGTGCGACGCCACCAAACCTGTCACGCGCGCCACGAGCACAGCGACACCCACGGCCAGCAACCAGACAGTCGCGCAGCGCAAGGCGGTGCGGAACATGAGCACGAACGCGAGGCGTTGGGCGAACTCGCGGATGGCTGGCTCGCTGGAGTTCATTGGATTAAGTTGTGCGCAACTTAGAAGCGGGGCAGGTGAGCGTCAAGTGTGGCTACGATTTCTCCCTCTTGCTCGTAATCCTAATAGCAATCCTGCTCCTCTCAGAGGCGCGTCGAGGAGCAAGAGATAGATCGAGAACCCGACGAGTTCACTTGTTCTGCGAATACCGTTGCTTGCCCGTGAGCAAGCCAACCGCCGTGCCGACAAAGCCGACGAAGAAGAGATACACGTTGAAGAACGGCAGGTAGACCCAGGTTTTCCACGACTTCACGCGCCACGATTCCATGTTGCTCAAGTTGCTGCCGATGATGATGGCGAGCGCGGCGGGCACGCAGAATTGCGGCACCAGCAGCAACGGGACGAGGCAGTAAAGATACTTGGCGAGGTGATGCGTCCAGTGGCCGGCGTAGGGAATGCGGCGCAGGCCGAAGCCCCACGTGCGGAAGAGTGCGCCGAACGATTCGGCGACCTGATAATGCTTGCGGAACAGGTGCTGCCAGCTCGTTTTCAGCGACTGGAAATGGTAGTGGATGATTTCCACGTCGCTGACGAAGACCTCGCCCTTCTGGCTGAGGCGCATGAAGAGGTCCATGTCCTCGCCCGCGAAGTGGAATTGCGCGGTGTTGTAGCAACCGATGCTGCGATACACGTCCGCGCGGTGTAGGTCGAACTTCCCGCTGATGCCCTGTCGGATGCGCCCGATCCACCGGGCCATGAGCACCTGGCCCCAGAAGTTGTATTGCAGGAAGTTCTCCATCGGCAGCGTGACCAGCGCGACGACGGACACGCGACCCGGCACTTCGTGGAGCTGCTGCATCATTCGCTCCAACGCGCCCTTGTCCTCCGGCACGCAGTCCTGCTGCATGTTCAGGATGTAATCGCCGGTGGCTTCCTTGGCGCCGAGGTTGTAGTCCCAGCTCAAGGCCACATCCACCGGGTTCTTGACGAGGCGCGTGCCCGGCGGCGGGTTGTCGATGGGCTTGGGGCTGCTGTCCACGAGAATGATCTCGTGCGGGCTGAGCGTCTGCGCTTGGAGCGCGTCGATGAGCCGGGGCAAATCGCCGGCCTTCCCGTAGATGGGAATGATGACGGAAACTTTCGGATGGGCCGGGACGTTGCTGCTCATGGCGCTGTTCAGCGTGGCGCTGGAACGCGCGGAAGTTACCGGGTGAATGAAGCGTGTCGAGGGGAAAGGCGAAGCCGCGAACACACTTCAATTCGCCCGGAAACTATCCGCCCCGCACAGCCCGCGCACGGCCGACATCAGTTCTCGCACCCCAAACGGCTTGGGCAGCAAGAAGTCCACCCCATGCGCCGCGAGGGTGCGCTTGTCGGGTAGGGTCAGGGCACTGCCAGTGATGAGCACTACCTTGGCGCGCGGTGCCAGGGCGCGGACGTGGCGGGCAAGTTCTAGGCCATTCATGCCGGGCATGTTCAGGTCGGTGACGAGGAGTTCCAGCTCATCGGGTGCCGTGCGCATGTCATCGAGCGCCTCGCACGGATCCGCGCAGCCGCGCACATCGGCGACGGAGAACTTGCGGAGGACTTGCTCTGTCAGGTTAAGAATGGGGGATTCGTCATCGACGACAAACCAGCGTGGGGTGGGGAGAGTGGGCGAGTTCATGCGGTTCCTTTGGTCTTATGCACGCGAAACCTTTCCCACGAACTTAGGCGTTGGGAAATGCGGACGTTTCATTAGGGGCGGCCCACTAAGGTGAATTGGGGAGAGGAAAGGTCGTTGAGTGTTCACGGTCCGCGTCCCGTCCAAGCCCCGCTTCGCACGGGCGGGTTGCCCTGCGGGGGAAGCTTTGCCTAAACTTGCGCCCATGAAATTCGTCTCGATGCTCTCCACTCTGGCCTGCACGGTCACCTTCGCTCTCGCGGCCGACAACTGGCCGCAGTTCCGCGGCCCCAACGGCGATGGCAAGTCCTCCGCCACCGGCCTGCCGCTCAAGTGGAGCGAGACCGAGAACGTGAAATGGAAAACGCCCATCCACGACAAGGGCTGGTCCCAGCCCGTCATCTGGGGCGACCAAATCTGGCTCACCACCGCCACGAGCAACGGCACCGCGCTCTTTGTCCTCACGCTCGACAAGAACTCGGGCAAGATCATCCGCGACGTGAAGCTCTTCGACGCGCAGCAGCCGGAGTTGTGGATGAAATACAACAGCTACGCCTCACCCACGCCGGTGATCGAAGAGGGGCGCGTGTATGTGAGCTTCGGCGAGGCGGGCACAGCATGCCTCGACACCAAGACCGGCGCGAAGCTGTGGGAACGCCGCGACTTGAAGTGCAACCACTATCGCGGTGCGGGGTCGTCTCCCATCCTGTTCAACAACCTGCTCATCCTTCATTTCGACGGCGCGGATGACCAGTTTGCCGTCGCGCTCGACAAGGCGACGGGCAAGGACGTGTGGAAGGTGAAGCGCTCGACGGATTACCGCGACCTCGACGCCGCCGGCAAGCCGAAGGCCGAGGGTGATCTCCGCAAGGGCTACGCCACCCCGCAGATCGCGATGATCGAGGGCAAGCCCGTCCTCCTGAGCAACGGCGCGAAGGCGCATTACGGTTACGACCCGCTCACGGGCAAGGAGCTGTGGCAAGTGGAGAACCAGCCGTTCCACTCGACGGGCTCGCGGCCGATCTACGCTCACGGGTTGATTTACTTCGCCGCTGGTTTTTCCAAGGGGCATTTCTACGCCATCAAGCCCCCGCCTGCGTCCGCGTGGAAGGCAGGCAACATCCTCGACGCCTCGAAGGACAGCGAGGCCGTGGCCGGTAAACCGCAGCTCGTGTGGAAGTTGATCAAGGGCGTGCCCGAGACGCCTTCGCCCATCTTGAATGGCGACCTGCTCTTCCTCGTGGACAACGGCGGCTTCGCCAGCGCGGTTGAGGCCAAGACCGGGAAGATCGTGTGGGCCGAGCGCACGCCGTTGAAGGCCGTGTATGCCTCGCCCGTGTTCGCCGAAGGTCGCATCTACGCTGCTGACCGCGAGGGCCGCTGCGTTGTGTTCGCCGCCGCGCCCGAGTTCAAGTTACTCGGCGAGAGCAAACTTGACGGCCCCATCGAGGCCTCGCCCGCCATCAGCGGCAAGGCGCTCTACCTGCGCACGGCGAAGTCGCTGTATCGGATCGAGCAGTGAGCGGGGAGCACACGCACCTCCCAAGTTTATCTGCCGATCAGGAACGGCAGGATCACCAAATTCACGTAGACCGCCGCGAGTAGGTCATCCACCGTCACGCCCCAGCCGCCGGGGAGTGACTGGCTTTGATGCACGGGCCAGGGCTTCCAGACGTCGAAGAGGCGGAAGGCGGCGAAGACGGCAACGACTCCGAACAAGCGGTTGCTGCTGAAGAAGTGTGCGACAGTTGGCATCTTGCTGGTGTCATTCGTCACAGCCAGCACCCACGCGCTGAAGCACAGCGGCACGGCGATGATTTCATCCAGCACGACGGAACCGGGGTCTTTCTGGCCGAGAACTTTTTCCGCGATACCACAAGCCGCAACAGACACAGGAACGCTTAGGAGTATCCCACCGAAAAACATCCACAGTGAACCCGGCACCAACAGAGCGGCGAACCAGATCAGGCCGATGACTGAACCCCAGGTGCCGGGACCGGGTTTCAGGCTGCCCGTCCCGAAACCTTGGGCGAGCCACACAATGGGGTCGAGGTCGGTGCGTTCGGGGTAGGGGATTTCGATACGGGGTGAGCTACTTAAATCAGCCGGCTCGCGTTGCTTGCCGCCAATGGGACTCCTTAGTTCGTCAATTCCTAACTTGAAACCCCGAATAAACATTTTCGGACGAAGCACGCCGAGCAGGACCAGCAAGACCACTGCGATCAGGACAAGTTCGCCTCCCGAAATGCCGATCATGGCTAGCTGTGAGATTGAGAATTGCGCTGTGATGGACATCAGCTTCGCGCCGTTGCGAGTTGAATGTTGCTGTGGCGTGTTCCCCACGCTGCTATCTCACATGTCTTCGAGGTAAATCTGCCGGTTCTTCCACAGGTAGAGCGCGCCGGAGGTGAAGGTCAAGAAGACCGTGACCCAGAGCGCGATTGCGGGGAACCACGGCATGAGCAGGCCAAAGAAGTCCCGCAGCCACGGCCACCACTCCACGTGCGCGTCCAGCACCAGCACTGCGATGATGGCGGTGATCTGCGAAATGGTCTTGTGCTTGCCGTAGCGTTCGGCGGCGAGCGTCACGCCCTTTGACGCGGCGAGCAGGCGCAGACCGGTGATGGCCAGCTCGCGAGCAACGATGAGGACAACCATCCACGCCTCGACGCCCACGGCCGGCAGCGCGCCGGTGTCCGGGTTGAACTTGCTGCGCTCGACCAGCGCGATGAACGCCGAGCAGGTAAGAATCTTGTCCGCCAGCGGGTCCATGAGGATGCCGAAGCTGGTGATGAGCTTGCGCTCTCGGGCAATCTTGCCGTCGAAGTAGTCTGTCAGGCTGGCGATGCTGAAGAGGATCAGCGCGATAGTGTCGTTGACGGGCGAGCGCGAGAACATCGCGACGAGAAACAACGCCGTGAGGACGAAGCGCGAGACGGTGAGTTTGTTGGGCAGGTTCACGCCAGTGTCCCGAGTTTCCTTAAATCGGCTCCGCAATCAAGTCGTAGTCCGTGTGGCCGATGATTTTCACCTTGGCGAAGTTGCCGACCGGCAACTGTCCGCGCACATAGACGCGGCCATCAATGTCGGGCGCATCCGCCTCGCCACGGGCGATCAAGTAACGGCCTTTGAGTTGCGCGAGATCTTCGTCGGTGCCCCGAATCAACCCATGCTCCCACGACGCGACCTTGGCTGCCTTGAGATCCTTGGCCGAAGCCCCGCCCTCAATCAGCACCTTGAGCGTTCGGCCGACAAAGCCTTCCGAGATGGCGCGGGCGACTTCGTGCTGCGCGGCCATCGCTTGCTCGCGGCGGCGTTGCTTCACCTTGTCGGTGAGCTGGCTTGCCATCTTGCCGGCGATGGTGCCTTCCTCCTGCGAGTAGGCGAAAATGCCGAGGCGCTCGAACTTCGTCTCGCTGATGAAGTCGAGGAGCGTGGCGAAGGCTGCCGCCGTCTCACCGGGGAAGCCGACGATGAACGTGGTGCGCAGCGCGATGCCCGGCACGCCGGCGCGGATGTGGGCGATGAGGTCGCGGATGTATTGGCCGCTGGTCTCGCGGCGCATCCGGGCGAGCATGTCGTCGTGGATGTGCTGGAGTGGCATGTCCACGTAGCGCGCGACCTTGGGGCATTCGGCGATGGTGCGGATGAGTTCGTCGGTCCAGTGCGCGGGGTGCGTGTAGAGCAGGCGAATCCAGAAGTCGCCTTTGAGCGCGTTCAACTCGCGGAGCAGCGAGCAAAGCGTCGTGGCGTCGGCAGGAAGCGAGCTTGCGGCGGCGCGGAACTTCTCGGGCGAGGAAATGGCGCGGCTGTGGTTCGCGCGGAGGTCGAGCCCGTAGTAGGTCGAGTCCTGCGAAATCAGGTTCAGCTCCTTCACGCCGTCTTTGATGAGCCCCTTAGCCTCGGCGACGACATCGGCCTGCGTGCGGCTGCGGTGGCTGCCGCGCATTCGGGGGATGATGCAGAAGCTGCACGGGTGGTTGCAGCCTTCGGCGATCTTCACGTAGGCGAAGTGGCGCGGGGTGAGGCGGAAGCGCGGCGTCTCGTAGTCCGGGATGTAGATGGGGCGAGTGGTGACGTCGAAGACGGGTTGGGAGTTGAGAGCTGAATGCTGAGAGGGCGGGGTCAGGACGGTCTTGGTTTTGCCGAAGGTGTCTTTGCCCCGGACGGATTCGTCATGGTCGTGCCCGGCGGGCTTGGCCTTGTCCAACTCGGCGATGGCTTGGGCCACTATGGACTTTGGGCTTTGGACTTTGGCCTGGGTTGGGTTTTGAACTTTCGCCTTCCGCCGCTCCATCGCCTCGCGGACGAGTTCTCCAACTTGCGCGACCTGGTCAATGCCCATGAACGCGTCCACTTCGGGCAGCAGCTTGGGCAGTTCCTCGCGGAAGCGCTGGCTGAGGCAGCCGGAAACGATGAGTGCCTGGCCGCGGTGATTCGCTTCGCGCACGGCGGCGGAATCTAGGATGGCATCCACGCTCTCCTCCTGCGCGGCGTCGATGAAAGAGCAGGTGTTGACGATGACGGCGTCGGCAGCGGCGGGGTCGTTCGTGATTTCCGCGCCGGACTTGAGGAGCGAGCCAAGCATGATCTCGGCGTCTACGAGGTTCTTGGCGCAGCCGAGGGAGATCATGCCCACGCGCACGGGGCGGGCGGCAGGTCTGGATTTTTTACTGGTCACAGGAGGGCCGACGCTAGGCGAAGGACACCGCACCGGCAATCAGGGAATGTGACGGCCAAACAGATCTGCTGCGGCAACATTTTGCCAAGCCGCGCGATCTCGGCACGACAGTTGCGTTATGGGATACTGTCGGCCTGCGTGCCGATTTGTGCGGTGATGGCGGAAAATACTGATTAAGATTTGCCCGCGTGAACGAAACAAGACAGGCCATGTTGCTGCAAGGCTACCAACCGGAAAATTTCTTCGATGAGATGCTGGAGGCACCGGGGGCGGCTCGGCCTCACTACCGCAAGTTTCGCCAGCACTTCGCCGCGCTTTCACCCGAGGAACTGGAGCACAAACGCCGTTCGTTGGATGTGGCGTTTCTGAGGCAGGGCATCACCTTCAACGTCTATGGTGACTCGGCGGGCACGGAGAAGATTTTCCCCTTCGACCTGCTGCCGCGCATCATCCCGGCGAAGGAGTGGGATTACCTCGAACGCGGCCTGACGCAGCGCATCACGGCGCTGAACCTCTTCCTCCACGACATCTACCACGAGCAGCGCATCCTCAAGGACGGCGTCATCCCGCCGCACTACGTTCTATCGGGAAAACATTTCCGGCGCGAGTTCGCGGGGTTCAACGTGCCCAAGGACATTTACATCCACGTCTGCGGCACGGACCTCATCCGCGATAGCTCGGGGCAATGGCTGGTGCTGGAGGACAACGGGCGTTGTCCCAGCGGCGTGAGCTACGTGCTGGAGAACCGCCGCGCGATGAAGCGGTCGTTCCCCGGCATGTTCGAGGACATCGGCGTGCGGCCGGTGGAGGATTACCCGCGTGAGCTGCTGCGGATGCTCAACCACATTGCTCCCGCCGGCGTGGCGGACCCGACGGTGGTGCTGCTGACGCCGGGCGCTTACAACTCGGCTTACTTCGAGCACACCTATCTCGCGCGGCAGATGGGCATTGAAATCGTCGAAGGCCGCGACCTCGTGGTGCGTGACGCGCGCGTCTTCATGCGCACGACCAAGGGCCTGCAGCCAGTGCACGTCATCTACCGGCGCATTGATGACGACTTCATAGACCCGACGGTTTTCCGGCGCGACTCAATGCTCGGTGTGCCTGGTCTCGTGCGGGCCTACCGCGCCGGCAATGTCAGCCTCGCCAACTCCATTGGCACTGGCATCGCCGACGACAAGGTGATGTATTACTTCGTGCCGCGGATGATTAAGTATTACCTCGATCAGGAGCCCATCATCCCGAACGTCGAGACCTACCTCGCCAGTGAGGAGGCGGACAAGAAACACATTCTCGAAAACCTCAACAAGCTCGTCGTGAAGGCCGCGAACGAATCCGGCGGCTACGGGATGCTCATGGGCCCCAAAGCCTCGAAGGACGAAATTGAATCCTTCCGCAAAGCCATCGAAGCCGACCCGCGCAACTACATCGCGCAGCCGATGATTTCGCTCTCCCGCCACCCGACGCAGGTGGACGGCAGCGCTTTCGAGGGCCGGCACATTGACCTGCGGCCCTACATCATCTATGGCGAGAAGATTGTCATCGTCCCCGGCGGCCTCACGCGCGTAGCGCTGCGGAAAGGCTCGCTCGTCGTCAACTCATCACAGGGCGGCGGCAGCAAGGACACGTGGGTGCTATATGGAGACGAGTGAAGAAGTAATTAGTGATCAGTCATTAGTCATGCACTCCACCCGCCACGCGCCGCACAGCCAGCTAATCGCTAATTACTAATCACTTTTCCATGCTCTCCCGCGTCGCCAACTGCCTCTACTGGATGGCTCGTTACATCGAGCGCGCCGAGAACATCGCGCGCATCGTAGACGTGAACCTCCAGCTCCTCCTCGACTTCCGCACGCTCAACGATCAGCGCCTAGCGGACCATTGGATGCCCATCGTCCAGAGCACCGGTGACGAGGAGGCATTCCTCCAGCTCTATAAGAAAGCCACCGGCAAGAACGTCACCGAGTTCCTCGTTTTCCAGATGGAGAACCCTAACTCGCTCGTCGCCTCCATCTGCCAGGCGCGCGAGAACGCCCGCATGGTGCGCGACCAAATCACCAGCGAGCTGTGGGAGGAACTCAACCGCCTCTACCTCTTCGTCCGTTCACCGCAAGCGCGCCAGACCTGGAAGGAAAGCCCGACGGAATTCTTCCAGCAGGTCAAAGCGTCGTCGCTCATCCTCATCGGCCTCAGCCGCGCCACGGCCATTCGCAACGAAGGCTGGAACTTCAGCGAGGCCGGCAAGTTCATCGAGCGCGCGGACAAGACCTCGCGCATCCTCGACCTCCGCTACCAGACCTTGCCGGAGAAGGGCGCGCCCACGTCCGTCAGCCAGACCGAGGCGCTCGAATGGTCTGCCATCCTGCGCTCGTGCAGCGCGTGGGACGCCTACAAATCCATCCACAGCGCCGAGGTGCATCCGGTGCTCGTGGCCGAGTTCCTCCTGCTCAACGAGGATTTTCCGCGCTCCGCCCGCTTCTGCGTGAAGGAGCTGAACCTCTCGCTCCGGCGCATCTCCGGCGTGCCGAGCGGTCGCTTCTCCAACGATGCCGAGAAGCTCGCCGGCCGCCTCGAAGCCGAGCTTCAGTTCAGCACCGTGGACGACATCTTTGCCCAAGGCCTGCACCTCTACCTTGACCAGTTCCAGCTCAAGCTCAACGCCATCGGCGACGCGCTCTTCAACGCCTACTTCTTCCAATCCATCGCCAGCATGGACGAGCAGATGCTCGTGCAGCAGGAAGAGCAGCAGCAGCAGGGGAAGTGTTCAGTGTTCAGTAATTAGGGGTAGGCGGCTTCGCACATCACCATGGCATTCATCCTATCAGCGCAGAGAGAGCCTGAGACGATAGTGACAGCTTTCGCACAATATCGCGCGTATGTCGCCGGCAACGCTGCGAGGTTCCCCCGAGGTGCTTATGCGCTCGCCGCATCTGAGTGGTATTTCGACCCACGCGACCACCGTTGCCCACACGATGCTTGGCTGGAGAGCGTCACAATTGCAGAGCCTGCGCCTGTAGAGCGGAGCGAGCAGCGCGTTACGGCGATTCGAGTTCGGTTGTTGGGGGCTTACCACGACGGCTTCATCGAGTTGTTTTACTCGCGGGTGATTCGATACTCGTTGAGCAGTCCATCGTCTGCGCGCGGTTTGGGTGACTGGCTCTACGATGAGTTTCGCGTTGCTACGGGCGGCCATCTGATTCACGAGATTGAGTGGGCTGGCTTTCCTAGTGACGAGGGTTCGCGATGGGTTATCGAGGCATCGGACGTAGAGTTTCAATGGATTCCACGATGACGCTGCCTAATTTGTGTCGCCAACTACCACCAGTGCCTCACTGAATACTGAAGACTGAACACTGGTTGCTCTCCCCCATGTCCATCCACATCGCCCTCCACCACCGGACGCACTACGCTTACGACCGCCTCGTCACGCTCGGTCCGCAAATCGTCCGCCTGCGCCCGGCACCGCATTGCCGGACGCGCATCCTGAGCTACTCGCTGCGCGTCACGCCTGAGAAGCACTTCATCAACTGGCAGCAGGACCCGCAGTCCAACTACCTCGCCCGCCTCGTCTTCCCGGAGCCGACGCGCGAGTTCTGCGTCGAGGTGGACCTCGTGGCCGAGATGTCGGTGCTGAACCCGTTCGACTTCTTCCTCGAGCCGCAGGCGGAGAATTTCCCGTTTCACTACGACCGCACGCTCGACCACGAGCTGGAGCCGTTTCAACTCAAGTGCCCGCTCTCGCCCAAGTTTCAGGCCTACCTCGCCTCGGTAACGCGCGACGCGCTGGGCGAGAACATTACGTTCCTGAACCGCCCCCACGCGCCGGTGCCACACTCGGAAGTCGCCGAGGATGTCCACGCGCACGGCCACATGCCCGAGGTCGGCCAGCTTCACCCGGAGAAGGAGAAGGACACGCGTCCGCGCACGATTGATTTCCTCGTCGCCTTCAACCAGCGGCTGTGGAAGGACATCAAGTATCTCATCCGCCTGGAGCCGGGCGTGCAGACGCCGGAGCAGACTTTGACAACCCTCAGCGGCTCGTGCCGCGACTCCGCGTGCCTGCTGGTGCAGCTCTTCCGTCACTGCGGACTCGCGGCGCGCTTCGTCAGCGGCTACCTGATTCAGCTCAAGCCGGACGTGAAGTCGCTCGACGGCCCCAGCGGCGCGGAACAGGACTTCACCGACCTGCACGCGTGGTGCGAAGTCTATCTCCCCGGCGCGGGCTGGATTGGCCTCGACCCGACTAGCGGGCTGCTCGCGGGCGAAGGCCATATCCCACTCGCCGCCACGCCTGACCCTTCGAGTGCCGCGCCCATCAGCGGCGGCGTGGACGAGTGCAAGTGCGAGTTCAAGGTGGACATGAAGGTCACGCGCATCCACGAGTCGCCGCGCGTCACGAAGCCTTACACCGAGGAGCAGTGGAAGGAGATTGAGCGCCTCGGCCACGCCGTGGACGCCGATCTCGTGAAACACGACGTGCGGCTCACGATGGGCGGCGAGCCAACGTTTGTGAGCATTGATGACATAGACGGCGCGGAGTGGAACATCGCCGCGCTCGGTCCGACGAAGCGCCCGCTCGCGGACGAGCTCATCCGCCGCCTACAGAAGCGCTTCGCGCCCGGCGCGCTGCTGCATTACGGCCAAGGCAAGGCGTATCCCGGCGAGTCGTTACCGCGCTGGGCCTTCGCCTGCTACTGGCGCAAGGACGGCCATCCTGTTTGGGAAAATCCCGCGCTCATTGCCGACGAGAAAACCGCCTACGGCCACACCACGGACCACTCCGCGCGCTTCATCGCCGCGCTGGCTGACCGCATCCAAGCGGACCCGCAGTGGATCATGCCCGGCTACGAAGACCCGTTCTATCACCTGTGGAAAGAGCGCCGCCTGCCCGCGAATGTGGACCCGCACAAGGCGAACTTGAAGGACGAGGAAGAACGCGCGCGCCTCGCGAAGGTGCTGGAGCGCGGGTTGGACCGCGTCGTTGGCCACGCGCTGCCCGTGCAACGCGCGTGGCGCAACTGCTTCCCGGTATGGGCCAGCGGGCCGTGGTTTCTGCGCGCGGAAAAGCTTTTTCTGTTCCCCGGCGATTCGCCGATGGGCTTCCGCCTGCCGCTCGATTCGCTCCCGTGGGTGAGCGAGTCGGACTATCCCTACCTCAACTCACTCGACCCGACCGCGCCGCGTCCGCCGCTGCCGGAGCGCGCGGAGTTCCGCCAGCGTTACCTGCAAGTCAGCACGCCCGCGCGCAAAAAAGCCGCCGCGCTCCGGCGTCGCGGCCAGACCGAGGAAGAAGCGCGCAAGGCCGAGTTGCTCGACGACCCGACGCGCGAGCCGGCTCGCGGCGAATCCGCCGCGTGGATTATCCGCACCGCGCTCTGCGTCGAGCCGCGCGGCGGACGGCTGCACGTCTTCATGCCGCCGGTGGCGACGCTGGAAGATTACTTGGAACTCGTCGCCGCCGTGGAGGACACCGCTGCGCAGTTGAACACGCCGGTCGTCATCGAGGGCTACACGCCGCCGCATGACCCGCGCCTGAATGTGCTCAAGGTCACGCCCGATCCCGGCGTCATCGAGGTCAACATGCACCCGACCGCGACGTGGGACGAGATGGTCAAGCAGACCACGACGCTCTACGAGGAGGCGCGGCAAACGCGGCTCGGCACGGAGAAGTTCATGCTCGACGGCCGCCACACCGGCACCGGCGGCGGCAACCACATCGTCATCGGCGGCGCGACGCCATCGGACTCGCCGCTGCTGCGCCGGCCTGACTTGCTCAAGAGCCTCATCGCCTACTGGCAGAATCACCCGTCGCTGTCGTTCCTCTTCAGCAGCCTGTCCATCGGCCCGACGAGCCAAAGCCCGCGCATTGACGAGGCGCGCAACGACTCGCTCTACGAGTTGGAAGTCGCCTTCAAGCAAATCAAGGACTTCGCGCCCGTGCCGCCGTGGATGACCGACCGGCTCTTCCGCAACCTGCTCATTGACGCCACCGGCAACACGCACCGCGCCGAGTTCTGCATCGACAAGCTCTACTCGCCCGACAGCAGCAGCGGGCGGCTCGGCTTGCTGGAGATGCGCGCGTTCGAGATGCCGCCGCACGCGGAGATGAGCCTCGCACAGCAGCTTCTCCTGCGCACGTTGGTCGCGAAGTTTTGGCAGCAGCCCTACAACGCGAAACTCGTGCGCTGGGGCACGCAGATTCACGACCGCTGGATGCTGCCGCACTTCGTCTGGTCGGACTTGGAGGATGTGGTCGCCGACTTGAAGGACGCGGGCTACGCGATGAAGGCCGAGTGGTTTGCGCCGCACTTCGAGTTCCGCTTTCCGCAATTTGGCGACATCGAGCTGCGCAACACCGCGCTCGAACTCCGCCAGGCCTTGGAGCCATGGCACGTCCTCGGCGAAGAACCCGGTGGTGGCGGCACGGTGCGCTACGTGGACTCATCGCTCGAACGCGTGCAGGTCAAGGCGCGCGGCCTCATCGACTCGCGCCACGTCATCACCTGCAACGGCCACGCCATCCCGCTCCACCCGACCGGCACGCACGGCGAATACATCGCTGGCGTCCGCTACCGCGCGTGGCATCCGGCGAGTTGCCTGCAACCGACTATCGGTGTCCACGCGCCGCTCACGTTCGACGTGGTGGACTCGTGGAATGGGAAGAGTATCGGCGGCTGCACTTACCACGTCGCGCATCCCGGCGGGCGCAACTACACGACGTTCCCCGTGAACGCCTACGAAGCCGAGAGCCGCCGCCTCGCCCGCTTCTTCCGCCTAGGCCACACGCCCGGGCCGATGCAGGTGAAGCCGGCGGAGGTGAACCCGGAGATGCCCTTCACGCTGGATTTGCGGAATGTGTAATCAAGTTCTGCTCTCCGCGCTCGCCTCCTCGGCGCGACTTCGCTACAACCAACCTACGCAATGAGCGACCCCGCCGCGCCAGCGCACGCCGAGCGCCACTTCGACTTGCTGGCGAATTACTCGCCGGCGGCGGCGGCGTTTGACGAGTTGCTCACGGCGGACGGCGAGCCGCGTGAGCACTACCTGCCGTTGCTGAGTCACCTCGATTCCCTCGGCCACGATGAGCTCAAGCGCCGCGCCGACACCTGCCGCCGCCTGCTGCACGAGGGCGGCATCACCTACAACGTCTATGGCGACGCGCGCGGCATGGAGCGCCCGTGGCAGCTCGACCCGGTGCCCTTCGTCATCGCCGCTGCCGAGTGGCGCAGGCTGGAGACTGCGCTCGTCCAGCGCGCGACGCTGCTTAATCGCGTGCTCGCCGACTGCTACGGCTCGCAAGAACTCATCCGCTCCGGTCGCCTGCCGCCTGCGCTCGTCTTCGCGCAGCCGGACTTTCTGCGCCCCTGTCACGGCATCAAGCCGCCGCGCGAGAGCTTTCTCCACTTCTACGCCGCCGATCTCACGCGCTCGGCGGACGGCCAGTGGTGGGTCGTCTCCGACCGCACAGCCATCCCCACCGGTGCGGGCTACGCGCTCGCGAACCGCCTCATCACCTCGCGCCTGCTACCCGAGCCCTTCCGCGACGGAAATGTGCAACGGCTCGCCGGTTTCTTCCGCGAAGTCCGCAACTCCCTCGCTCACCTCGCCGCGCGCCACACGGACAATCCGCGCGTCGTGCTGCTCACGCCGGGGCCTTACAACGAGACTTACTTCGAGCAGGCCTACCTCGCGCGCTACCTCGGCTACATGCTTGTCGAGGGTCAGGACCTCACCGTCCGCGACGACCGCGTGTATCTGAAAACGCTTTCGGGCCTCGAGCCGGTAGACGTGATTCTGCGTCGCGTTGACGATGACTTCTGCGACCCGCTCGAACTCCGCAACGATTCGATGCTCGGCGTGCCCGGTCTCGTGGAAGCCTTGCGCGCGGGCAACGTCGCGGTCGCCAACACGCTCGGGAGCGGCTTGCTGCAACGGCCCGCGTTCCTCGGCTTCCTGCCGGGCCTCTGCCGTCACTTGCTCGGCGAGGAACTCAAGCTGCCGTCCGTTGCGACGTGGTGGTGCGGCCAGGAGAACGCGCGCAAATACGTGCTGGAACATCTCGACGAGCTGTTCGTGAAGCCCGCCTTCCGCAGCCGCGTGAACGGCTCGCGCGTCGAACGCGACCTGACCTCCGCCGAACGCGACGCCTTGGCCCGGGCCATCCGCTTCCAGCCGCATCAATTCGTGGCGCAGGAGCGCGCCGTGCTCTCCGTCGCGCCCGCGTGGGGTGAGCATGGCTTGAGCGCGCGGCCCGTCACGGTGCGCGTGTATCTCGTCGCCACGGAGAAGGGCTACCAGCTCATGCCCGGCGGCCTCACGCGCGTGGCTAGCGAGACCAGCGGCAGCTCCGTCTCGATGCAACGCGGCGGCGCGAGCAAGGACACGTGGGTCCTCAGCGACGCGCCGGTCGAGGCGACTTCGCTCCTCAGCACGCGCGGCCAGCCCATTGAGCTGCGCCGTGTCGGCAACAACCTGCCGAGCCGCATGGCGGACAATTTCTACTGGCTGGGCCGCTACGCGGAACGCGCGGACTTCACCACGCGCATGTTGCGTGCCGCGCTGTTGCGCTTCGGCCCGGAGGCCTCGGGCGGTTCGCTGCCTTTTCTCGAACCCTTGCTGCGAACGCTGGAAACGCAGGGCCAGCTCACGCCCGGCGATGCTGGTCGGGACATCCGCGCGAACCACGAGGCGCTCGAGGCGGACTTGCTCGCGGCCATCTTCGACCCGAAGCGCCCCGGCAGCCTGCGGCGCATCGCGGAGAACTTGCAGCGGCTTGCGATGCTGGTGCGCGATCGCACCTCGAACGAAGTCTGGCGCGTGCTGAGTTCGCTCGACGACCTGCTCGCACGGCCCGCGTCCGGCGTGATGCTCACCGGCGATGCCGTGGGCATCCTGCATCAGGCGATGCTCACGCTCGCGGCCTTCAGCGGTCTGGCCCGCGAAAACATGACGCGCGCTCACGGTTGGCGCTTTCTCGACATGGGTCGGCGCATCGAGCGTGGCGTGTATCTCTGCACCTTGCTAGAGAACGCGCTGGCCTCGCCCGAGGCGGACAACCCGAGCGTTTTGGAGTCCGTGCTGGATGTGTGCGACTGCGCCATCACCTACCGCGCCCGCTACAACCTGCTGCCGAACATCGTCGCCGTTTACGACCTCGTCCTGCTCGACGACACCAACCCGCGCTCGCTGCTCTTCCAGCTCAACCAACTCGTGAAGCACGTGGACCGCCTGCCACAGGAGCGTGAGAGCGCGCTGCCGAGCGCGGGCCAACGTGTGCTCATTGAAAGCGTCGGGCGCCTGCGCCTGCTCGACCCGCGCGAGCTGAATACACTCGACGGCGGCTGGCACGACTCCGAGACCGGCACGGTCGTGAGTGCCACGCTGCGCGACCTGCCGCGACTGAGCGACGCGATTGCCGTGAGTTACTTCGCGCACTCGACGATTTCCCGCGCCGACCAGGGAGGCTCGCCGTGAACTACCGCATCGTCCATCGCACGACTTACGACTACAGCGAGCCGGTCACGGTTTCGCATCACGCGGCTCGCTTGAAGCCGCGCTCGCTCGGGCACCAGCAGCGGCTGGAGTTTGTATCGCACATCACCATCACGCCGGAACCGCTGGTGCGGAAGGTCCGCACTGACTATTTCGGGAATCGCGTTTGCTTCTTTAGCATCCAGGAGTTGCACCAGCGGTTTGAAGTCATCGCGGAAAGCCTCGTGAGCATGACGGAAACGACGCCGCCGGTAGCGTCGCTCTCGCCACCGTGGGACCAGGTGGCAACGCTATTTTCCGACCCGGTCTCGCCTGCCGTAGCCGAGCCTTACCAATTCGTCTTCGATTCGCCCGGCGCGCGCGCGATGCAGGAGCTGGCTGACTACGCGCAGCCCAGCTTCGCCGCCGGCACGCCGCTCTTGGTCGCCGTGGCGGACCTGAACCGCCGCATCCACGCGGATTTCACCTACGACCCGGTGGCTACGACGGTCGCGACGCCGCTGGAGGAAGTCATCGCGCAACGGCGCGGCGTTTGTCAGGACTTCGCGCATCTGGCGATTGCTACGCTTCGTTCGCTCGGCGTGCCTGCGCGCTACGTGAGCGGCTACTTGCGCACGCAGCCACCGGCGGGGAAGGAACGTCTCGTCGGTGCGGACGCGTCGCACGCGTGGTTCTCCGCGTTCTGCCCGGACCTCGGCTGGGTGGACTTTGACCCGACGAACAATCTCCAACCCGGCGCAGAGCACATCACCGTCGCTTACGGCCGCGACTACGGCGACGTGAGTCCCATCAGCGGCATTCTCACCGGCGGCGGCGAGCACGTGGTGAAAGTGTCGGTAGACGTGGCGCCAGCGTGAGGCGCGCCGCACCTCCTCATGAAGTGGGACATCCTCCATCGCACGCGCTTCAGCTATGCGTCGCCGGTGCGCGACAGCTTCAACGAGGTGCGTCTCCAGCCGCCGAGCAACGACCGGCAAACGGTCGAGTCGTTTTTGTTGAAGGTGCTGCCGGCCGCGCGACTGCGGCACTACGCGGACTTTTACCACAACACCATCCACCACTTCGAAATCCCCGAACCACATTCGTCGCTGATGGTGGACAGCCAATGCCGCGTGACGACGCGTTCGCCAAACTTGCTCGCGGACAACGCGACACCGTTTCCGCTGGCGCGCATTGACGAGGCGTTGCGCTGGGAGCGGAGCTACGACTTCCTTCAGCCGAGCCGTTTCGTGGACACCTTGCCGCAGACGTGGCGGCTTGCGCTCGATGTGCTCGGCGACCAGCAGGACACTTGGCAGGCAGCGCTGGCGCTGATGCGCTTCGTCCACACGCACCTGACCTACGTGACCGCTTCGACCCACGTCCACACGCACATGCAGGACGTGCTGACGCAACGGCGCGGCGTTTGTCAGGACTTCGCGCACGTGCTGCTCGGCCTGTGCCGCGCAGTGAAAATCCCGGCGTGCTACGTGAGCGGTTACCTCGCCACGGAAGCTGCCAGCGCGACGCACGCGTGGACGGAAGTGCTCATCCCCGGCATCGGCTGGCGCGCGCTGGACCCGACGCATAACTGCCAGCCGGACGAGTGTTACGTGAAGATCGCTGTGGGCCGCGACTATGCGGACGTCGCGCCCGTCAGTGGGCATTACGTCGGGAACACGCAACGCTCACTGGAGGTCAGCGTGCAGATTCGGGCGGTGGAGTGAACCTTTGCGGCCGCTCACGTCAGCGGCGTGCTCGTGCCGGTGAGCGACTTGCGGACGATTTTTTTCACCGTCTCTAGGTTTTTCGTCAGCTCGTAGGTGGCCTTGAGCAACTCGTCCTGCGCGGCGGGATTGCCCAGCGCGCGGATGGCCGGCTGGAGTTTCAGCGTGGCCTTCGAGATTTCGTCGCAAGTCAGTTTAATCGAGTCGGAGGCTTCGGTGGGAGTCATAGGAGCAGTTCAGGAGAAACGGTCTTCCGTCCACGGATCAGCGGTGTTCGAGTAGCCGCGCAATTCCCAGAAGCCGAGAATGTCGCGGTCGAGGAACGTGATCTCGCGCACCCACTTCGCACCCTTCCACGCGTAGCGCTTGGGGACGATCACTCGCGCGGGCCCGCCGTGTTCGATGGACAACGGTTGGCCGTTCCACGTGTGCGCGATGAGCACGTCGTCGTCGAGGCAGACGTCGAGCGGGTTGTTCGTGGAGTAGCCGTCGTGGCTCTTGAAGAAGACATGCGTGGCGCTGGCCTTCGTCTTCACCAGATCGGCAAGCGTGAAGAACGCCACGCCACTGAACACCATGTCGAACTGGCTCCAAGTCGTGACGCAGTGAAAGTCGCTCGTGTCCGTGAACTGCGGCAGCGCGAGGAAGTCCGGCCAACTCAACGTCACCGGATTCTCCACATGGCCGCCGATCTTCAGCTCCCATTTGTCAAGCGGCACCTCGATGTGCTGACCGAGATCTAGCACGGGGAAGTTGTGCACCTGCCGTTGGCCGGGCGGGAGCCGGTCCGTGGAGCGCACGGACGGCTTCTCCTGGCCCGCCATCTTGCGCGCCCAGCGCTCCTTCCGCGCGATGTAGTCATTGTTCATCGGACGCGCAAACGGTGCGGCAGGGCAGGGGAGCTGGCAAGCGTGCAGGCGGCACGGTCGAATAGTGCCGAGGTCCGCGCGTCCGGGATTGGTGTCTCGTAACCGTGATCGTCAACTGAATCGAATCTGCACCATGCGCCTCACCGCCCTTGCCGCCCTCACTCTCACCGCCTTGCTTCTGCCCGCCCGCGCCGCCGAATGGAAGCCCGTCGCCGACTGGCTCAAGCTCCCCGAAGGCCGCCCCCAGCTTGGTAACATGCACGGGGATATCGCCGTCAGCTCCAAGGGCGACGTTTACGTCAGCACGCAGGATACCAAGGCCGGCGTGCAAGTTTACGGCCCCGACGGCAAGTGGCTCCGCAACCTCCCGGACGCCCCCGCTGACTTCCATGGCTTCGTCATCAAGAAGCAGGCCGACGGCGAATTCATCTACGGCCCGCGCCTCTCCGGCCAGACCATCCTCAAGCTCACCCTCGAAGGGAAAAAGGTTTTGGAAATCCACGCCTCCGCCATCCCTGACGAGTTCAAAAACAAGACCGGTCCCGGCAAGAAGAAGAACGACAAGGGCGAAGCCATCAAGGACCCCAACGAAGGCAAATCCTTCGTGCGTCTCACCGGCATGGACGTCGCGCCCAACGGCGAATGGTTCGTCACCGATGGCTACTCCACCAGCTACGTCCACCGCTTCGACAAGGATGGCAAATACCTGAAATCCTTCGGCGGCAAGAAAGCCCCCTACAACTTCACCACGCTGCACAAGATCGCCGTGGACACCCGCTTCACGCCCAACCGCATCATCGCCTGCGACCGCGAGGCTCTGCGCGTCGTGCACATGTCCCTCGATGGCGAGCTGCTCGGCGTCGTCGCCAAGGACCTGCTCGCGCCCGCGGCCATCACCGTGCAGGGCGACTACGCCCTCGTCGGTGAAATCGGCGGCGCGGTGAGTGTGCTGGACAAGGAGGGCAAGCTCGTTGCCCGGCTCGGTCTGAACACCGAGAAGGCCGAGGTGAAGAACAACCAGACCAAGCCCGAAGTCTGGCGCACCGGCTTCGTCACCGCGCCGCACGGCGTGGCCTTCAATGCCGCCGGCGACGTCTTCGTGGCCGAATACAACGTCTACGGCCGCGTTCACCGCTGGAACAAGTTGTAGCCATTGGTGGTGATCGCCAAGGCTCGCGAACAATCCTCAAGATCAAACTGCGGCTCACCGGGCTTCCGCGTGAGTTTCCACCCAGCGGGCAAACAGCCAGAGCAAATCAGCGAGGCGGTTGAGGTAGATGATGATCTCGGAGTTCTGCAATTGCCCCGCCTCGTGCAGCGCGCACACGTGCCGCTCGGCGCGGCGGCACACGGTGCGCGCGACATCCAGCGCCGCGCTGTTCAGCGTTGCGCCCGGCGTGGCCCAACCCTTGAAGGTGATGCTTTGTTTTTCGATTTCACCGACGAGTTGATCCAGCTTTGCCGTTAGTTCCGCGCTCACCAAGGTGAAGCCGTCTTTCGCGTAGCGCGGCAAATCCTCCGAGCCGGTGGCCAGCTCGCCCATCAACGTCACGAGGTCTTGCTGGATCGCGAGCAGGTTGCCGCTGACAAAAGCGTGCTGGGCTGAGGCCCGCGCAAGGCCGAGCGCGGCGTTCAACTCATCCACGGACCCGTAGGCTTCCACGCGCGGGTGGCACTTGGACACGCGGCGGTTATACATCAGGCCGGTGGTGCCGTTGTCGCCGGTTTTGGTTGCGATACTCATGGGCGCGGAGGGTAAGGCGATTACCCCAGCGCGCAAGCGTGCCGCGGGGGCGGCGGAAAAATCGTCGACTGCGGACTGGCCACGGACGCAAGAGTTGCTACGGTCCCGGGGGTCCGATTACGAACATGAAACTCCTCCTGAAAATCGCCTTCCTGCTGTTCGTCCTTTACGTCCTCGTGCTGTTGGGCCGAGAGAATCGTGGGACAGTTGACTTCACCCTGCCACCGTTGCTGCCCAGCAAAATCACCTTGCCTTCCGCGATTATGTATTACGTGTTCTTTGCGGTGGGCGTGGTGACGGGCTCCATCCTCACCGCCGGCATGAGCAAGGGCGAGGGCAAGGGCGGCGGGGCTGGCAAGTCGGGCAAGTAACTTGTGAGGCTGCGACTCGAAGTCCTGATCGCGCTGCTTTCGTGCATGTGGACTGCGGCAGCGCAGCCCAAGCCGCCGGCGGATGCGTGGCTGGCCGAGCGCCCGGTTTATCCTTCAGGGCTGGGCTCCAACGCGTCGTCTCCCGAGGCTTTCCTGACTTTGAGCGCCGAGCTGGTCGCCGAGCAGTTGAAAGTCCGCTGGCTAGCCTCGCCCGCCTCGGCTCCAGTCCAAGTGCTCCTCTACTACAGCGCGGATGTGCCGGGACACTGGCCGGCTCGCGATTGGCGTGCGGTGCCCATGCCCCGCCGGGGCGAGGCTTGGGAGGCTACGCTGCCGGTGGATGATCTGGATGTGCCGTTGGTTTATTTTGTCAGCGACGCCAGTGCCACTCCGGCGCGGTGCTCGCCCATGCGCGTTGTCTCGCCGCGGCTGGCGGGGATGGAAAAACCTTCACGGGTCTTTTGGCCGTTTCTGGATGGGTTCGAGGATGGCCTCGCGGGCTGGCAACTCGTGACGCCCGATGCTCCCGCCTTGCGAATCTCGCCCCAAGCTCACGATGGTAACGCCGCGCTGGCCGTCACGCTGCCGGCCGGTCGGCAAACCGTCTCGGTGAGCACGCCGCGCGTGCGCGGATGGCATTACTCGCTGCAGCTTGCCACTGGCGTGCGTGTGTGGTTGCGCGCGCCGGGCGGCACTGGTGAGGCACGTTTCACTTTGCACGCCCACGCAGGAACCACGAATGCTCTCGCCACCGCCTCAACCATCGTCGCTCCGCTGAACGACCAGTGGCAGCGGGTGGATTTGGCGTTTGGCTCATTCTCCAACTTTCCGGTCGCCAGCACCGACAGGTTTAGCATCGAATTCCGGGGCGACGGGCCGCGTGAATTCCTGGTGGATGACTTGCAACTGCTGGGGCGCTGGAAACTGCCGGGGAACTGACCGCGACTTCGCGTTTCCTGCAATAGTTCCAGTCGCTGGGTTGCCTGCCCGATTTATGTCACCTGCTGGGCAGTTCAATTCCCGTTCGGGTCGCGCAGCATGCGCCGGCCGGAGGGATTGAAGTAGGGGCGGGTGTCGTAGGAGGGCTTCGGATCGTTCGGTGAAGTGGGGTTGGCCGGATCGCGCAGATCGAAGAGCGCCTTGGTGGTATTGCGCGCCTTGGTCTCGTAATCCGAGGCGCTGTCGTAGTCGGAGCGCGGATTGTTCGGTGCCTCCACCGCATCCCAGAATGAGGCGGAACGCAGGCGTCGCACGGGCTTGGCGGCTGCGACGGAAGCGGCGGTGGTGTCGCGGATACCGCTTTCGTTGGTCCGCACGAAGAGGCGCATCATGCCGGGGTCATTCGCGATCAGGGGGTTCTTCAACAACTCGGCGGGCGCGGTGAAAAGCAGCGGCGGGCCGGAATAATCATATTGCGGCCGCTCGTGGTTTGGTTCCTCGATGTGCGGTTTTTGCGGGCGCAACCAAGCATACCCATCAAGCGTCAGTGAGGGCGGACGCGTGCCGGGATGGATGATGTCGGGCGGCTGGTTTTGCGCATATTGGCGCAACGTGCGGTCGAACTTGGGCTTGATGATGTCGGGATCCTGCACTGGCGGGAAATAACCTACTCGCCGGTTAAGTCTTTCATTCGCCTCGCGGGTCAGCCCGGGTTGCAGCCGCCGCATCATCGCGGCATCGTCCGGCTTGGCCACCATTCCCTTGGTCGTCAAGCCGGGCAACAACGGCCAGGTCGCAACGGTCATGGATTCCAGCGTGGCGGGGAAGGCCCGGTTGTCGATGGTGCTGCGTTCTGCCCGGGGCGTCTTGTCGAGGTGCCCGAGCGCGGACAAGCCCTGATAAATGGTGCCCGCGTTGAACGTCAGCGGGTCTTCAAGGGCGATGCGTGAGCCGGTTTCGTTGATGATGCGCAGCGACACGCTATCGGGCGCAAAGCAGACATGCACGGCTGTGCTCGCGAGGAGCAGCGTCATCGTGAACTTGGCCAGCCGGGGGCGCACGCTGGTCTTGGTGCCAGAACTTGGCCCGGTTGGCAACGCTTATCCCGGCCCGTTCACCGTGCGGATGGTTGTGCCAGCGCCTCGGTCAGCACGCGGCCCTCGACGTTCTCCATCTTCAAACCGAGCAATGCGGCCACTGTCGGGGCCACGTCCACGTTGCGGATGTCGCCGAGTTGTGCGCCGCGCTTCACGCCGTGGCCCCACGCGACGAACATCCCGTTCAGTTTCGCGTCGCTCGCGAGGTAGCCGTGATGGCCGGGATAAACCTCTGGCGTCAAGTCCGTCACCGCCTCGTCGCCGGTGGGCTGATGCGTGAACGCGTAGCCGTCCTTCGCCACGATGAAGAGGTCGGCCATCTGGTCGTTCTGCGCCGGCGTGGGCAGGCCGAGCGACGCGTATTCCGCCGGCTCGTAGATGCGCTCGACGCCTTCGAGCTTGCCGAGCAAGTCCTTCAACTTAGGCGTGAGCGTCGCGAGCTTCGCCTTGTCCGGCACGTAGATCATCGCCGAGCCGCCCAGCGTGTTGGCCACGGCGTCGCACGTCGCGACCGTCGGGCCTTGCACGCGGAGGAGGCCGGCCTGCCGCAGCGCGACGTTCGGGCGGATGATGCGCTTGGCCGACTTGAAGCCGTGGTCCGTGGTGATGACGAACGTGGCCTTGTCCGCCAAGCCCGCCGCCCGCACCGCGTCGAACAACTCGCGCAGACACGTGTCCGCGAAGGCAAAGGCCGACATGCTCGCCCAGGTGCCGGGGCCGGAGCGGTGATTGATGGCGTCGGTGTTGAGCAGGTGGAAGAGCAGGAGGTTCGGCTTGTGCTGCTTCACGATGTGGACACCGGCGCGAGTCCAGAAGATATCGCGCCACGGCGGGTTGCGCTGGTTGAACTCCTTCAACTCCGTCTCGTTGATGAGTCCGGCGGCGAGCATCTCACGCTCGATGGGATTCGCCGCGTTGGGCCGCTCGCCGAACTCGAAGTGGAACGTCCCGGCGTTGGTCGTGGGAATCCAGTCCACGTGCGCGGTTTTGAGGCCAGCCTTGAAGGCGACGTCATACACCGTCGGCACGCGGATGAGTTCGGCCTTGTCCTTCCACGGTTCGAGCTTGAGCGGCTCGTTCGGCCCCTGGCGCACCATCATGCCGTTGAAGAGCACGCCGTGCCGCGCGGGCGTGACGCCGGTGACGAGCGTGGTGTGGTTGGGCCAAGTGATGGCGGGGTTGGCGATAGTCATCGTCTTGGCCACCGCACCTTCGTGCGCGAGCTTTTGGAGGAAGGGCATCGGCAACGCCGGGTCGTTCCAAATCCACGCGGGGAAGCCGTCAATCGTCACCAGCACGACGAGGCGGTCCTTGGCGGGGACTGTGGCAGCGCAGGCAGGGGCAAGTGAGGCCAGCAGGACGAGGAGGAGAAAAGCGCGATGCAACATGCGGGAGTTTTGTCGCAGCGGAACAAGTCGGCGGCAAGTCTCAAGTCCCGTATTTAAAGGTCTAAAGCAGGCTGCCGATCGCTATAGGTGTGACGGAAAGTCTCACTTTGGCGGAGCGGAACGATACTTTCGGATCCAAAAGCACGGTTTTTCCCCGTCGGAATAGGGCTTTCGGTTCGGAAAATGGGGTTCTGGCCAAGCTGAATGGCACTTTCAGACCTGAAAGCGCGGTTTTGGCTGACCGGAGTGGGGCTTTCCGTCCTGAAAGGGGGCATTTGATCGAGCGGATGGGGGTCTTCGGGACTGTCTGAGGGCATCCGGCCGACAGAAAGGGGGTCTTCGGGGTTGTTTTATGGCATTCGGCCGGCCGGATAGGGGTTTTCGGGACTGTCGGATGGCATTTTCCTAGCTGGATATGCCCCGACAGGATTGCAGCGAGGCATCTCGTGAGCAGCAGGCGGGGCGTCGGAATGGGAAGGCACCGGTATTGCCCAGCCCTTTAGGGCTTGGTGGCTGCCCCACCCAGCCATAAATGGCTGGGCTAGTATCAAAGCAGTTTGTTGTGCTTTCCTTGGGCTTTCCCCGCTGGCTTAGCAGACGTTTCGCGTGGGTGGTTGGCCCCTCACTCACCGGGCGCGCGGGCGGGTGACGTGGATGACGCGTTGCAAGGAAGGTTCCGTGGCCGTGCCGGAGCTGAGGGCGGCGGGTTTCAGGCCGGGAACCACGGGCGGGTTCTTGACGAGGCGAAAGTATTTTTGCGAGCCGGTGCTCGCGGCGGTCGCCGGGGTGGTGCCGCCGCTGGCGGCTGTGGTCCACGTGCCACCACCGAAGAGCGTGCGTTCTTGCAGCACGAAGCCGGTAAAGTTGCTCGGCCACGAGAGAGTTACTTGATTCACGCCGCTGGCGGCAATGTTCAGCGTGGGCCGGGTGCTGGCCAGTGTGTAGCCGATCACGTCGAGGATCGCGAGTTCGTTGGGGCCTTCGTCTTGAAACACGCCCGGCCCGGCGAAGGCGTCCTGCACCTGCGCCGCCGGGGTGGTGCCCGGCGGGCTCCAGGTGCCGGTCTTGCTCCAGAAGTCGCCGTAGTCGCCGTCGGGCTGCTGGTTGAAGCGCGCGAGGAGGTTCGTCCCGTCGATGGAAAAATAGGCGTCGTCGCCGTTGGTGGTCCAAGTGCGGACGAGATTGGTGGTGTAACGGAACAAATCAATGGGGGCGATGGGGCCGGTCGGGCCGGTGCCCGGGCCAAGGTTCGAGGAGGAGCCGAGGACTTCGTTGATTTCGTGCTCGGCCGTGGCGATAAGGTCGTATTTGTTCGGGTCAATGCTGGACCGGGTGAAGTTCATGATCGTCGTGTTCAACGAGATCGTGGAGTCAAACCCATCGGACCCGAAATTGGCGGTGAGTCCCAGGAGGCGGCCGAGCGGCAGCGTCATGTGAATCTGGCTGTTGTTGGCCAACGGGTCGGTGGTGGTAGCGGGGGTCTTGCTGAGGGCCAGGGCGTCGTTGCGGCTCGTTGCCCGAGCCTGTAAGGCCGAAAGATAGTCGGAGTAGGGCCAGTTGTTAAACCAGGTCGAGCTCTGTCCCAGACCGATGTTGGCATCGCTGACGAAGAGAATTTTCACCGTCAGGTCGTCGGTGAGGTTGGACTGTAGGTTTTGAATGGCGACGTTGATCGCGTTGGTAATGGCCACGGCCTGGGCGGCGTTGGTGATGGAGCCATCGTAGGTGGGAACGATGGTGAGGGCCGAGCCTGAAGTAGTCCCGGCTAGAATCAGCACGAGTGAAAGGAGGTGAGATTTCATGGTTGTCATGGTGCAAGCCGTTTCAACGCGCCCCAGCCTCGCAACCGGCCGTGTCGGGAACAAGGAAGATTAGCGCGCGGCGCGCGGGCGGGGAGTGCGGCGCAGGCCGTTTTGAAACCACAGTTTCCACACCATCAGAAGCGCTTCCTTCACGATGCCCTTGGACATCTTCGAGTTCCCCTGGAAGCGGTCAGTGAAGATGATCGGCACCTCGGCGATGCGCATCCCCTGCCGCCAGACGCGGTGCGACATCTCAATCTGGAAGCTGTAGCCGTTGGACTGCACGGTATCGAGGCCGAGCGCTTGCAGCGTGGCGCGACGGAAGCATTTGAAGCCGCCGGTCGGGTCGCTCAACGGCAGGCCGGTGATGACGCGCACATACTTCGCCGCGCCCAGCGAAAGCACGAGGCGATTGAGCGGCCAGTTGATGACGCGGATGCCGTTGCAGTAGCGCGAGCCGATGACGAGGTCGGCGGACTGCGCGGCGGCGAGGAACTTCGGGATGTCGTCCGGGTTGTGCGAGAAGTCGCCATCCATCTCCATGATGAACTCGTAGTCACGGTCGAGTGCCCATTTGAAGCCGGCGATGTAGGCGCGGCCCAAGCCGTTCTTCTCCGCGCGATGCAGGACGTGGATGGACGGGTGCTTCGCGGCGAGTTCGTCCGCCAGTTTGCCGGTGCCGTCGGGGGAATTGTCGTCCACCACGAGCAGGTCGATGGGCGTGGGCAATCCCAGGATGTGTGCGGCGAGCGGGGGAAGGTTCTCCCGCTCGTTGTAGGTCGGCACGATGACAAGGGCGCGCTGGCTCATGCTGCTTGGGCGGCAAGCGTCCGCGAAGCGGCGGGGCAACTCAAGCCGGGATTCCCTGTAGGCGCTGTAGCGGCGGTCTATGACGGCGGTCACAGACCTCTGCTACAGAACCGCGCGCTTCCCAAGACGAATCTGGCGGCTCAGGCTGCGTCTGACACCGTGATGCCCGACGTGAATCGCAGCTCCAAGCTCCAAGCCCCAAGCCCCCGAGAAGTTGCAACTCTCAAGCGCCAAGGTGCCTGCACGGTGGTCCGCTTGTTGTTTGGAGTTTGGTGTTTCTTTGGAGCTTGGAGCGTGGGCTATGGAGCTTCCGCATCCGGCGAGTTCGACTTTTTCGAGCGTCGCATCCGGCCCGTGCTCACGCAGCATTGCTACGAGTGTCATAGCGCGACGAGCAAGTCGCTCAAGGCTGGCTTGCGCGTGGACACACGCGATGGGCTGCGTCTCGGTGGCAAGTCCGGCGAGCCGGCCGTCGTCCCCGGCGACGTGGAGAAAAGTCTTTTACTTAAAGCCATCCGCCACGCGAGCGCGGACTTGCAGATGCCGCCGAAGAAGCAGCTCTCGGCACAGCAAATCTCCGACATCGAGACGTGGATTCGCAGTGGCGCGCCGGATCCGAGGGATGAAGTTCAAGGTCCAAAGTCCAAAGTCCAAAGTCCAAAGTCTCACTGGGCGTTCGTGCCGCCGAAGGTCCAGCCGTTGCCGAAGGTGAAGGACAAGGCTTGGCCGCAGTCGCCGGTGGACCACTTCATCCTGGCGAAGCTGGAGGCCAACGGATTGAAGCCCTCTCCGGCGGCTGACCCGCGCACCTTGATTCGTCGGATGACTTACGACCTCACCGGCCTGCCGCCGAGCGCGGAGGAGGTCGAGGCGTTTGCAAAGGCCTGCTCCAGCGGCAATCGGCAATCGGCAATCGGCAACCTAGTCGAGCGTCTCCTCGCCAGTCCGCACTACGGCGAGCGCTGGGCCCGGCACTGGCTGGACGTCGCGCGCTACGCGGACACCAAGGGCTACGTCTATGCGCGCGAGGAACGTTTTTTTGTCCACAGCCACGCCTACCGTGACTGGGTCGTCCGCGCGTTGAATAACGACATGCCCTACGACCGCTTCCTGCTGCTTCAGATTGCCGGAGATCAGCTAGTCGAAGGGTTCAAGGTTCAAGGTTCAAAGTCCAAAGTCGCCGAGGGCGCAACGAGCACCGCAGCCGACTCTCAACTCTCAACTCTCAACTCTCAGCCGTCGCGCAGCGACCTCGCCGCCTTGGGCTTCCTCACGACCGGCCGCCGCTTCATCGGCGTGACGCACGAGATCATTGACGACCGCATTGACGTGGTGACGCGCGGCACGATGGGCCTGACCGTGCAGTGCGCCCGCTGCCACGACCACAAATACGATCCTATTTCGACGGCCGATTATTACTCGCTCTACGGCGTCTTCCAAAGCACCGCAGACGAAATGGTGCAGATCGAGTTCCCAGAAAAGTCCGATGCGCTGGCCGCCTTCGAGAAGGAATATCGCACGCGCCTCGACAAGCTGAACACCACGATGGCCACGCGCCGCGCCGAAACCGCCGCGCGCATCCGCGCCCGTGTGACGGACTACCTGCTCGCACAGTTCGAGCTGCACAAGTATCCCGAGGAAGGCTTCGACCAAATCCTCACCGACAAAGACCTCATCCCCGCGACTGTCCGCCGCTGGCAAGCGTATCTGGAGCAGGCGAAGAAACGTGGCGACCCGGTGTGGGCGTTGTGGCACGCCTACGCGAGCCGGCCGGAGAAGGCATTTGCCGCCGATGCCGCCCAACTCCCAGCCTCCAACTCCCATCTCCAAGCCGCCTTCGCCTCTCCGCCGAAGTCCATGCGCGAAGTCGCCGAGCGCTATGGCAAGGTGTTGACCGCCGTCGAGCAGCAGTGGCAGGCCGCGCTGGCCGCCGCGAAGACGAACAACGCTCCGCCGCCTAGCTCGCTACCTGACCAAGAGGCTGAGGCGCTCCGACAAGTTCTCTACGCGGACACTTCGCCTGCCGTCGTGCCGGATGTTGGCATCGTGAACAACGAGCTGCTCTTCACCACGCGGGCCTGCGAAGAGCTGTGGAAGTTGCAGGGCGAAGTGGACCGCCATCTCATTCGCACCCCTGCTTCGCCAGCCCACGCGCTTATCGTCACCGACCGCGAGCCAAACGGAAACCCGCGCGTCTTCCTGCGCGGCGACCCGAAGCAGAAAGGTGTGGAAGTCCCGCGCCAATTTCTGCAAGTCGTCGCCGGTCCACAGCGCCAGCCCTTCACGCACGGCAGCGGTCGCCTCGAACTCGCCCGGGCCATTGCCAGCCCGGACAATCCGCTCACGGCGCGCGTGATGGTGAATCGCCTTTGGCTTCACCACTTCGGTGCAGGCCTGGTGAAAACACCGAGCGACTTCGGTCTTCGCGCCGAGATCCCGAGCCATCCCGAGCTGCTCGACTGGCTCGCGCGCCGGTTCGTGACCGAGGGATGGAGTTTGAAGGCGATGCACCGGCTGCTGCTGACCAGCGCTGCGTATCAGCAGGCTAGTGAGGTCGAGGGGCGCACCCGTCCGGCTCTCGCCGCTCGACCCTCGACCCTCGACCCGGACAACCGCCTGCTCTGGCGCGCGAACCGCCAGCGGCTCGATTTCGAGGAGCTGCGCGATTCCCTGCTCGTGGCGAGTGGTGAACTCGATCTCGCCGCCGGCGGCAAGCCCGTGGACATGTTCACCAGCAAACGCCGCAGCCTTTACGGCCTCGTGGACCGTCAGTATCTGCCCGGAGTTTTCCGCGTCTTCGATTTCGCCAATCCCGACCTGCACATCCCCCAGCGGCACGAAACCACGGTGTCGCAGCAGGCGCTGTTCTTCCTCAATCACCCGTTTGTCGCGGCCCGGGGCAAGGCGCTCGCGTCGCGCGCGGATTTCAAGGCCCTCAGTTCGCCCGAGGAAAAGGTCCGCCTTCTCTATCGCGCGCTTTATCAGCGCGAGCCATCGCCCGCGCAAGCCGCCGCTGCCGTGCGCTTCATCGCAGACGCCGAGGCGAACCAGCCGCAAGCCCCGAAGCCGCCGCCAGAGAACCAATGGCGCTACGGCTACGGCGAGTTCGACGAGGTTATGCGCAAGCTCAAGAGCTTCGCTGCGCTGCCGCACTTCACGGGCAAGGCCTGGCAGGGCGGACCGAACTGGCCGGATGCAAAGCTCGGCTGGGCGCAACTCACCGCTGAGGGCGGCCACGCGGGCAACGATGTCCAACACGCCGTCATCCGCCGGTGGATTGCGCCGCGCGATTGCGTGGTGAGTATCGCGGGCCGCATCGCGCATGAGACGAGCGCGGGCGACGGCGTGCGGGCGTTCATCGTGCACAGCCAGCTTGGCCAGCTCCGCACCGTGACGGTGCATAACTCCGCCGAGGACATGCGTGTGACTTCGACTGTCGTGAAGAGCGGCGACACGCTCGACTTCGTTGTGGACTACCGCGCGAACCTGAATAGCGACGAGTTCAAGTGGTCGCCGGTCATCACGGAACTGAATACCGCTGCCGCAGCGGGCGCTCCCGTGTTGGTGAAGGAGTGGGATGCGAAGAAAGACTTCCGCGGGGTGGACATGCCGTCGCTGCCGCCGCTTCAACCGTGGGAGCAGCTTGTGCAGGTGCTGCTCTCGGCGAACGAGTTTCTCTTTGTGGACTGACTCAGTCGAGGGTTGCCTGCCCGCTGACGACGCGGGCGTAGTAGCCGCCTTGCGCCACCAGTTCCGTGTGGGTGCCGCTCTCACTGACGCGCCCGTCTTCGAGCACCAGAATCTTGTCCAAGTTGCGGATGGTGGAGAGCCGGTGGGCGACGATCAGCGTGGTGCGGCCCCGCATCAACCGCTGGAGGCTTTCGACCACGAGCGCCTCGCTCTCGGCGTCGAGCGCACTGGTCGGTTCGTCGAGCAGGAGGATGGGCGCGTCCTTCAGGAAGGCGCGCGCGAGGTTGAGGCGCTGCCGTTCGCCGACGCTCAGGCGTGCCGATCCATCGCCGACGAGGGTGTCGAACTTCTGCGGCAGCCGCTCGATGAAGACGTGCGCGTTGGCCGCTTTCGCTGCGGCCTCGATTTCCGCGCGTGTCGCGCCGGGGCGGCCGTAGGCGATGTTTTCGGCAATGCTCGTGGGCAGCAGAATCGGCTCCTGTAAGACGATGCCCACGTGTGCGCGCAGGTCGCGGACGCGAAGTGAGCGCAGGTCCGCGCCGTCGAGCTGGATGGTGCCGCCGGTGGGGTCGAAGAAGCGCGGGACCAAGTTGAGCAACGTGGTCTTGCCCACGCCGCTCGGGCCGATGATGGCGGCGGACTGGCCGGGCGCGAGGGTGAAGCTGACGCCCCGCAGGATTTCGCGGTCATCGGAGTAACGGAAGGTCACCGCGGAGAAGGCGAGTTCGCCGCGCAGGCTGGAGCGAACGACTGTTTTGGCATCCGGCGCGTCCTTCACTTCCTCCGGCGTGTCGAGGATTTCAAAGACCCGCTTCGCACCGACGCTGGCATTGGCGATGGTCGCGCCAACGTGGGAGAGCTGGTTGAGCGGCTCGTAGAACTGTGCGAGGTAGGCGAGGAAGACGAGCAGTTCGCCGATGGTGAGCTTGCCCTGCACGACTTGGTCAGCTCCGAGCCAGAGGATGCCCGCCGCACCCAGACCGAGCACGGCCGTGACGGCGCCCCAGTAGGCTACTTCCCAGCCGTGTTGCGCGAGGCGGCGTTCCTGCGCCTGCTCCGTGTGCGTGCCGAAGCGCGCGGCTTCGTGCTCCTCCCGGGTGTAGCTCTGCACGAGCGGCAGCGCCGTGATGCTCTGCTGCACGAGGGAGGTGACCTGGCTGTCGGCCTGCTGGGCCGTGGCTCCCTGCTCGGTCATGCGCTGGCTGAAGGCGCGGATGACCAGCACCAGCAGCGGCACCGTGAGGAGCGCGATGAGGGTGAGCCGGACATTCAACCGCGCCATCACCACGACCATGAGCACGAACGAAAGCACCGCGCTCGCCGTGGTCATCAGCCCTTGCTGGAAGAGCGTCTGGAACGAATAGGTGTCCCACGCTGCGCGGTGGATGAGGTCGCCGGTGTTGCGGCCTTGATGGAAGCGCAGCGAGAGACGCTGGAGCTTGTCGAAGATCTCGTTGCGCACGCGGCGCAGGCCCTGCAGGCCGATGGCGATGGCGAAGTAGTTTTGCAGCGCGTTCAAGCCCCCTTGCAGGACGGTGATGAGCAGCAAGCAAACGGCGAAGACCAAGGGGCTAAACCGCCCGTCCTGGAGGCCCGGCGGTTGAATGCCATTCAACGCATCCACCACCATCGCCACCGGCCACGGCTTGAGCAGGTTCGCGCCGATCCCCGCGAGCATGAGCGCCAGCACGCCGACGATGCGCGTGCGCTCGGGGCGGAAGAATCGCAGGGCGCGGAGGAGCGTGCTCACGGGAAAAACTCAGTCGGCCGACGGCGGCTCGGGCGACTCCGCAGTGACCAGCAACTGGTAAAGATGCTGCAACCGCTGCTCCACCTGGGGCGTGGCCAGGAGGATCTGCCGCGCCCACGGATCACCGATCAACGTGCTCGCCACGAGATCCACCAGTTGCTCGGGCGACTTCACGCGCGCGACCTGCCGCCCGAGTTGCGCGAGGGAAGCGTTCGCCAGCGCCTGCATCTGCTGAAACTTCTTCGCCTGCTCCGGGTCGGCCGGCGGCGTGAGCCCGAGGACAAAACCCTGCTTCACCCGCTGGCGGACCAGCGCGCGGACCTTGCGGGCCAGCGCCTGGGTCTCGGCCGCCTCCGCCGGGGGCGCGGCCACCGCGCGGATCGACTCGACGCGGTAGGGCTTGAGCTGAACGGGACCGAGGAACTCCACGCGCGCCAGGCCCAGCAGCGTGAGCAGGCTCGTGCCATCGGGCTGCTCGATCGCGGTGCTCACCAGCCCGAGGCCGCCGATGGACATGGGTGTCTCGCGCTTATACTTGGGATGCCGCAGCGCGACGGCAAACATCCGCCCGCCCTCCAGCACCTCGGCGAGCATGCGCCGGTAGCGCGGCTCGAAGATGCGCAAGGGCAGCGTCATCTGCGGAAACAACGTAGTCTCCGGCAGGATCATCACGGGCACTTCGGACGGCACTTTCACCAGCCCAAGTCTAGGCGCGACGCCGGGCAAAGCAAGGAGCGGCGCGGTGGGGCGGGATCTTGAGGGTGCGTGAAGGGCGAGGGCGCGCGCACGGGGCGAGCTGATTCCTAGGCGCTGAACCTGTAGCGGCGGTCTGTGACCGCCGACCGTGGCGTCCCTCGCGCGGAGGAGTCCGGGGGACGTGGGTGCTCTCCCGGACCCGTCGCCGCCCCTCCGGGAAGCATCCCGGACTCCCCGGACTCAGTCCCGAACTTCCCGGAACCAGTCCCGGACCTCCCGGAACCAGTCCCGAAGGTCCGGGATTCATTCCCGGACGTTAGGGAACCGTCCCCGGACCTTGGGGAAAGCCAGCCAAATCATCGACAACAAGCCATTTTACAATGGGTTAGGTTGAAAAGTCAGGTCAGGCGCGGTGTCCTCACGGCGCCGCCGAGGGCCTGTTGCGTGCGGGTGGCCGGCGGCGGGGTGAGGATGCCCTGCCTGACGGGCTGGTTGGGTGGCGGGCGGAGGGATTAGGGCAGCCACCATTCCAGGTAGGGCCTGATCGGCTCATAGAGGCTCTCGGGGAGTATTTCCAGCGGGAGGTAAATGTAGGCCACCTCCTCAGGAAGATAATCCCGGGCTATCAGTCCAACCACCGGACCGATGCTCAACACATACAGCACCGGAACGAGGATGGCCCACACGAGATAGGTCACCCAAGGATTCCTCGGGCCTTCCGGCGCGTCACCCGCTTCCTTCCGGTCTGGTGGGGTGTCGCTCATGCGGGCTTCGCGGGCA
>RFVF01000221.1 GCA_009922615.1 Pseudomonadota bacterium
GCCCGAGTGGGCAGCCCGGGTGGGCGGCCCGAGTGGGCAGCCCGGGTGGGCGGCCCGAGTGGGCAGCCCGGGTGGGCGCCTTAGCGCCGCGGCGGCGACATATAGCGCGGGTCGGGCGCAGGCACTAGCGCTGGCACCGAGACTGCGCTGAGGCACACCGGGGGCGCCGGGGGCGCCGGCTGTGCCTCACGCGGCCCACCATGGGCACCGTGGCGGGCACCGCCACGCGGCAGCAGCGGGCCAAGACGCAGCGGCGGCACGCCAAGACGCAGCGGCGGCACGCCAAGACGTATGCCGACTGCGGCGCGACGCGCGAGGATGCCGCCCATCTCCTCATTGCGGCGCCGAACCGCAAGGTTGAAGGGCTTCAAGGGCGCGCAGCAGTCCTTGGGGGGCCTGCCGCCCGTCGTGGGGCAATCACGGTATAACGCCCGCTTTGCGTCTTTAGCACGCTGCCGCGCAGCAAGGCGGCGCCGAAAGTGGCCTTCCTTCATGGGCGCGAAGCAGTCCTTGGGGGGCATGCCGCCCGTCATGTGGTTCTCGGAGTATTCTATGTTGTTGGCCCCCATTCTAGGGTTCGGTTCCTGGGTGTTACCCGAGACTTCAGTTCAATTTTAACATGGGGTTTCTCGGAGGTTAAGCCCAGAATCGGGGGTTAAGCCTAGTATCGGGCCCTACTCCCGAGGCGCCTCGCGAGGCTTGGCCGAGCCCAAAAAAAAAAGCGAGCCGGGCCGCTAGAACGAGGGTCCGGCCTGGTAGATGGCCGGGGGGGCTTTTTGCCCCGCCATCCCCCAAAGGAGGATGTTGGGACAAAGCCGACAAGGTAGGCTGTATGGTACGGCGCGTTTGCACGCTCCTCCGCCCGATGTGAAACCTTGTTCAGACCTCGGGATATCACACCATGTCACTCGTCGTCAAAGGACTTTGCTCGCCAATACACCACACTATCGGTGCAGACGTAGTATTCCACAGTCACATCATCCTCCAGTAGGATCGTTTGCTTGAGGACGAGCTGCTTCTCCACCGACTCGTGCTCGCCCTTCAAGTGGAGCCGAATGTACGGACGCGACGACCGGAAGTACATCTCGGGTTCACGGGTGACCTCTCGCTCGCCGGATCGACTGAGCACCCGGACGAGCTCCTGTAGGTTTGCATATTGATCCCGAAAGAACACGTCGAGAAGAAGCAACTGCTTGAACTCATAGAGCTGCGCATAGGAATACTTGCTACTATCCAGTACACGAACCGACATGTCTTGCTCGATCTTCCGGCACAGCATCTGCACAAAGTCGACCGCGTTGATCCGGACGACGGCGTAGGGGTACGATGCGCTTTGGATCGAATACATCACGTCGGTCGATTGCTCACCCGCGCCGCCCGTTATGTGGTTCTCGGGGAAGTCGTCGTCGGCCGCCATGATATGCCCCTGGGTGTGTACCCGAGACTTCAGTTCAATTTTAACATGGGGTTTCTCGGAGGTTTAGCCCAGAATCGGGGGTTAAGCCCAGAATCGGGGGTTAAGCCTAGAATCGGGCCCTACTCCCGAGGTGCTCGCGAGGCTTGGCCGAGCCCAAAAAAAAAGCGATCCGGGCTAGGACGCGAGCCGGGCCGCTAGAACGAGGGTCCGGCCTGGTAGATGGCCGGGGGGGGGAGCTTTTTGCCCCGCCGCAGGCTCATGTAGATGACAATGAAGCAGACGATGATGATGAAGACCACGGCGAGCAAGGTCATCGCCGATTTCATGATAGCTTCGAGCGCGTCTGTGAGGAACGCCAGCGGGTTCTGCGAGGTGTACGTGCTGTGCTGGTTGATCGTGTTCGAGATGTCGTTAACCGTCGAGGACTGCTGCCCCTGGTTAAGCATGCAGGACGAGATGACATCGAGCGCGGATGCCTGGGTGGCCTTACCCACAACGTTATTGTCACCACTAATGGCAAAGACGTTATGGCCGTTGACATTGTTGAGGCAGGTTTGGACCGTCGATTGTTTGACATTGGTTTTGATCGTCTGTGAGATGCTGTTTTCGGTATCATCCTTTGAATTGTCCAACCACTGCGTTAACGCGATCTGCTGGTCCGAGAGCACTTGCGTCATGCTGTTGTTCAGCTTATCGGTAAAGGTAGAATCCTGATCAGCAAGGACACCACAGGTGCTGTTGACCTTTATTGACACCGTCTGGTCAACCGTCCCGACAACATTGCCATTGCCTCTGATGACGATTTCATTAGCAGAGTTGACGTAAGTGATGCAGTCCTGGGAAACCGTTTGCACCACCGAGCCGACAACCTTCGTTGAGGCGCTTATCGACTGCTTGCTCTGGTGCCCTCCCATATTGAGAAGTCCACCAAGAACGGCAAAGAATGCCCTCTATATACAAGTGAGAATGTTTGCCGCGCAAAACGCGCGCCGGGGGTCGAATTTGAAATATACTCAAGCGATCATACCGAGCCATTCAGCGTGCCTTTAGCGCGCCTGCAGCCCGAAAGCCCCAGCCGCCCGATCATGCGTGTTATCAAGCCCACTAGCGCTGACTTGGATCGCTTCGTCGCCGAGCGCCGCCTCGTCGCCGAGATGCTGTGCCTCGAGCACGGCGCGCGGGCCTTTGGCCCCAACGGGATGCCGCTGCCCGAACCCCACGAGCCTTGGCCCATCGTGAAGCTGCACCCGATTACTGCCACGGGCATCCCCAGCATCATCCACTACCGCCCCACCGTCGCGGTCGTGTACTATACGCTCCCGCCGAAGTCCAGCCCCAGAGCTCTCATAGAGCGCCTCGCCGCTGCGCTCGAGCAGGCGGGCGA
>RFVF01000222.1 GCA_009922615.1 Pseudomonadota bacterium
TGGCAGTCGTGGATTTCATCCGCCTCCGGTTGCCCGGAAAAAGTGAAGCAATGTTTGCGATGCGCGGCGAATTGTCAAAGGCAGGCTGCGCGACGTGCGCGTGTTGGACGTAGAGGAATCGCATGAACGCAGAGGCCCGAGGCCTCAAAGACTCGCTGGAAACGTGACCATCCCGAGCTGCGCCCCCGATGTTTTCCGCGTCTTTGTGTTGATATTGACCGTCGAGATCAACTGAATCGTTCCGACCTCATGCGGGTCAATAACCACACTCTATGCGGCTGTTGTTGCAATTTCGGTTTTGCTGGTTCGCGTCACTCGCCCTCGTGCTGGCGCCGACCGCTCGGGCCGCCGGCTTTGGCACGAAGCCCGCGCCGGTAGACTTCAACCGCGACATCCGGCCCGTGATGTCGGACACGTGCTTCAAGTGCCACGGCTTCGACGACAAGGCGCGCAAGAGCAAGCTCCGCCTCGACCTCCGCGAAGAAGCGCTCAAGGCCGGCGCGTCCGGCAAGCCCGCCATCGTCCCCGGCAAACCCGAAAAATCTGAAGTCATCGCGCGCCTCTTCACGAAAGACGCCGACGAACTCATGCCTCCATCGTCCGTGCACAAGGAGATCACCCCTGCACAGAAGGAGCTCTTCCGCCGCTGGGTTGCCGAGGGAGCGAAGTATCAGGGGCACTGGGCGTTTGAGCCGGTGGTGGCGCCGACGGTGCCGAAGCTGGACCTAAAGAAAGTAATCAGTAACGAAGTGATTAGTAAGGTCGGCGGCCAGGGCAGCACCGCCACGAAGTCGAGCGCCCAACTAATTACTTCTGCCCCGAACTCCATCGACGCCTTCCTCGCCACAAAGCTCGAAGCTGAGAAACTCAAGTTTCAGCCTGAAGCCCCGCGCGAAGTCCTGCTTCGCCGCGTCACACTCGCCCTCACCGGCCTGCCACCCACGCTTTCCGAGACGGAGGCCTTCCTCGCAGACAAATCCCCGCGCGCATACGAGACCGCGGTTGACCATCTGCTCGCCTCGCCGCACTTCGGCGAGCGCATGGCCGTCCCGTGGCTCGACCTCGCCCGCCACTCGGACACCGCCGGCTACCACAATGACTCCCTCCGCGAAACGTGGCTCTGGCGCGACTGGGTCGTGAAGGCCTTCAACGAAAACAAACCCTTCGACAAGTTCACCATCGAGCAACTCGCCGGCGATCTCCTGCCCAACGCGACCGTGGACCAAAAAATTGCCAGCGGCTTCATGCGTAACGTCATGACCTCCGACGAAGGCGGCATCATTGACGCCGAGTATCTCAACATCTACCTCGTGGACCGCGTGAGCACGCTGGGCACGACGTGGTTCGGCATGAGCATCGCCTGCGCGCAATGCCACGACCACAAATACGACCCGGTCACGATGCGCGACTTCTACAGCCTCTACGCCTTCTTCCACAACGTGCCGGAGAAGGGCAAGGACGGCACGCGCACGCTCAACCCCGAGCCGCGCATGGCCGTGCCCCTGCCGGACCAGGAGAAGGAACTGGCCAAGCTCACCGCCGAAATTTCCACCGCCGACCAGCGGGTGAAGGAACTCGAAGGCAAACTCGACGCGGCGCAGCTCGCTTGGGAAAGCAAGGTCGCCACCGACGCCAGCGCCCGCAGCGTGGCTGGGCCCTACGACCACTTCCCGCTCAACACCAACGCGCACGGCGTCACGCACGACGGCAAGGAGATTGAAGCTGAGTTGAAAGGGGAGACCGGTTTTGCCGACGGCGTGGAGGGCAATTCCCTTCTCCTCAATGGCAAGGGCCACGCCGACCTCGGCGCGCGCTACGACTTCGACAAGGAAGACAAGTTCAGCGTCGGCCTCTGGGTCCGCACGAGCGCGAAGACCACCGGCGCGCCGCTGGGCAAGATGGAGAACGGCCCGAACTATCGCGGCTGGGACATCGAGTTTGGTGCCGGGAAAGCGAGTGTCCACCTCATCCACAAGTGGCCGGAGGAAGTCCTCCACGTGCAGACCGAG
This sequence comes from Pseudomonadota bacterium, assembly GCA_009922615.1. GTDB lineage: Bacteria > Verrucomicrobiota > Verrucomicrobiia > Limisphaerales > SXTU01 > SXTU01. Next base: position 2,010 of record RFVF01000222.1, read on the forward strand.
AAAGAGTTGCCCGCGGATTCTTTCCAGCACCTCGCCTTCACCTACGACGGCTCGGGCAAGGCGGCGGGCTTGAAGATGTTCCTAAATGGTCAGCCAGTCGCGACCAAGGTTCTCAAGGACAAACTCCCCGGCACCATCAAGACCACCGCGCCCTTCGCCATCGGACGGCGCGGCGGCGGCGGCTCGCCCTTCACCGGGCGCGTGGATGAACTGCACATTTTTCCGCGCGCGCTGACCGAGAAGGAAGTTGCCACGCTCGCGGGCGGGCCGACCATCGCGCTCGCGGCCATCGAGAAGGCTGCACGCACGAAGGAGCAGGCCGACAAGCTCCGCAAGTTCTTCCGCGAAACGCAGGCCACCGATTACCTCACCGCCAAACGCGCCGCCGAGGACGCGCGCAAGGCGAAGGCCGACGTGGAGAGGCTCGTGCCCACCGTGATGGTCATGTCCGAGATGGAAAAACCCCGCGACACGTTCATCAAGGTGCGCGGCGCTTACGACAAGAACGGCGAGAAGGTGGAAGCCGCCTTCCCTGCATTCCTCCCCAAGCCCGCGACGACCTCCACGAACCGCCTCACGCGCCTCGACCTCGCGCAGTGGCTCGCGTCGCCGCAGCATCCGCTAACCGCGCGCGTGGCCGTGAACCGCTTCTGGGCGATGCTCTTCGGCACCGGCCTCGTGAAGACGGTCAACGACTTTGGCTCGCAGGGCGAGTGGCCGAGCCATCCCGAGCTGCTCAACTGGCTCGCCGCCGACTTCGC
>RFVF01000223.1 GCA_009922615.1 Pseudomonadota bacterium
TCCCGAACGGGTGCCGTGTTGAACGCGGCACGTAATCCACCCCGGCCCCTGACTCGTGCGACAGGGAACCGGCGAACAACAAGCACTATAGATGGTAACAAACGACATTCATCAAAACACCAACAGTAAGGAGCGATTGGAAGCTCCTGCGGATAATTACATCATCGACCTTACCGCGGCGCTCCCCAAGGAACCCGACTATCCCGACCTCGACTACACGGCGCTCCACGTCGAGCAACTCAATGGAGTGGCTCGCGGCACCGTTTGTGTAGCCGACGACGACCTCCCGGAGCTGGAGAAATTGACCGACGAGGAACAGCGCGACCTGCAACGATGCGAGCAGGTCATTGCGGGGACCAAGGAATCCTTTTACCAGCTCGCCCTCGCGTTGGATGAGATCCGGCGGCGCAAGCTCTACCGTGACCGCTTCAAGTCCTTTTCCGAATACTGCTTAAAGGAGCACGGGTTCGGCCAGGCTTACGCCTACCGGCAGGCGGCGGCCGGGAAATATCTTCGGGAAAATTCGCCCATGGGCGAAAATTTGCCCGAGAACGAACGTCAGGCTCGCAAGCAAATCGCAGCGGACAAGGCGAAGAAGAAGCCCGCCAAGCCCAAGGAAGCGGTCGTGGAGATCACCGACGAGGTTTCCCAGTCCGTTGAGGTGCCGGAGGTGCCTGAAGTGGTGGTCGAGGAGCTAGCGAGTCCTGTCATCGCGTTACCCGTCCTGCCAGCGGACGGCCCCACCCCCTTGCACGAACTGCACGCGATGGTGGAGCAGGCTTACAACATTTTCTCGAACTCAACCCGACGCCAAGAGTTGGAACGCCTCCTCTTCAAGCTCAAGCGTGAGCTGGGGCGATGGGCGGAGTTGGAGAAGCAACAGCAGCAGGAGGCAGCGTAATCAACGAATACGCGGGCTGCGGGCGGAGCCAGGTGGTTTCCGCCCCGCCTCCGAATTCTGAAAGGACAAAACCTATGATCAAGTTCAAACATAAATCGCGCTGGAAACCAGCGCCGGAAGGGCTGCACAACGCCGTGGTCGTCGATGTCATCGGCGACGGCAACACCTTCGAGCCGAGTGCATCCGGGTGTGATGAGATTCGCGTGGTGTGGGAAATTGAAGCGACCCAGAGCGACGGTCGCCGCTTCACGGTCACGAAGATTTATCCGGGTGCCAACGCGTTCGCCAAAGACTTCGAGGCCGTGCTGCCTGCCGATCATCCCCTCGTGACCGGTGACACGGAGAACGTGGAAAGCATCATCGGCATCCCGGCGCGCGTTGATCTGGTCCACAACCTCAAGAAGGACGGCGACACGTTCGCCCACGTGCAGAGCCAACTGCCAGCCCGCCGCACAGAGCTCAAGCCGTCCGAGCACTACACGCGCCTCAAGGACCGCTGCCCCGCCAACGTGCAGCCCTTGACGCAACCCAAGTCGGTGATCCCGTTCGAGGAAAGCGAGGTGACCTGTGCAGCCGCCTGAATCCAATACGATCGTGAATCCTGCTGGTCAGCCCGAAAGGGTTGGCCAGCCGGCCATGCACCAATTCTCGCGCTCCTTCGCCCGCGCCCACGGGATCAACGCGGCTATCATCGCGGGTTACTTGGCCCATCGCATCACCACCACGCGCAAACGGCCGGGCGAGGGGTATCGGTGCTCGCTCAATGAGCTCAAGCGCCACTACTCCTATCTGAGCCGCACGGCGATTGCCGATGCACTGAAGAGGTTGAGTCCAAGTGTGCTCACCGTGGTGCCCGTGAAAAACTGGCGATCGACCGACCATACGCGGCACTACGCCTTTGCCAGCCGCGCCCTGCAACGCTCGGCCAGCGAAGACCCGATCTACTTCCAGATCGCCGACGCCGAACAGCATGGAATCCCTGCGGCGCTGCTCCTGACCAATCTGCGGATGCGGATTGCCGATGAACGCGCGCATCAACGCGGTTCCGACGTTTACCGTGTCAGTGCGCGCGGGCTGACCGAGCACCTCCCCCTGACCCGCTCGACGATCAGCCGGACATTGCAGCGGTTGGGTGAGGGAGTGATTCGCTTGCACCGCTGTAAAGGGTTCGACCGGGCTTACGAAGTGGAGGTCGATTCAGTCCCGCCAGCCCACGACGCACCTGCGGATTCGTGTGGCGCAAAGCCGGATTCGTGTGACGCAGTGCCGGACGTCCATGCCCCAAACCCGGACGTCTATAGAACATTGAAAGGAGACATTACGAAGTCTTCCTTTGAAAGCTCAACGAGTTACGAAGGGCGTCCGGCTGCGCCGACCGCCGAGCGTGCCTCTTTTGAATCCAGCGCTGCGCGGCCGGACGGGGAGCCAACCAGTCACGCCTGCGGCGTCGCTGCCGGTGAAGGTGTGGTGATTGATGAGCCAGGCAAGGAAGCGGCAGCTGAGAGGAATGCTGGTGCTGTCACCGAAGCGGCAAGTCTCGCTTCTCCACTGGAACTTCTCGACAGCGATCATCCCTTTGCGGGGTTCAAACCATTCACCCGACCCGAGCGCCTGCCCGTGCCGAACAGCCTGGAGGAAGTGCGGCGCGGCAATTCCGGCTTCTGCGGTCAACATGGGCTGTCTGCCTACGAGTCCATGCTGGCGTATGTGGAGCTCAAAGTGGAAGCGGTTATCAACCAGCAGGGGGTTGACCGGGTGTTTCGATGGCTGGCGATCCACGATGATGACCGGCTCTTCGCCGTTGTCAGGGAGGCGGTCGAGCGTTGCCGTTGTCCCAAGGCTGACCTGATGCAATTCGG
>RFVF01000224.1 GCA_009922615.1 Pseudomonadota bacterium
CTTGAATGTCAGCTCATGGCCAGTGGATTGCCATGATGGGACTCCCGGCCAAGGGTGGCGCGTCAAGGCGCGGCCACCTGTGCGCGGTAGGCGGCAAACTCCTCCGGGCTGAGGAGCCCCCGTAACTGCTGTTCCGCCTGCGCGCGGATCTCCTTCAGCTTCTGGCTCTGGGCCTCATCCATCACGCCGGCGCTGGCCTCCACGAGCTGTTCCTCCTGCTCCTGCTCCACAGCGATCAACCGCCGGGCCACGACCTGTTTATCCAGAGGCAGGAAGTCCAGCGCCGGCACCCGCGTGCCCGGGGTGAAGTCCTCCATTAACGCCGCGAGTTCCATGTTGAAGTCCACGCCCACGAGTTGGCGCACCAGCTGGTTGCGCTCCTGAGCCAGAGCCAGCCACGCCTCATCCGGCTCCTGCCCCGGGCTCGGCCGGCCCCGTTGGAGCTGCTCGCGGCGGGCCTGATACACCCGGCCCACGTCCATTAGCACAAGATCAACGATCGTCTGCTCCGGGCAGCCCACCGACCGGAGTTTCTGAATATAGGTCGCGTAATCGCTGCTCTCCAGCTCCCGCCAGTGCCAGGCGCGCTGTAATGGCGGCGCGTCGGTGGCGGGCAGGTCGAGTCGGGGTGGCGTGCGCGCTAGGCTCATGGGCACTGGCTCGGGCTCGACCATCATGGGGACTAGTCGATTGGTGGGTGCAGTTGCCGACGCTGGGCGCTGGTCTTGGTAGTGACCGATGGCCAGCATGCCGGCCACTGGCCATCCCAAGCGGGGGAGCCACCATCTGAAGAAGGGCTTCGCCTTCTCGTGCACCCGGGAGCTGGGCATGAAGGGTGGGGCAGGGGGCAACGCTCTGGCGGCCCGTGAGAGGTCTGAGGTTTAAATCTGCCGCGAGCGGGGCGTGCGGGTAATGTTGTCGAAGGAATGCAGCACCTGGCCCAGATTGCTCGTGGTGGGCAGTGCCGCCCAACGGTTGTTGCGGTCGTTGCCGAAAGTCAGCATCCCGCTGTGGTTGGTCACCACCGCATCCGCTTTGGGATCCGGATCGTAGGCACCGAGCACGCGCCGAATCACTTCGGTGTCCGCCGGCGTGCCCACTGCAAAGGTCCAGCCGGCCCGGCCGTTGGCCTCCCGCGTTTCCATGTAGAAGCGCAGCGCCTCAGGAGTGTCCTCGGCCGGGTCCACGCTCAGCGAGAGCATGAACACGTCCTTGCCCATGCGCGGCTTGAGGGCCTCATGGATGCGGCACATCGCCTCCGTATTGCCCGGGCAGACGCCGCGGCACCGGGCATACATGAAGTTGATGAACACGATCTTCCCGGCGATCAGGTCCGTGTAGAACCGGTAAGATCGGTCGTCGTGCCCAGTCACCACCGCGTCCGGGAACCGGTCTGATACCAAGCCGTTATCCCGGTGCTTGATATAGGGATTGATCTCGGTGGCGCGGGGATAACTACCCTTGGCAGCGGGGCGGGCGGGGGCTTCCGCCGCCCGCGCCGCGCCGGCCAATAGTAAAGGCCCCACCCCGCTGATGAACGTTCGCAGATTCAGGTGCATATTCACTCCACTAGGCTGATCATGAGCTGGGGCATGGCGATTACAGGAACAGGTGGTTGTGCGGATCGGCCAGTTCTTCGGCGGGGATCCCGCAGATTTCGGGCGGCACACTGAATGATTTGCCGGTCAGCGGGCTGGGGCTGCCGGGCGGCCGCGGGTCAAACTGTTTCATCATGCGCATGTCCTCGTGGTTGAGGTTATGGCAGTGGAACACGATCGGGCCCGTGAAGGTGCGGAACTTCATGAACAGCTCCACCACCCCGTTGCCCTCGAGGATGGCCGTATCGCTCTTGCCGGCATACAGCATCGGCGGGCGCTTGCCATTGTAGGACTGAATCTGGTGCGCTTCCAAGTGGATGTGGATGGGGTGCCACCAGCCGCCGGAATTATTCTGCAGGATCCAGCGCTCGGCGCCGTTCAACTCCGGCTGGGCGTCCGCGCGGCGAGGATCCCACAGCTCCTTGTTCACCTGCCACACGCCATTGCCGCGCTCGAACCGAAAGATCCGGGTCGCCGTGATCTCGCTCGGCAGGATCGGCACATGCGGACGCAGTCGTGTGCCCACGCGCACGGTGATGTCATTGGCCACCGGGGCACCCTCGACGATGAACTTCATCACCGGCTTGGCGTTCGGCAGGTCGATCTTGTCCGGTCCGCGGCCATTGGTCTGCACCATGGCGTTCTGCAGGAATAGCTCGTTGGGCGCGTTGCGGAAGTCGATTATTACATCTGCGCGCTTGGCCGGCGTAAGGGTGAAACTGGTGACGCCGAAGGCCTGCGGCAGGAGCCAAGCGTCATTGCCGATCATCAACATCGGCATGTTATTGCTCAGCTTCCAGTGCCACGTCCGCGCCAGCGCGGCCCCGAGGAAGCGGAAGCGATACTTGCGCCGCTGCACCTTCATCACGGGGAACGCATTTCCGTTTACGCAGATGAGATCGCCCAGGTAGCCATCGTGGTTGAGCGGGTCCCAAAATTGGGTGCCATCCCGGTTGAGCCGGCGGTCGCTGAAGGCCAGCGGCAGATCGGTGTCGCCATAGATCGGCGGGAGCACGTTGTCCGCGATGAGCTGCTTCTCTATATCATCAGAAAACAAATGGAAGCCGGCATGGCAGTTCGCGGCGTTGAACG
>RFVF01000225.1 GCA_009922615.1 Pseudomonadota bacterium
TCTTCCGCGATTTCTTCGGCGGCGGCGGCGCGTCCTTCGAGGATTTGTTTGGCGAGGGCCAGCGCAATCCCACCGGGCCGAAGCGCGGCTCCGATTTGCGTTACGACCTCGAACTGGAATTCGAGGAAGCCGTGCTCGGTTGCGAAAAGGAAATCAGCATCACCAAGCTCGACCAATGCGAGACCTGCCGGGGCGCGGGCGGCGAGCCAGGCTCCTCCGTCAAGCCTTGCGGCACCTGCGGCGGACGCGGCCAGATCATCCGTTCCAAGGGCATCTTCAGCGTTGCGCAGACCTGCCCGGACTGTGACGGCGCGGGCCAGAAGATCGACAAACCCTGCCGCCAGTGTCGCGGCAGCGGACGCCGCGAGCGGCCCTCGAAGATCAAACTCAAGATTCCGCCCGGCGTGGACAACGGCGCGCGGCTGCGCTCCACCGGCAACGGTGAAAGCGGCACGCGCGGTGGTCCCGCGGGCGATCTCTACGTCGTCCTGCACGTGCGTGAGCACGGGCTCTTCAACCGCGACGGCGACGACCTCATTTGCGAAGTGCCGGTGAGCTTCACCCAGGCCGCGCTGGGCGCGGACATCGACGTGCCCACCATGAGCGGCCGCAGCACCGTGCGGATGCCCAGCGGCACGCAGCACGGCACCGTCTTTCGCCTGCGCGGCAAAGGCGTGCAAAACATCCAAGGCCACGGCGTGGGTGACCTGCTTGTGCGCGTGCAAATCGAAGTGCCCACCAAGCTCAACGCCGAACAGCGCGCCAAGCTTGTCGAGTTCGCCGAACTCTGCAAAGACGACAACGTCCACGACGACGCCACTGGTTTCTTCACGAAGGCGAAGGGTTTTTTTAAGAAGGGGGATTAGCGTGATAATCAGAGGCAAGGCGATTCGACACCATGAGACTTGACTGCTTCACCTCGCCCAACGACGAGTTCGACTTTCTCGACCTACGGGCACAATTCCAATTCAAGACCGCGACGAGCATTGGTTTCCGCGTTGGCCCGATTCCGCAGGGACAATTTTCACACTTTGGGTATTTGCAGGTTCATCACCCCTCGGTCGGAGAAATGAAGGCGCGGGTTTACGTTCAGCTCCCGCGACGCTATCGCGACTTGGGCCTGTTGCGCCAAGTTTGTATGGCCGCATTTCGAGCGCTGGGCATACCAGATGGCGAGTCTTTCGAATTGAACTATGCCAACTCTGAGGAGGGTATCGGTGCTGGGCGTCTTGAGAAGTAGCAGCAATCACAACTCTCTATTCTGCCGTTGCGACGCTTAGTTTGAATGGTTCGACTATTCATGCATCGCTTCCACATCCCGCCCGGCACCGCGAATGGCGCGGAGGTTCTGCTCTCGCCGGAGGAATCCCATCACGCGCTGCGTGTCCTGCGTCTCGCGCCCGGTGACGCCGTGACGTTGCTCGACGGTGCGGGTATCGAGGCGCGCGGCTCGATCCTTACGGCGGACAAGCGCGCGGTGCGTGTCGGTGTGCGCGAGCGCATCGTGCATCCGCCGTTGCCGTGTGCGGTGACGCTGGTGCAGGCGCTGCCCAAGGGCCGGCTCATGGACAGCATCGTGGAAAAGGCCACCGAGCTGGGCGCGGCGCGCATCGTGCCGCTGCTCACCGAGCACACCGTCTCGCGTCCTGACCAGGATCACGCGGCGAACAAGTTGGAGAAGTGGCGCACCACCGCGCTCGAAGCGGTGAAGCAATGCGGCAACCCTTGGTTGCCACGCGTCGAAGCGCCGGTGAGTTTCGCCGAATTTCTCCGGTGCAAAGAAGCGTTTGACCTCGCGCTCGTCGCGTCGCTGCATCCCGGTGCGCGGTCGGTGCGCGCGGTCTTCGCCGAGTTTCAAGCGCGCGAAAAACGCCGGCCTGCCAGCGTGGCCGTGTGGGTGGGACCGGAAGGGGATTTTACCCAGGGAGAAATCGCGACGCTGGTCGGCGGTGGCGTTCAACCCATCACGTTGGGCCGACTGGTGCTGCGCTGCGACACGGCGGCGGTCACGGCGCTGGCGCTGGCGCTGAACGAAGCGGGGTGAGTTCAGAGCCGCTTGTCGTCGAGGGACTGCGAGATGGCGCTGGGGTTGGGCCGAGGGCGCAGCAGGTAGGCGATGATGCCACCGGCGGCGAGCAGGAGCGTGATTGCCGCCGCGAGGTAGAGCCAGCCGCCGGTGGCGTGGGGGGCAGCGACGGCCAGTTGGCCGGTGGCTTTGGTGGGCAGCTTCGCCGGGGTGTTCGTTTTTGAGGCGTTGTCGGTGACGAGTGGCTTGGGGGTGGGCTTCGCGGCGGGCGGTTCGTCTTTGGATTTCGGAGCATTCGTGGGCACCGAGGATTTAGCGGTGGCGACAACATTGGTCGGCGTCGGCAGCACGTTGGTTGGCGGCTTGGGAAGGGTGGTGGTGACCGCGTTGGTTTTGCTGGCTGGTGGGTTCGTTGCAACAGCTTCGCGCTTGGGGGGCACGATGATGGCAATGGTTTTGGGCGCGGGTGCGCTGGTCATGCTGTTCGTCGCGGGTTTGGGCGCGGGCGGGATGACGCGTGCGGCCAGCGGCTTCTCGGGCTGAGTGGAAGTTGAGGTCGTCGGCGGTCGGAGCAACTCCACTTTAACGGGCGGATTCGAGGCTTCGATCACG
>RFVF01000226.1 GCA_009922615.1 Pseudomonadota bacterium
AATAACAAACGCCCGGACGGTGTAGTTGAGGGCTTCCAAGTCAGAAATGCTATTGTCGAGTTCCATCTTGATGAACCCAGCAACATTTTCTCCAATGATCCAACGGGGCCGGCACTCCTTGATAACTCTAAGCATTTCCGGCCAGAGGTGACGGTCATCTGCCGAGCCTCGCTGCTTCCCGGCAACGCTGAAAGGCTGGCAAGGAAATCCGCCTGTGAGCAAATCGACGCCGGCGTAGTCGGCTCCGTTAAGGGTGAAGATGTCGGAATGAAGTCGCGGGCCACCACCGTTTCCAAGTTCGGGAATCTGTCCGCGCTTTTCGCTATTGCACACGGTGTGATGTTCGCCGCCATTGCGCTGCAATTTCTCGGTGTCGGCCAGAACCGCCCCGAACCGCTCTTTGAGGATTTGCTGGGCATAGGGTTCCTTTTCGCAGAATCCAACGGTGCAGTAGCCGCAGGCTTGGGCGGCGACGGCAAATCCGCCAATGCCGGAAAACAGGTCAAGGTGGGTTCGCATGAGTTCACTTAATTGCCTTCTCTAATTCGCGGGCATAGCGAGCCATGCGCCGGGCTTGATTACGCGCCGCGCGTGCGGCTTCTAGCGCGTCGGCCTTCTCTTTCGAGGTTAGACAGTCCGTGCGCTTGAAGCCCTTTTGACCGCGCACGATTTCAGGCCCGAGGCTTTCAGCGACGCGGCGAATGCGACGCAGCGGCCAGTTCAAAATGAACACAAGCTCGCGCCGCGATTTCCAGCCGCTACCGGCAAGCGCGCTGCGAAGGTTGCGCTGACTGCGCGTGCAGATGGTCGGTTGCTTCATACGAGTTTAAGCTTGCGGACTTTGGTGTCAGTGAGCGCCGCAACCTCTGCCTCACGAGCTGCCGCGCACGCGGGGCAAATGTCGTGGCAGATTGAAAGGTGCTGGCCTTGGTGAACCATCCGCGACGCACTCAGCACGCGCCGGCAGCGGTCGCAGACTCGGAGCAGTCGCAAATCCTCTTCCAGCGGAGTGGTCAAAATACCAGCGTCCGCGTCGTCATCCGATTTGCGCATGAACCAGAGGCAAGCGGCGGTTATGAATGTGCCTCCGAGGAGGGCGATTAGTTGTGGGTTGGTCATGGTGTCAGTTGGTTTTCAGCCCCGCTGTTAATGCCTGCGCGAGAATGTTTTTTTGCCGGTCAAGCTCGATCAGGACCGACACGTATTTGGAAAACGAAAGCTGCGCGTCAAACGCGCGCTTGCTCGCGTATTTCTCTTGATGGGGGAGAAGGCTAATCGCCCTTGGCTTGGCTCGTTTTGAAGGATGCACTTTGTTTCGCACGGGGCGTAGTAAATATGAAGGATTATTAACCGTCAACGGTTTTTTCTGTAGTAATTAAAACTTGATAATTATTCAAACATGATGCACGTTGGCCGTGTGAAAACGAATAAAACCGGGCGAGTGTGTAAGCCAAAAGCTATCAGCATGACGTTGGCGAGGTGGGCCAAGCGCCGCGCTAATGCTCGCAAAGGCAGTCCATCGGCGAAGGCATCCGTTTAGCGTCCACACAATGCAGGTAAATCATCGTCGTGCGAACATCGCAGTGGCCTAGCCTCGCCTGAACCTCGTTAATGCTTCGCCCCATTTCGAGCAACGCGGTTGCGTGTGAGTGCCGCAAAATGTGGGGGCTGACGCGCTTGGTGATGCCCGCTTTTTTCGCGGCCTCGCGGAGCGCGGTTTGAAAGCCGTTCGGGAAAAGGTGGTGCCTGCGCCGCGTTCCGTCCCGGTCTTCGCAAATCTCGCGAGACGGAAACGCCCACTGCCATTTGAACGCCGTCCGCGCGGCCTGATATTTCACAGCCAGTTCACCGGGGAGCCACACGCTGCCAAAGCCGTTGGCGAGGTCCGCGTTGTGAATCGCGCGCACGGTTTCGAGCTTCGCCTTGAGCGCGTTCGCCATGCTTTTCGGGAGCGGGACAACGCGGTTTTTGCCGCCCTTGCCGTCATGGACGGTGATTAGTCCGTTGCCGAAATCAAAATCCTTCACGCGGAGCCGCAGCAACTCCATGAGCCTAAGCCCGGTCCCGTAGCCGAGCTGAGTGAGCAGGAGCCAATCGCCGGCCAGATGCTTCATCAAAGCGGCCAATTCGTCTTTCGTCAGAATCTCAGGCACGTTGGCCTGCCGCGTCGCGCGCGTCGCCTTGATCTCGCCCATCTCCTTTTCCAGCCCGTGACGAAACAGGAAAAGCAGCGCGTTGAAAGCTTGGTTTTGGGTGGATGCGCTGACCTGCCTTTCAGCGGCAAGGTGCGAAAGAAAATCCGTGACCTGCTGGCCCGTCACCGCGTCCGGCCTGGCCCAGCCGGTCCACGCGAAAAACTGCGCTGTCCAATGCACGTATGCGTCCTCCGTCCGAGGCGATAGCCGACGCTCCCGCATTTTGCGTCTAAGCCCTTCAATGAAAGGTGATTTCGACTTAAAAGCTGAGATGGAATATGACACAATTTTGTGT
>RFVF01000227.1 GCA_009922615.1 Pseudomonadota bacterium
CGACGGTGAAGAACCGGGCGAGAAGGCCACCGCGTGGTCCCTGCTGGACCTGTACCTGAAGCAGTCACCCATTCCGCCCAACGAAATGCCGGAAGGCGTGGAAGTCAGTGTGGAAGCCGATCTGGCCAACCACGGACTGCCCCGGCTCATCGGCATTCTGGACCTGGTCCGGGCCGGCGGGCGGATCGTGGACTTCAAGACGGTCGGGCAAACCCCGAACGAGGAGAAGGCGATCCACTCCAATGAAGTGCAGCTTACCGGCTACGCGATTCTGTACCGGGCCAACACCGGCAAGATCGAGGGTGGTCGTGACCTGCATCAGTTGGTGAAGACCAAAACGCCCAAGCTCATCATCACCCAGCAAGGGTCGATGACCGGTGCGCAACAGACGCGGCTGTTCCGGCAGATGGAAAGCTACGTTGAAGGATTGGATCGTCAGGACTTCGTGCCCTCACCGGGCATGCAGTGCGCGATGTGCAGCTACTTCAGCGAGTGCCGTCGGTTCAGCTGACAACCCCAACAACCCAACCCAGAGAGCCGGGCATCTTCATCGATGTCCGGCTCTCGCTCTTTTCAAACCATGAACTCCAACACCCCCTACACCCGCCCGCAATGGAACGCGCTGAACGAGGAAGAGCAGCAAGCCCTCGATGCGGTTACATCCCCGACGAGGAGCACGACGGCGACCTCACCCACGCGATCCAGAAGAAGTTCCACGCCCTCTACCACGCCGGCATCACGCTCGCGGAAACGAGCCTGAACCGGCAGGGCAAGAGACCCGCGCAGGACTTCAACTTCCTGCTGGTTGTTGAAACCGACATCCACGACACCACCCACGTCGTCATCGTGGATTGGGATTCACCGCGCCGTTACCTGCATGAGTGGACCGACGCGATGGACTTTCAGTTCGCTGACCTCAAGGCCATTGCGACCAAAGTGCTGGCCGTCCGCAACACGCTGGTCAACGAGGTCGTCAATCCCCAGCTCATCCTCGTCGTCGTGGAGTGCGGCATCTTCAAGGAGGCGCACGACATCCCGCGCGGCTTCGAGGTTCACTGCCTCGACTACGACGTGGAGCACCTGCCACCCGAGAAGCTCGAAATCAGCCCCATCGACGGAGAAGCCTGCACCATCACCAAGTTCACCTCATGAACCAGCTCATCACCGAACTGCTGGCAGCACTCCGGCCAGCGTTGAAGAGCGTCAGCCGAGCCGAACAACTGCTCAACGACTACTGGGCGGACAAAATCGCGCTCCTGTGGTCAACGAAGGATGTTCACCGCGCTGCCAATGAAGCCAAGACCGTGCTGACCGAGGAACAGGCCCGCACCATCCTCCGCAGCCTCCACGACAACTACCACGCTCAATACGGACTCGAATGGCGGGACGTGATTGAAGCCATCCAACAAAGCGGTCTGGGCCGGGACATCAAGGAACGGGAGCTTCACCGCTTTATCCACCGTGATGTCCTTGCCGTTGAACCGCCAACCAAGAAAGAACCCCCATGCCCAACTGGTGTGAAAACCGGCTCCGCATCATCGGGCCGGAAGCAGACCTGAAAAAGTTCCAGCAACAAGCCATCGGTCATGCGCCGTGGATGAGCGCTGCGGAACAGCAGACCAGCCAACCCTCGCCGTTGAACTTCCACAGCTTGCTCCCCGTCCCTGCCGAAGTCCTAAACCTAGGCACTGGTTTGGAAGACTGGCAAGTAGCGCACTGGGGCACCAAGTGGGAGGCGGCAGAAGTGCTGCTGCTCGACGCTTCAGCCACCGGACTCAGCTATCAGTTCGACACCGCTTGGTCTCCTCCGATTGCACTGTTCAAAGCCATCGGCCCCCAATGGCCCACGCTCACGTTCCGGCTCAACTATGAGGAGCTGGGCTGCGGGTTCATCGGGCTGTGCAAGGTCGTGGGTGACAACTGCGTGGACGAATGTTTCAACATCAACGGCCCATGAACCCACCCCACGAGTTCAAAGTGGTCTGCGTCCGTGAGTGCCTTGCTCCGTCCCACACGCTCGACACGCCCCAACAGGCCGCAGATTACTGGCACGCCAACATCCCGTGTGCGCCTTGGTTTGACCCGTGCAAGGAAGCCCTGGTCGTGCTGGTGCTCAACACCCGCCGCCGCATCCTGGGCCACAACCTCGTCGCCTTGGGCACGCTCGATAGCGTCAACGTCCATGCTCGCGAGGTCTTCAAACCAGCCATCGCGATTTCGGCCCACGCGCTGATCCTGATGCACAACCATCCGTCAGGCGATTCCAGTCCCAGCGACGCGGACATCAAAGTGACCCGCGACCTCATCCGGGCCGGGCAGCTCCTCAAAATCGAACTGCTCGACCACCTCATCATCGGCGAGAAAACCACCAGCCTGAAAGCGCTCGGCTACTTCAGCTAAACCACAACCCCAACCACCAAACCTGAGACGGGCCGGAGAGTTCACGCTCTTCGGCCCGTTTCGTTTCAACCCACAGAAAGAAATCCCCAT
>RFVF01000228.1 GCA_009922615.1 Pseudomonadota bacterium
CTCAGAACTGGAACCCACGCGCTCGGCCAGCGCGCGCCAGAGATTATCCGCCAGCGGACCCACCGCACCCTCGGGGCTGAGATACACTCCGGGCCCGGTTGGGGCCACGTTCGGGATGTCCGCATGTTCCGTTGTCACCAGCGGCACCCCTACAGCCTGCGCCTCTAGCACAATCGTCGGTGCTCCGCCCTCCGTGTCCCCGTTGCTTGCCGTCCGGCTGGGGTGGATGAATACATCCGCCGCCGCCAGCTCGCGGAGCACCTCGGAGTGCGGCTGCATGCCCAGAAACTCCACCGTGCCGCCCAGCCCATGCACTGCGACGAACTGCTCCGCCGACGGCCGCAACGGCCCGTCTCCCACCACGCGAAATCGCACCGCCCGCCCGCGTCGGCTGACTTCCAGCACGGCCGCCAGCGCGTCCAGCAACCCCTTCTTCTCGGCGAACCGACCCACAAACAATACCACTGGAAGTTTCCCACCCGTGGGCTGCCAGCGCGGGTAACGGTCAGTGTGGATGGCGATTCGCTGCACCCGCACCTTCGCCGCCGGGCAGCCCAATTCCACCAGCCGGCGCTGCATGCACGGCCCCTCGGCAAGGAACAGATCGCCTTCCTGAAACAGCCGACGCAGCCGCCGTTGCCAGCGGGGAAGGTGCGGCAGCACCGACATGTCGTAACCGTAAAACGTCGTCACCAGCGGGATTCCCACCCAGCGGGCTACCGGCAGGCCGGCCCAGCCCATTTGCCCAAAATGCGCGTGCAACACAGCCGGTCGCAACGGAGCGATCGCACGGGCCGCCCGCCGATGCCACAAGGAGCGGCCCGTAAGCAGACGCACGGCCTCGTTCCCCCACCACGTGGGTTGGCGCTTGCTCTTGGGCCCCGTCACCACCACTCGTCGGCCAATGGGCAGTTCGTTCTCGTTGGCGCTAAACTCGCAGAGCACAACTGGATCCCAGCCCACGTGGCTGGCCACGTAGTTGTGGATGAAGATTTCACTCCGTGCCAAATACGTCTCCACCAGATGGACCACGACCGGATTCATGCCGGAACAGATTGCATGACTTCCTCCAGCCGCCGCACCCGCACCGGCTGGTTCGTGCGGTAGGACTCCACCCCGGCAAGACAGGCGAGCACGGTTTTGGCGGCTTCGTCCACGGTGCAAAGCGGCGCACGTCGCTCGCGGATCGCCCCCACAAAGTCCTCAATCGCCTGCACACAAGCAAATGCGTGCTCGTAAAGCCGCACCGGATAATATCGACCGCCGTATTCGTTGTTGGGATGCCGGGCCAGCCAGCGCGTGGCAAGGAAGATTTTCCCCAGCAGCCAGGCCGGCAGGTTCGAGCGCAACTGGCGCAGCGCGCTGTGATGCGAGGATCGCAACGGATGCCGGGTCAGCGCCCGCTGAATGAGGATGGGCTCATGCAGCACACGTTCCCAGCCCTTTGCGGCATTGAACATCACGTTGTTCTCAATGCTGCGCCGGTTCCCGTAGATACGCAGCGAATGGTCCTGTGGCCCCGCCGCGCCGAACGCCACCACCACCTTGCCCAGCACCCCGGACTGGAAGCGCAAGGTGACCAGGTTCAGGTCGGATTCAGGATATTCCGGGAAGGCCAGGTTATTGGCCGCCGCAAAGACTTCCGTCACTTCCTCCGCCGCCAACCAACGCAACAAGTCCACAAAATGACAGCCGGAATATACCAGCGGCGTGGCATTGTCGCGCCGCCGCCAGTCATCATTCACAAAGGCGCGCTGGGTAAGGTTGTGGACGTAATAGCCTTCGAGATACGACACCGTGCCCAGCTCGTGCGACTCCAGCACGCGTTTCACCTTCTGGAACAATGGCACAAAACGCATCTGGTGCAGGCAGGCCACCACGCGGTCAGGCTGCGCCGCCGCCGCGCGCTTGATCTTGCGGATGCCCGCCTCGGAGTCCGTCAACGGCTTTTCACTCAAGACGTGCAGCCCGTGTTCCAACGCGGCCACGATGTAATCCGCGTGCGTCGCGTCCGGAGTGCAGATGGAGACCGCGTCCAGTCCCGCCCAAAAGCCTTCGAGCGTCGTGTAGCGATCCGCCAGCGGGAAGAGCTGGCGGGCCACTTCCAACCGCTCGGGCTTGGGGTTGAAAATTTTGGTGACGACACAGCCCGGGACGCAGGCGTAATACCCCGCATGCGCCACGCCCGCGCCGCCAAAGCCGATGATGCCGACACGCAACTGCGGCGGGTTTGCTTTCATCAATTCACACCTCCGCCGACACGCCCCCTAGTCGGGCACCAAAAATCCGGCCCAGCTCGTCCCTGACCTCCGACCAGAAATAACCCTTCAGCAGCCAAAGCAGTGCGCCGTAAACCACAACACCTGTCCCCACGCACGCCGTAACGATGACCAGTGGGCTGGACTCCCCCCCGGCCAGCAAGCCCGCCCTCAGAGCAAACACCGCCAAGCCCATGCCGCCCGCCGCCGCCGCCGG
>RFVF01000229.1 GCA_009922615.1 Pseudomonadota bacterium
C
This sequence comes from Pseudomonadota bacterium, assembly GCA_009922615.1. Classification (GTDB taxonomy): domain Bacteria; phylum Verrucomicrobiota; class Verrucomicrobiia; order Limisphaerales; family SXTU01; genus SXTU01. Next base: position 2 of record RFVF01000229.1, read on the forward strand.
CTGGAGGAAAAAGGCATTCAACTCACCGTCCAGCCCGAACTGCCGCGCATCGAGGCCGACGAACAGCTTCTGCGGCAGGCACTCTTCAACCTGCTCATCAACGCCACGCAGGCGCTGGACCACGGCGGGGCCATCTCGGTGAGCGCCTTCCGCACCGGACAGAACTCGTTGACGCTCGAAATCAGCGACAACGGCCCGGGCGTCGCGCCCGAGCACCGGAAGGAAGTCTTCAAGCCCTACTTCACCACCCACCAAAAGGGCACCGGCCTGGGCCTGGCGGTCGTGCAGCAAATCGTCCTGGCCCACGGCTGGGAAATCGAGTGCCTGCCCAACGAACCGCGCGGCGCGCGTTTCCGCCTGAGCCACCTCAAGGTGCTGGCTTGACGCATAAGCCTGCCGACTCCCTACGAACAGGGCGGTTGAAATCTTGCCCCACCGCTTGACCCCGAATGCCGGGTCGCTACTCTCCGTCCACTTTGGCAGCCGGCCTGAACTGGGCCGGCGTCAATTTGGACAACACTGAAATAAGCACATGAAATCCCTGATTCTGACCCTCACTGCCGCCGTTGTGGCCGGCACCGCTTCGGCGGGCGATGTCACCGGCAAAATCTCCCTCAAGGGCACGCCCCCACCGGAGAAGGAAATCCCGATGGACCCCACCTGCGGCAAGCTCCACGGCAGCAAGGCCATGACCCGCTTCTACACGGTGGACGCCGGCGGCGGCCTCGCCGACGCGGTGATCTACCTCGAAGGCGCCAAAGGCGGTGCGGCTCCGGCCGGCACCGTTGTGATCGACCAGAAGGGCTGCGAATACCTGCCCTACATCAACTCCGCCACGGTCAACCAGACCATCAAGGTGCTGAACTCCGACCCCGCCATGCATAACGTGCATCCCACCCCGACGGTGGACGGCAACAAGGAGTCGAACAAGGCCATGCTGCCCGGCGGCTCGCCGCTGGAATTCGCCTTCCCGAAGGCCGAGAAGTTCCTCCGCTTCAAGTGCGACGTGCATCCTTGGATGTTCTCCTATGTGAGCGTGTTTGAAACCCCGTTCCATGCCGTCAGCGGCAAGGACGGCTCGTTCAAGATCACCGGCGTGCCCGATGGCAAATACAAGCTCGTCGTCGAGCACCGCAAGGCCGGCAAGGTCGAGAAGGAAATCGAAGTCAAGGGCGGCGCGAAAGCTGACGCCACGCTCGAAGTCAAGTAATCCACCCCTCTGCACATCAGCCGCCGCAGCCGCAAGGGTTGCGGCGGCTGAATGCTTTTCGGGTGAGTGGTGATTAAGCGGCCGAGTGAGCGAAATCAGCGGAAATGAAATCGTCCCGCCCGGCTTGAAACCAAAACCGAACGGCCTATCAATCATCCCATGTCGCAACCGGCTGCATCTCCCTGGCTATACCGTCTGGCCCTGCTCACCGCCTTGACCACGCTCGTCCTGATCGGCATCGGCGGCCTGGTCACCAGCCACGGAGCCGGCATGGCCGTGCCCGACTGGCCGACCTCCTACGGCTATAACATGTTTTTTTTCCCCGTGTCACAGTGGGTCGGCGGCATCTTCTACGAGCACACCCACCGGCTCGTGGCTTCCGCAGTGGGGATGCTCACGGCCCTGTTGGCGGGCTGGATTTGGGTGCGGGAAACCAGCGGCACGCTGCGAAAAATAGGCCTGGGTTGGATCATACTGACCCTCGGGTTGATGGGCGTGCGGACGCAACCCATGTTCATCGCGCTGGCCGGCGTGGCGGTGGCGGTGATTTGCTACAGCATCATGCGCGTGCGCACCGATGCTCGACCGCTGCGCTGGTGGGCGGCCATCGCCTTCAGTGTCGTGCTGGTGCAAGGCGTTCTGGGCGGGCTCCGCGTCACCGCGGTGAAGGATGAACTCGGGATCTTCCACGGCACGCTGGCGCAATGTTTTCTCGGATTGCTCGCCGGCCTCACCCTCGTCACCAGCGACTGGTGGCAACGCGCCACCCACGTTCAGCAGCCTGTCAACGTGCCTGCCCCCGTGCGAAAATTTCTACTCGTCACCACGCTGTTGATCTTGGGCCAGCTCGCGCTCGGCGCATCCATGCGCCACCAGCACGCAGGCCTGGCCGTGCCGGATTTCCCGCTCGCTCATGGCAAGGTCTGGCCCGCAACGGACCCAGCCTCGCTGGAAAGCTACAACCGCGCGCGCTTGGACAGCCGCGATTTCAAACCCATTACCGCCGGGCAGATTTATCTGCACATGGCGCATCGGCTTGGCGCGTTGATCGTGTTTGGCCACGTGTTGGGCAGCCTGTTGAAACTGCGCCGCGCGATGGGCTCGGCGCATCTCCTGGCCCGCGTGGCAGGCGGATGGTTTGGCCTGATCTGCCTCCAGTTTGGCCTGGGCATCTGGACCGTTCTCAGCAACAAGGCGGCGGACATCGCCACGCTGCATGTCGTCATCGGAGCAACAAGTCTGGTCACG
>RFVF01000230.1 GCA_009922615.1 Pseudomonadota bacterium
TCACAATTCCCGACGTCTGTGTTCCGGGCAGGGTAAGAGAAAGCCCACCATATGTTGATCGTCCCACCACGACGTCGGCCAGCGCTTTGCCGGTCCAGGTCAGTTCGAGTCCCGCGTTTCCACCCTGGTCCCGCATCGTCCAATCCTGCGTTTCCTCCAAGATAGGCTGCCCCGTTTGATCGAGCAACTGGTACACTGTCTGCCAAGCCACTTGTTCTCCCTCGCCCCCACCGAGGGAGAGGACTGGGGTGACGGGGCAAAGCGAGCTTTCGCAAAAAAACTTCCAGTCATCCTACGCCCATCCAGCATCCAGCATCCGGCACCCAGCATCGCCCCTCCGCCTCGCCGTCTGCGCGCACCCCGAGGCCGAAGCCACGCTTGCCGCGCGCGAAATCCTCCGCCACGTCCGCACCGGAGGCCGCTTCCGCGATTGCGCGGTCATCCTCCGCACACTGGATCATCATCACGCCCCGCTGCGCCGTGTCTTCACGCGCTTCGGCATCCCCTTCTTCCTCGACCGCCGCGAGTCGGTTACGCACCACCCGCTCGCGGAGCTGACGCGCTTCGCCCTACGCACACTCGCCTACGGCTGGCAGCTCGACGACTGGTTCGGCGCGCTGAAGACCGGCCTCGTTCACGACCGCGACGAGGACATCGACTGGCTGGAAAATCTCGCTCTCGCCCATGGCTGGCACGGCGCGCACTGGCATCAGCAACTCGACGAACACGAAACACGCTTCGACCTCCCGCACGCCGAACGCCTCCGCGCCTGCCTCACGAAACCGTTTCTCAAACTCGCCGAACAACTCATCGGTGACGGCTCATCTTGTGCCTCTTCTCCCTCGCCCCCACCGGGGGAGAGGGCTGGGGTGAGGGGGCAAAGCACACTTCCGCAAAGTAGCATCCAAATCCCCGGCTGCCACCTTGCCTCCGCTCTTCGCTCCCTCTGGGAAGACCTCGACGTTGAGAGCCGCTTGCAAACGTGGGACGTCACTCTCGCTCCGGGCGAAGGCACCCCCGCCCCCCGCGCCATCCACGGCAGTGTCCTGCGCCAAATGCACGAGTGGCTCGAGAATCTCGAACTCGCCTTCCCGCCCGGCTCGGCGCCCCTCGCGTTGCGCGACTGGCTGCCGATTGTCGAAGCGGGCCTAAGCTCGTTGAGCATCGGCGTCATTCCACCCGCGCTCGACCAGGTGCTCGTCGGCACCGTGGACCGTTCACGCAATCCCGAGTTGAAACTCGCCCTCGTGCTCGGCCTCAACGAAGGCGTCTTCCCCGCGCCGCCCGCCGCGCCGGTGCTGCTCACGGACAGCGAGCGCGCCCAACTCGCCGCGCTCGACACGCGCCTCGGCTCCGACCCGCGCGCGCAGCTCGCGCACGAACGCTACTTCGCCTACATCGCCTGCACGCGCAGCCGCGCGCGTCTTGTGCTCACCTGCGCCGCCGCCAGCGCGGACGGCGAGCCGCTCCATCCCTCGCCGATCCTCGCGCACGTCCAGCAACTCTTCCCTGACGTGCCGCTGGAAAAAATCCCGACCACGACCGACTGGCGAGAAGCCGAGCACGCAGCGGAATTGCTCGAACCGCTGTTGCATGAACTGGCTGAGAATCCAGAATCCAGAATCCAGAATCCAGAATCGCTCCAATCACTCGCCACGCTACCAACGCTCGCCCCGGTCATCGCCCGCTGGCGGCAACTCACTGTCAGCCGCGCCGCCAACACACTCTCGCCTGCCGCCATCGCGCAGCTCTACGGCTCGGAACTGCGCGCGTCCGTCAGCACGCTCGAACAGTTCGCCGAGTGCCCGTTCAAATTCTTCGTCGCCGCCGGACTGCGCGCCGAGGAACGCAAGGAGTTCGAGCTGGACCCACGCGAGCGCGGCAGCTTCATGCACTTGCTGCTCGATGAGTTCCACCGCCGTGTCACGCAAAGTGGGCGGCGCTGGCGCGATGTTTCGCCAGCGGAAGCCCACGCACTCGTTGCCACCATCGGCGCGGAACTCCTCGCGCGGCCCGAGCATCGCCTGCTCGCCGCAGACGATATGCGGCGCTTCACCGCGCGCTCCCTCATCGCCAGCGCGCAACGCCTGCTCGGCGCGTTGGTCAGTTGGATGCCCGACTACGGCTTCGATCCGGTCGCTGTGGAGCTCGGTTTCGGCCTGAAGGAAAGCTCCCTGCCCGCGTGGCGCTTCGACCTCACCGATGGCAAGGCGCTCCTGCTCCGCGGCCGCATTGACCGCGTGGACTTGTGCCGCGTTCCAGAAACCGGCGAGACGCTCGCAGTCGTGGTGGACTACAAATCCAGCCCGAAGAGACTGGAGCCGCTCAAGATCGCGAACGGGCTACAACTCCAGTTGCTCTCGTATCTCAACGTGCTCCAAGCGCAGCCAGCCGCGCCGATGTCTTCTCACTCGCCCCCATCGGGGGAGAGGG
>RFVF01000024.1 GCA_009922615.1 Pseudomonadota bacterium
TGACTCGGTGAGATCGGCGTTCGGCAGCGCGGCGATGCGTGTGCGGCATTCGAGGTAGGTGCGCCGCACGACGGACCAGAGCGAAAGCCAACTGGACGACGGCGCGGCGACGGCGGCTTCGTCGAGGCAGAAGGCCAGCGTGCTTTGGCGGCAGCGCGGCAGCACGGCGCAGAGGAGGTCGAGTTCCTGCGGCGTCATCTCGGCGAAACCGTCGAGCCAGAGGCCGGCGATGGGAACCGGGAGGTGGGAGCTGGGAGCTGGGGCGGACCGGAGCATGGCCGTCGCGAGGTCGAGGAGGTGGTCGGCGTCTTGAATTTCGCTCTCGGCGAGCCAGCTTTGGTAGGCGCGCAGCAGGTGGTGGAGGTCGTGGAGTTTGTCGCGGAGCTGCGGGTTTTCGTCGCAGCGCGTGGTGAGGCGTGCGAGGCGATCGGGCGTGATTTGGTGCCGCTGGAATTCGCGCACGAGCTGGCTGAGTTGACGGGCGAAGCCGGGGAGGCGTGCGGTGGCGCGGAAGACTTTCAACGAGTCCTGCTCACGGGCGAGCAGCGCGCGCAGCACCATCACGCGGCCTTCGTCGTCGAGCAGGTCGGGCACGGCGGCGAAGGTGTCGAGCAGCCAGCGCGCGAGGCGGTCGAAGGAGACGATTTGCAATCGCGCATAGCCGGCGAGCTGCGGGTCGTCGAGAAGTTGGCGCTCGAGCTGGAAGGTGGCCTGCTTGGGGGCGAGGAGCAGGAGCGGCGCGGGGTCGCTGGGGGCGAGGAGCAACTCGGTGCGGATCTCCTCAAGGCAGCGCCACGTCTTGCCGCTGCCGGCAGGGCCGAGGAGGAAGTGGACACGCACGCGGGAATGGTGCGGTTGGGCAGCCAAAGTTCAAGCCATGCTTGGCAGCGCGGCTTAGTTTTGGCGGACGATCTGGAGGGAGCCGAGATCGAACCACGCGCGGCCTTTTTCGGCGCGGAGTTCGCAGACGAGGACGACCTCGGTGGAGGCGGCGGGGACTTCAAATTCGAAGGTGACTTTTTTCCAATCCGAATCGCCGCTGACCTGATTGTTCGGGCGCGAGGAGCCGGAGATGCGCAGGCCGGCACCTTCGCCGGTCGGCTCTTTGAGAGGCACGACGCCTTTGGTGCTGATTTTGCCTTCGAAGCGATACTTACCGGCGTCGAGCAGCACGCGCGAGCGCCAAGAGGCGACGGCACGGCTGGGTTTGTCCAAGTTGATTTCGAGGGATTTTACGCCGGCACGATCGGCGGCGTCGGACATCTGCGGCTCGCCAGCGTCCATTTGTGGCTCCCATTTGGCGAGCTTGAAGACGCCGTTGCTATCGGGCTTCATCGGCTTCATGGGCAGAACGCCGAGTTGTTTCTGGATGCCGGCGACGCGGGCGATGAGCCGGTTGTTGAGGTCGCGGATGTTGTTGTCGAAGTTTTTGGCGACGTTCTCGCCCATTTCGGCCAGGACCGGGCGGACGCGGGCGTGGACGAGGGCGGTCTGGTTGGTGAGGAATTCGGCGGTGAACACGTTGGTGAGGAGATAGCCGACGCGCTCACGATATTTTTCTTTCGTTTGCGGCAATTGCCAGAGGCCGCTGACCACGATGCCGCCGAGGCCGTCGAAGATCGGGAAGTTTGGATCGCCGAAGAGTTGGTCCATGCCGGAGGGTAGGAAGTAAACTTTGTTCACGGCGGGATGGGTGTAGAGGCGGTAGTTGTTGCGGTTGCCCGCGTAGCCGTCCCAGTGGGCGACGAGGCGTTCCATGGCGACGAAGCTGAGGAACTGGTCGATGGCCACGGTTTTATCCATGAGCACCGCGCGCTTGGCGAGATCGGGTTCGCGGCTCGCGGCGACGAGCGCCTTGAGGTCGGCCTGGTCGTTGGTGCCGGTGCCGACTTTGCGGTCTTTCTTCTGGTCGATGTCGGCGCAGAAGCCGCCATCGTAGAAGTTGCCAGCCTTGCTTCCGAAGTGGTTTTTGAGGAACTGAGTGTCGAAGCCTTCCTTCAACACGTAGAAGCCGAGGTCGCGGCCGTTGAGCCAGACGCGGGCGTGGGAGATGCGGGGCGTGGGCACGCCGGCGGCGTTGAAGAGGACGGAGCCGAGGTGCTCGTTGAGATAGATGCCGTCCTGGACGGAGTTGTTGAGGTGCAGCTTGTCGAGACCGTGGAATTTCTGCCGCTCGCGGAACTTGTCGAAGTTGAGCGTGAGGGCCGGGCGGTCGTTGACGGGACGGAAGCTGCCGGCTGCGCCCTTCAGGTGAATGCCCACTTCGCGGTAAAGGAAATCCTCCCCTTCGCGCACGGTGCAGCGGACGAAGGAGCGCGCGTCCTTGTTGAGCTTGGTCAGCTCTTCGGGCGAGATTTCGATGCGGAGCTTGGGGATTTTGCCTTCGCGGAAAAACACCTCGTCAGGGTCATCCGGGCGTAAACCCGCGTGGGCACGCAGCGCAAGGAGGATGCCGACGCCGACAAAAGTCCGGATCACCAAGCGGAGCAACTGGCGGTGGCGGGTCATGAACATCTGGCTTTCGACTGCGCGGTGCGCTGAATCGTTCGACAGTATCGGGGAAAAAATTCGCGCTGCAAGCATGCGGTGTGGATTGGCCCATGCAAATTTTCCGGCGCTTGTGATTTACCAGCGTTGTGCGATAAACGGGCATGCTCTTGTCTGTGAACCGTCTGGCATTGAAATCCTTGACTGCGCTTCTGGCCGCGCTGGCACTGGCCTGTCTCGGCGGCTGTAGTGGCGACACGAAGCCGTCGCATGGCCACGGAGGCCACCATCACGAACCTCCGCATGGCGGCACGGCGATCGATCTGGGCGAGGAGGAGGCGCACGTGGAATTCGTGCTCGATGCCGCGGCGGGCAAGTTGACGGCCTACGTGCTCAAGGCCCACATGGCCGGTTTTCAGCGCATCACACAAGAGTCGCTGGAGCTGGTCGCCACGGTCGGGGGAAAGCCCGAGACGCTCACGCTGAAGGCCGTCGCCAATGCGGCCACTGGGGAGAAGGCCGGTGACACCTCGCAGTTTGAAGCGCAGGCGGACTGGCTGAAGGCGGCGAAGACTTTTCACGCCGAGTTGAAGAGCATCACCGTGCGGGACAAGGCTTACACTGCTTTGAAATTTAACTTTCCGAAGGGTGAAGCCCCCGCCGCCGTCAACAAGTAAGTTGATTATGAAACGCACTCTGTCCCTTTGCACCCTCGCCGTCGCGGGCGGTTTGTTGCTCACTGCCGCTGAAGCACCGAAGAAGGAAGTCCGCGGTGCCCCCATCCAAAAGCTCGCGCCTGCCGCTCCCACCAACGCCGCACCAGCGGCAACCGACGCCAAGGCCCCGGCGCCCGGAGCGGTGCAGAAGGACGGCGAGTTTCTGGTCGTCGGCTTCGACCGGCTGGCGGGCTTTGTTTACGACATCCCCGATGACGTTCCTGCCGCGACGAATGCGCCTGCTAAATCCGTTGCCCCGCCGAAGGAGCAGATCCCTGCGGCGGTGAAGGCCTTCGACAAACAGCGCGTCGCGCTGAAGGGCTTCATGCTGCCGCTCAAAGTCGAGGGCGGTCTTATCACCGAGTTGCTCATCATGCGCGATCAGTCGATGTGCTGTTACGGCAGCGTCCCGAAGATCAACGAGTGGGTCAGCGTGAAGATGACTGGCAAGGGCGTGAAGCCCATCATGGACCAGGCGGTGACGCTCTATGGCAAACTGCATGTCGGCGAAATCCGGGAGAACGGCTATCTCGTCGGTATCTACCAGATGGACGGGGAGCGCGTGGCAGGACCGTTGGATTTGTGACCGGTGAGAACCCCGGTTTTCGCCGTGTCAGATTGCCTGCTTCTTTCCTTGAACTCGCCGCCCGTGACCAGCGTCGGCTGCTTCGACTGATTTTATTGTGAAACTCCCCTTCCATTCTGCCTTGGTGGCCGTCTTCCTCAGTGCGATGCCCCCGCTCGCCTTCGCTGCTGCGGCGCCCGGCTCGGCTGCGCGCCCCAAGGACACCGTCGTCGTGGATGCCAAGACCGAGGCAGTCATCAAGGGCGGGTTAAAATACTTGGCCTCGAAGCAGCAGCCTTCGGGTGCGTGGGGATTTAACGGCGAGGAAACCAAACGGCAGGTCGCGCTGACCGGCTACACGCTCATGGCTTTCCAAGCCGCCGGCCATCTCCCCGGCGAGGGCGAATACGGCAAAAACGTCACTGCGGGGATGAATTACCTCCTCGACTCGATCGGCCCTGACGGCCTCTACAACATGCGCAGTGACGGCCAATACATGTATTCGCATGGCATCGCCACCATTGCGCTCGCTGAACTTTACGGCCAGACCAAGTCCCCGACGATGCGCGCCAAGCTCGACAAAGCCGTGAAGGTCATCATCAGCGCGCAGGCCACCGAGCCCGGCCACGAAGGCGGCTGGCGCTACCGGCCCATTGCTAAAGACGCCGACATCTCCGTCACCGTGCTCTCGCTTGTCGCCATCCGCGCGGCAAAGAACGGCGGCCTCGAAGTCCCGCAGCGCACCATTGACGAAGCGGTCCAATACGTGAAGCGCTGCCAGGACGAGCGCACTGGTGGTTTCTGCTACCAGCCGCAACGAGACCCCGGCTTCGCGCGCACGGCGGCGGCGATTTACTCCCTGCAAGTCTGCGGCCTCTACGAAGACCCGATGGTGAAGAAAGGTTCGGCCTACCTGTTCGACAATCTCCGCGAGGATCACGAGTGGTTCACCTACGGCAACTTCTACGCCGCCTCTGCGCAATACATGGTCGGCGGTGAGACTTGGAGCAAATGGTATCCCAAAGTGAAGGACATGCTCATGTCGCAAGTCGTGAAGCAGGGCGACGTGGCCTATTGGGAAGCGCGCGGACGCGGCGGCGTAGGCCCGACCTTCTGCACAGCGGTTTACACGATGATTCTGGCGATGCCGTATCACTACATCCCGCTGTATCAGCGGTGAGGGCGGGAAGGATTAAGATTACGAGCAAGATTACGATCGCGAAGCCAACGACTCCTTCTACTCTTACTCTTGATTCTAATCTTAGTCTTGGTCTCAAAGTGAATGCGGAACCAGTCAACCGGCCAGTCGACTCAGCCGAAGGGAAAGTTTCGTTTGGCCGCGTATCGCGTCTGTTGCTCGTCGCAGTGCCTCTGTTTGGCTTAGCGGGCGTCGGCTTCGCCTACACCGATTTGAACATCCATCAGCGGATGTTTGTGGACCACTTGGGCTGCGGCTGTGCGAATGGATTCAACACCAATCACCTGACGATGACGATCGGTTTCACCTGTGCTGGATTGGCGCTCCCCGCTTGGTGGCTGGCCACTAGAGGGCTGCCGTGGGAATATCGCCTGACGCTGACTGCGGCAGGAGCACTGGCGTTGCTCATCGCTTTTATCGGACCGTTTTTTCGCCACAACTTTTGGCTGTGATGTCCGTGACCAATCTCTTTCCCACTCGCGCTCTTTCGTGTTTTCCGCGGGCTTTCCTTGTCTTACTTGGTTTTGTCCTCGCCACCCACGCCGGCTCGCTTCGCACGCGCGATGGCAAGTTCCTCGAAGGCACGGTCCAGCTCGATGCGCCCGCCGGAGTCAAAATCACTTTGGCCAACGGCGAGCAGCAGAAGTTCCCGCTTGCCAACATCGAACATGCCACCTTTACCAGCGGCGCGACCACCAGCCTCCCGCCCGAGGTTGCCGCCTTGATGAAGGGGCGCGGCAATGGCCTGCTCGGCACCTACTACGAGAAGATCAATTTCTCCGATCGCTCGGTCCATCGCCTCGACGAGACGATCAACTTCGACTGGGAACTCGGCGAGCCCATCGCCGGAGTCCAGAAGGACTATTTCAGCGTTCGGTGGGCCGGACAGCTCGAAGCCCCCGTCTCCGGGAAGTTCACCTTCCACCTCGATGCCGATGACGGCGCTAAACTCTGGCTGGCCGACCGCCTCATCTGCGACGCCTGGCATGTCGCTGATGGCGCCGAAATTTCCGGCGACATCGAACTCAAGCAAGGGGAGCGTTACGAACTCCGGCTCGAATACTACGACAATCTCGGTCCCGCTCACGTGCGCCTTTCCTGGACCGGGCCTGGCATTCCCAAGAGCATCGTTCCGCGCAGCCAGCTCCACGCCGCCATCGGCACCAAGCCTGCCGACCCCGCGCCCGTGCACGGTTTGCTCGCGTCATACTATCGCCGCACCCAGCTCGACAGCAGCAGCGCGGTCACGCGCATCGACCCGCAGCTCGACTTCGACTGGGGCAACAACGCGCCCGTCCCGGAGGTTCCGGCGGAGTCCTTCAGTGCGCGTTGGAGCGGGCAGGTCGCGGCGCAGTTCACCGAGAGTTACACCTTCCACGTCGAGACTGGCGGCGGGGTGAAGCTCTGGCTGGATGGCGTGCTCATCCTCGACCAGTGGCGTGACCAGCCCGGCGATTTCTACAGCACCGTTGTCCCGCTGACGGCGGGGCAGAAATACGACCTGCGCGTCGAGCACTTCAACACGAGCAAGGAGGCCAAAATGCGCCTTCTCTGGAGCAGTGCTTCGCAACGCAAGCTGCCCATCCCGGCCGATGCGCTCACGCCGTCGCGGCCCGCCGAGATCAGCTCGCGCAAGCCGCAGCACGGCTTGCTGGGCACCTATTTCTCGCGGCCTGATTGCACGGGGGAAGTGCTCAAGCGGCTCGACGCACAGGTGAATTTTGACTGGGCGGACAAGCCCGCTGCGCCCGGCGTGCCCACGGAGGATTTCTCCGTGCGGTGGACAGGGCAGGTGCAGGCGCAGCATTCGGAGAACTACACCTTCCACGTCGAGGCGGACGACGGTGTGCGCGTGTGGCTCGGTGACCGGCAGATCATCGACGAGTGGCGGCAGCAGTCCACCACCGTCGTGAGCCAGCCCGCCGCGTTGAGTGCCGGGCAGTTCTACCCGCTTACCATTGAGTTCTTCTCCGCCAAACCGCCCGCGATGGCGAAGCTCAAATGGAGCAGTCCCTCTACGCCGCTCGGCGTCATTCCGGCGAGCCGCCTCTACCCTCCGAACGCTCCGAGCGCGTCGGCTTCCGGCGAGCGCCGACTCGGTCTGGATCGCGGCGTCGTGACGTGGGACGGCTCCTTCCTCGCCGCACCGCTCGTCACAGCGGATGACACCGCGATGCAGTTCGGCGGCGCGCAAAAGGATTTCACGCTCTCCACGGTGAATGCGGCCCGCATCATTTTCCAAAACCTCTCCGCGCAACGGGCGGCGAAGATCGAGCCCGGCCGCGCCGGTGTCCTGCTGGTAAATGGCGATTTCGTGGACGGCGAGTTCAAGGGCTACGACCGGGGTCGTGTGAAGTTGAGCTCCGTGTTGTTCGGCTTGAAGTTTTTTGACGCCACCTATGAAGTGGTGGCTGTCATTCTGCGCGAGCCGGCACCCGGTTCGCCGACCTTTCGCGTGAAGGCCAGTGACGGCTCGGTGCTGCTCGTGAAGAAGTTTAAAATGTCCGGCGACGGGCTGACCATCGACGACGCGACGTTGCGCGGCTACCGCGTGCCGGCCCAGGAATTGATCGAGTTGAAGCAAGGCAGTGGCACGAATTTATTTTCAACCTCGCTGCGCCTGGGACCGAACTCGCCTCACGCCGAGATCGCCAGGGTCGATGCCGCCGCCGAGCGCGAGTGGAAGGCCAAAGCGGAGTCCGTCCGCAATCTTGTGGCCGTGGAAAACGACAAGCGCGCCCGGATGGATGCGGACGAGGAGCGCAAGATTCGCACCGAGCTGGACGCCGTCACCGAAGCCGACCGTGTACTCAAGAGCGCATTGGCCAAGCTCGGCGACTACCAAGATCAGCTCACCCGTGCCCGGAACGACTTGAAGGAGGCCGAGGCGAAAACGGAAACGCTTCGTGGGGAAGCCAAGAAAGCCGCCGAACTGGCGGAGGCGAAGACCGCCGAAACCGACAAGGCAAAGGAAGCCTACGATAAGCGCAAGGCGGAGTTCACTCAGCGTTCCCAGGAGTGGATCGCCTCGATCAAGACGCGCGACACCACGCAGGCGAAATTGACCACGGAGGCGGCGCAGGCTGACGCCGCTGTGGCCAGCGCCCGCCAAAAGCTGGAATACACCAAGTCCGAGGAGGCGAATCGCAACCGCAATGCCGAGGCGCTGCGTAAGGCTGCGGCGCAAGCTGCCGAACAATCGGAGTCGGCGCGTGTCAAGGCCGAGGGCAGCTGGAAATTTGCGCAGGCCGACTTGGCGAAGGCGAAGACCGCGCGCGACGAGGCCAAGACACAATCCGATGCCGCGAAGGAAATGATGGACCGGCTGACTCGCGAGCACGCAGAGCTGGCCCGCAAGGCGGCGGCTGACAAATCCATCACGCCCCAAAAAGTTGCCGAGGCCAAGACCGCCGCCGACAAAGCCAGCACCGAGCATCAGGCCAAAGTCCGCGCCGCCGAGGAGTGGCGGGGCAAGCGGGATCGCTTGACGGGCGAGGAGATGGCGAAGAAGCGGGAGTTGGACCGCCTGGTGGCTGAAGTGACTGCGAAATCCACCGCGCTCAAAACCGCGCAGGCCACTGCAGAGAAAGTGGCGCGTGACACGAAGGAAGCGCGCACCAAGGCCGAGGAGAATTTGAAACAGGCGGAAGCCCGCGCGGTCGAGGTGAAGGCGGCGAAAGAGAAGCAACTAGCCGAGTTGAACGCCAAGGTGAAGGACTTGGAGGCTGCTCGAAAGCTGCTCGAAAAGGAGACGGCTGATTTGTTCAACGTCCACAACAAGCTCTCCGCCGAGCGCGCCCAGCTCCGGCAGGTGAAGGCCAGTGCCGATGCCGCCGCGGATCGCGCGGCCACTGAAGTGGCCGTGAAGCGCAAGGCGCTCACCAGCGCCGAGACGCTCGTCGCCTCGGCAGCCGAGAAGAAACTCGCCGCCGAAAAATCGCTCGCCGACGCGCGTGCCTTGATCGAGAAGCGCGCCCGCGCCCAGTTCAAATGAACGGCTGGCGCTCGGGCAGGGTTCTTCTGCTGCTGGTCGGGTTTGGGTTCGCGGTCCACCTCCAGGCTGGGGAGCTGGAAACGATTGACGACCGGAAATTCACCGGAACCGTCATCGCAGCGGACAATGCGTTCGTCGTGACTTCGGGAAGTGCTGCTCCGCAGCGGGTGACTCTGAGTCGGGTTCGACGGGTGATTTTTTCCAACCGTGCCGAGCCGGCCCCGACCGATTCCGCGTCCGTCGAGTGGCACGGGCAAAGCGTTGGTGCACTCGGAATCAAGGGCAGTTTCACTCAATCCAACGAGGTCATTCACGTCACCGCCACGGGCTCGCAGAAACGGTTTTCCGATGGACGTTTCTGCGCCTGGCAGCCGCTGGGCGAGCAAGGTGAGATCGTCGCCTTCGTGCCGGCCCCCGACACCTTGGCGAAGGAGGGCCAGCGCTACCGGGTTGCGGGCATCGAGCTGCTCGCCAGCCTCGACGGCTCCGGTCCGCGTGTCAGCCTGGTCACGGAGCACGGCCGAAATGTGATCGTTCAATCTCGCACTTCGGCGGGCAAGGAACGGTCGAAACACATTGCCATCAAAGGCAAGGGCGTGTGGCTCCGGCTGGTGCGCAACAAGTTGGAAATCATTCCGTCGTTGAGCCTGGACGGCGAGGCTTGGAGGCGGCTGGACACCGAGATCATTGCGTTGCCTGATAGTGCTTTTGCCACGCTTTCAGTGTGCGGGGCGAAGTCGGACCTGGCGATCAACGTGCCGTTCTCGAATGTCCGCGTGACCCGCCGTTCCACTGCGGTCGCGCCCGCCAAACCTGTCTTGCTGACTCGGTCGGGCAGCCGGCTCAATGGTGACCACCTCGGAGCTGACGGCTCGGTCGTGCGCTGGGCGGCTTTGGGCCGGGAATGGAACGTGTCGCTCGTGAACGTCAGCCGCCTCGTCTTCCAGCCGGAGGCCACGGCGTTGCTCCGACGCCTCGCGCCCGACCGCGTCGGCGCGCTTTTCGCCAATGGTGAGTTCGTGGACGGCGAACTGCTCCGCAGCGACCGCACCCGCGTCACGATCAGCTCGGTCCTCTTTGGCATCCGCAGCTTTCCCGTGAACGACGAGTTGGTCGCGGTCTGCGTGCGCGGCTCGTCGGCCACCGTTCCGCCGTTGCAGATCACCCACCACGACGGGAGCGTGTTAAAGGTGCAGGAATTGAGCATTCAGCCTGCCAGTTTGATTCTGCGCGAAGCGGGTCTCGGCGAAATCACCTTGCCCCTCGACACGATCCAAGAATTGACGCGCTGACATTGCCGGGCCACTCGGGCAGGCTCGCCTCCATGCGTATCATCGGCGGCACGGCCGCAAACCGCCTGCTCACAGCCCCCAAGGGCCTCGACGTGCGACCCACGCCCGATCTGGTCCGGCAGGCGATCTTCAACAGCCTCGGCGAACGTGTCGTGGAAGCGCGCGTGCTGGAGTTGTTCGGCGGCACGGGCGCGCTGAGTTTGGAATGCCTGAGTCGCGGCGCGGCGGATGCCGTTTGTGTCGAGCTAGCCACGCGCCACGCGCGCTTCATCGAGCAGAACGTGGCGGACGCCGGTTTACCTCGGGAGAAATTTCATCTGCGGGTGCAGGATGTGTTTGTCGCGATGCCGCAACTCGTCGCCAGCAGTGCGGCGTTCGATCTCATCCTCGCCGACCCGCCCTACGGCGAGAAGAACGTGGGCAAACGCTCCGAGTCCTTCGCCCAGCGGCTCCTCGACGACGTGAATTTGCCGAAGCTGCTCGCGCCCGGCGGCCTCTTCATCCTCGGCCACGCCAAGCGCGACACGCTCGAAATCCCGCCCCGGTGGGATGAACGCAAGACGATGAAGCACGGCGATTCTTGGATGCGCTTTCTGCGGGGAGTGTGACTTCTGTGGCAATCCTCGTGAGAGCGTGGGTGTCGATTCGATCAGACGGGCAGCCATGTTCTCACGAACATGGCTACGGATTCAGGTTCCCGAACAGTCTCCGGCAGTGGCGCATGCTGCGTTCCAGTTCGGCCAGTTGCATTTCCTGCTCGGCGCGCAGTCCGTCGGTTCCCGGCGGGGGCGTGAAGGGTTCGCGTGGCTCGCCTTCACGCGCCAGCCGTAACATACGCGTAAGCGTCTGCGGCGTGGCGCGCGGATAGGCATCCCAAAAATAGTCCCGCAGCATGGGCAGAAAAATGGGCCGGCCCGTGATTGTTTCCAGAATTACGGGGGCTTGCGGACATAGCTCGGCGAAGCGGCGGAAGAACGGTGCCCAATCCACCAATCCCGCGCCCACCGCCGTCCATTGCAACGTCGCGCCCTCCGGCGTCTCCCATAGATGCGAGTCGCGGATGCCCGTGCAGACCGTGACCGGTCCGAGCGTTTCGAGTGCTGCCAGCGGCTCCTCCAAGGCCCACAACGCATTACCCGTGTCGAGTGTCGCTCCCACGAAATCGCGCCCGGCGATGTCGATGAGTTCGAGCAATTCGATCGAGGTCAGGTCGCCTGCGTGGTTTTCGATCGCGATTTTGATGCCCGCGTCGAGCGCCTCGGTTCGCACTTGCCGCAGCACGGCGATGGTCTCGGCAATGCGGGCTGCGATCCCGCCGGGACTGCGCCGATCATCCACTTTGCCCAGCACGCAGCGTGCGACGGGCGAGCCGAGCCGTTTGGCAATGCGCAGGCAGAGGCGCAATTGCTCCTCCGCTGTGCCACGGCGGGGATCGAAGATCACCGAGCTCGGGCAGATGCTTAACATGCCGGCGTATACCGTTAGGCCGAGGTCGTCCGCGCGGAGCTTCAGATCGCGCAGATGGTCGTCCGCGAGCGACTCATACACGTCGAAATCCGAGAAAAGCACCGCATCTAGTTTGAGCTTTGCGGCGTGGATGAGAATTTGCCTGGCCTTCCAGCCGAGCGAGCGGAGCGCATAGTTGTCGAAGCCTAGCTTGGGTTGGAACGGAGTTGTCATTACGGGCGCAGGCAGATTGATGCTCATAGCACCGCCTTTGCAAAGCGCGAAAGCCGAGCCAGCTGGGTGGACACGCGGAACGGCGATTGCGGCTCGCCAGCACAGGCGCGGCTCGCCAACGGCACCGAAGATCGCTAGCGTCGCCTTTCGTGAAACTGATTTCTTGGAACGTCAACGGCTTGCGCGCCGTGCTGAAGAAGAACTTCCTCGCCTATCTTGCGGAGGAAAACCCGGACGTGCTCTGCCTCCAGGAAACCAAGTGCACACCCGACGACGTGGAACAGCTCTGGCCCGCGACCTACACGACGTATTGGAACTGCGCGGAGAAGAAAGGCTACAGCGGCACGGCGGTCTTCACGAAGGAGCGACCGCTCAAGGTCATCAACCATATCGACATCGTTGAGCACGATCGGGAAGGCCGCGTCATCACCGCTGAGTATCCAAACTTCCACCTCGTGAACGTGTATGTGCCCAACTCGAAGCGCGAGTTGACGCGACTCCCATATCGCCAGCAATGGGATCGGGACTTCCTCGCGTATCTCAAGAAGTTGGAACAGACCAAGCCCGTCATCTGGTGCGGCGACTTGAACGTGGCACACACCGAAATCGACCTTGCGAATCCTAAGGCGAACGTGAAGAACCACGGCTTCACGCCGGAGGAACGCGCGGGCTTCGACGCCTTCGTGGGCGCTGGTTTTGTGGACACGTTCCGCGAGTTCGAGCTGGGCAGGGGACATTACACCTGGTGGAGCCCAATGGGCGGCGCGCGCGCGCGGAACATCGGGTGGCGGCTTGACTACTTCCTGATCAGTGCTGCGTTGCGACCGAAGTTGAAGTCCGCCTTCATTCGCCCGGCAGTGATGGGCAGTGACCATTGCCCCGTGGGCATCGAGCTGCGCTGACTTTCCTCAGGCAAGCTGCAAGCCGAGCTTCTGCGGAGCCTCCGCATCGAACGCAAAATAGTTGCACGTGATTTCCTCGTCCGCCGCGAGGTCGCGGAGCGTCACCGTCGTGACGGGAGTCGTCGAATCAGGGAGTGTGCCGGTGTTGGGCTCGGGCGAATGATTCATGAAGCACGCGTGATCGCCGCTCAGGATGCGGTGTCCATCGGCTTCGCTTACGTAGCTGAACCAGCGGATGTGATCGCGTGCGCGTGGCGGTAGTGCGTTGAATTGCTCCGGGGTAAAGGCTCGGTCAAAGCCCGGCTCGAAGCGCCAGATTGGCGTGCCCTTCGCCACTGGCTCGACGGTGAACAGCCCCATGCCGTGAATCGAACTGGGGGCAACGCGCGTGCGGATGAGCATCATGGTGCTGTTTCGTAAACGAGCATATCGGGAAAGCGAGTCGTTTCAGATGTGGCCTTTGCGAATTTCCCAGACTTGTCCACTGGTGCTGTCACCGATTTCCACCAACAGGGCTAGTCTGATGTTCTGCGCTTGGGCCAAAGCGAACGCGTGTTCCCAGCGTTTGAGTTCGCCAGTCACAGCGTCAGGAGTGTCCACGACGACTGGCGCCTTCGCAACTTCGGCGACGAGCGTTCGCACTGTGGGCAGCACTTCGGCAGCAGAGTGCCAGATGACCGTCTCGCCTTCGAGCGGGTCGTTAAAGCCGAAGTCGGAAAGTGGTCGAACTCCCTGAGCAGTCGCCAGCCGGTCGAGGTGGCCCCAATTTCGTGCGAGTGCATGGCCGATGAGAAACGTCTCGACCCCGGCCAGGTGCTTTTCATACATCGGAATAATCCGAATGATCCGGCTGTCCACGAAGGCCCCATAACAGCAGCCCCCAAGAATCAACGTGGACAACCCCAAGCCAAACCATGAAGAAACGTCGCGAGGGCTGAGCGCCAGGGCCCAGACGAACCCGGCAGCGAAGCCAAGCGGAATCAAGAGGATGAAGGCCAAACAGCCGCCACTCTTGCTGCGGAACTTGACATGGCGCTCGGGATAGGCCGGTCGCCAGCTGCTGGCTGCTTTTGTGTTCACGGGGCTTTTGCCGAGCGTGGATTGCGCAAGTAATACAAATGGCCGTCCTCCGCACCTGCGAGCAGGTCGGGGATGCCGTCGCCATTCCAGTCCACCACGGTTGGGCTGACGTCGTGGCTGGCGACATTTTTGTCGGCGAGCTTGCCCATGTCCTTGAAGAAGAATTTGCCGTCGCGCGCGGCCACCTGGCGGAGGAAGTTCGCGTTCTCGCCGTTAAGCAGCAGGTCGAGTTTGCCGTCGCCGTCCCAGTCCACGACGCACAGTTTGCGGCGACCGCTTTTGCCAGCTGCACCGGAATTGAGGCGCAGCGGTTGACCTTGCTCGTCGCAGAAAATTCTCTTGGGCGGGAGGAGAATGAGTTGGCCGTCGCGCTTCGTGCGCTCGAAGAACACGAGGTAGCCCTCGGTGTCGAGCATCACGAGGTCGGTGAGGCCGTCGCGGTTCCAATCCACCGCGAAGGGTGTCGTGCGCCACTGGGTCAGCAGAGCCTTGCCCTCGGGCCGCAGCCAGCCCCACGCGAGCGTCGGTGCTGGGCCGTCCCACTCGACTTCGATCGGTTGCGCGGCGGCGAGCTTGGGTGATTTGCGGGTGCCGATGTTTTTGAACCAAACCACTTTTCCCCAAATCGAGTTCACGATCAGGTCGGGCAAGCCATCGCCGTCCCAGTCCGCGACGCTCAACGTGGTGTAGCCCCATTTCGCCTCGGCGGGGCCTTGGATGCTGCCTTTCGGTCCGGCCATGAAGCGGATGACCTTCCCGTCGGCCTCGAGCATTTTCGGTGCGGCCCACTTGGGTTGCTCCACGCCGGGGCCGCTGAGGTTCTCGAAGAAGACGAGATAGCCCGCCGTGTTGCCGCAGATGATGTCGATGTCGCCGTCGCCGTCCCAATCAATCCCCACGGGCGTGGCGAGTGCGCCACACTTGAGGTCGTCGGCCTCCTGCTGGAAGTAGCGCGGCGCGAGAAATTGGGGCGTGCGGTCGGCAGCGAGCTTGCCGGTGTTGAGCAGCAGCGCGACGCGTCCATCCTCGTCGCCGACGATGAGGTCCGGGTGGCCATCTTTGTTCCAATCGAACGCGACCGGGACAATCATCTCCAAGTCCATCGTGAGCGGCTGCCCGCCTGGTAGTTTGAGCCGGCGGCCCGGCGCGTAACGCGGCTGCGTGCGCGTTCCGATGTTCTCGAAGAAGGTGAAGCCGTCGAGGAACTCGCCGCAGATAAGGTCGAGTTTTCCGCTGCCGCTGAAGTCTGCGAAGTTTGGCGAGGGGCAGCCGAACACATCCACCGGCACGCCGCCGGCCTCGACCTTGCGCGGCGTGTCGTAACGCGGTTGCGCCGTGGTGCCGAGGTTCTTGAGCCAGTAAACGAAGCCGTGCAACGGGCCGTTGGTCCACTTGCCGGTGCGATCCCATGCATCGTCCCAGCCGTAATCACTCCAGTCCTCGACACCCACGACGAGGTCGAGCGCGCCGTCGCCGTCGTAGTCCACGTAACGCCACTGGTTGTGCCGGATGCGCGGGCCCTTGGTGGCCTGGGGATTGACAAGATTCGTATGAATGTTCGCGGGCAGTCCGAGCTTGAGTGACTTCGCCAGCCCTGTGGTCAGGAAGTCGGGATACTCAGTCGCTGGCGACAGCACGCGCACGCGGCCGTCCACGTAGGAAGGCGTGACGTAGTGGACGGCCGCGCTGAGTCGGCGCGGGGTTTTGAAAATGGGGAAAGGATTCTTCGCCGTGTCGCCGGTGGGAGTCTCGAAGAGCCACACGCCGTTGAACGGCTTGTCCGGGCACGCGACGAAGAGATCGAAGTGACCATTCCCGCGCACGTCCGCCGGCACGGGCCATGCCCATAAGCCGACGCCGAGATCCACGGTGAGGCCGGGGTGATTGAACTTCACGCGCTCCAGTGCCCGCGCAAACGAAGCAAGCAGGCAACACAGGGCAAGGCAACGGAACAGGACTTTCATGTCGGAAGCGGGGCTGAGCGTCGAGCGCGGACGCGGGGCCGTCAAGTGCGAGACCACGAGGCAAATCTCGAGAGTTTTCTACTCCGCTGCGCTTTGACACCGGCGGACTCAAGCCAAGCTGCAATCGCGCTCGGCCTTGGCGGAGCCGAGCGGTTGCCGTCATGTGACCCATTTTAGGGTGTGTTTCGGCATTGCGAATTTCAACTCCTTACCTATCGTCCGTCCCCGCCATGACAAAACACATTTTTGCCTGCACTTTGACTACCACCCTCGCGGCGGCGACGCTCGCCCACGCCGCCGACTGGCCGCAGTATCGCGGCCCGAACCTGGATGGTTCGACCACCGAAGCCATCGCCACCAAATGGCCCGCTGGCGGGCCCAAGGCGCTCTGGAAGACGCCCACGCCGGACGGATTCAGTTCGTTCACGGTGAGCGGCGGCCAAGCCTTTACGCTGGTGATGCGCGAGGTCGAGGGCGGCGCGCAGGAAGTTTGCGTGGCGCTGGATGCCAACACGGGCAAAGAACAATGGATGGCTCCCCTCGGGCCGCTCAAGCTCGGTGATGGCGGTCAGGCGGGCACCAAGGACAACGGAGGCGGCGACGGACCCCGTTCCACGCCGACCGTCAGCGACGGCAAGGTGTATGTGCTGTCGGCGAAGCTCGTCCTGAGCTGTTTCGATGCCAAGACCGGCAAGGTCGCCTGGCAGAAGGACCTGATGAAGGACTTCGCGGGCCGGAACATCAGCTGGCAGAACGCCGCCTCACCGTTGATCGAAGGCAACCTGGTTTACGTCGCCGGTGGCGGCGCGGGACAATCCATCATTGCCTTCAACAAGCAGACCGGTGCGGTGGCTTGGAAAGCCCATGATGAAACCATCACGCACTCCACGCCCGTCGCGGCGACCATTCACGGCGTGCGACAGGTCATCTTCTTCTGCAAGAGCGGCCTCGTCTCCGTGGATGCGAAGGATGGTAAGCTGCTGTGGAAGCGTCCGTTCAAGTTCGCCGTCTCCACGGCCATGACGCCCATCGTGGCGGGCGACCTCGTCTTCTGCTCGGCCGGCTACGGCGTGGGTGGCGGCGCGGCGCGGATCTCCAAGGACGGTGCCGGTTTCAAAGCGGAGGAGATATGGTTCGTTCCCGGCCACGCCGGTCCCGACGCCGTGGCCAACCACTGGAGCACGCCGGTTTACAAGGATGGTCATCTCTACGGCATGTTCCAGTTCAAGGAATACGGCTCCGGCCCGATGAAGTGCGTCGAACTGGCCACCGGGAAGGTTAAGTGGACCCATGCTGGCTTTGGCCCGGGCAATGCAATCCTCGTTGGCAACAACGTGCTCGCGCTCTCGGACGCGGGTGAACTCGTCGTGGTGGAAGCCACTCCGGCCGGTTACAAGGAAGTCAGCCGCGCCAAGGCTGTTGCCGGCAAGTGCTGGTCCACGCCCGTTGTGAGCAACGGCCGCATTTACGTCCGCAGCACCAAGGAAGGTGCCTGCCTCGATGTGTCGGCCAAAACCGCGCAGCGCTAATCGCAGTTCTCTCTTGCAGGCGGGCTGGCCTTGATGGCTAGCCCGCCTTTTTTTGTTCCAGTTCCTACTCCTGCTCATCCTCCTTCTCCTACTCAATTTGAGTAGGAGAAGGAGGATGAGCAGGAGGATGAGAATAATTTCCCGCTTCATCGGGTTGGGCGTAACCGGCTAGGCTGTGGGGCGTCACCAGTCCTGTGCTGGTTACTGGTCCAGTTGATCTATGGGTGAGCAGCCCGGCTTGGATGTCGCGGTGTGCCTGGCGCGCGTGCGCGAGCGTGATGAGGACGCCGCCCGTGCGCTGGTGGAGCATCTCTACCCCTTGGTCATCAAAATCGTCCGGGCGCACCTGCCGCGCCGGCTCGATGAAGAAGATCTGGCGCAAGAAATTTTCATGAAGATGTTTGCGAACGTCGCGCAGTATCGGGGCGAAGTGCCATTGGAGCACTGGGTCTCGCGCGTGGCCGTGAGTACTTGCCTCGACCGGTTGCGGGCGCAAAAACGGCGACCCGAGTGGCGCTGGGCGGACCTGTCCGAAAACGAAGCCGAGATGCTGGATGCGATTCTTCACTCCGGACACGAACCTCATCCCTCGCACACGGCGGAAGCCGGCGAGCTAGTCAACAAACTGATGCAGACCCTCAGCGCGGAAGACCAGCTCGTCGTCCGGCTGTTGGATCTGGAAGAACGGCCTGTCGCTGAAATCGCCGCGCAGACGGGCTGGAGCCAGACGCTGGTAAAAGTCCGCGCCTTCCGAGCCCGCCGCAAACTGCGCAAGCAACTTGAACAACTGGAAAAATCCAAACGCCATGAATGACCCGCACGACTATTGGCAGAGACTCGTCCGCCTCGCGCGGCAGGTTCCGCAATCTGCGGAGACCTCCGCGCCCTTCGGTTTTGCCACGCGCGTTGCCGCGCGATGGGCCAAGGGCGAGCTGCCTGTCCCCTCCACGTGGGATGTGTTGGAGGTGTTCTCCCTCCGCAGCCTCGTGGTCGCGGGGGCGCTCATGGTTGCCGTGGTGTTCCTGAGTTACGACGTGGCCACGCCGGGCTGGACGCAGCAATACACCGTGGCGGACGCCACGGTTGATCCCCTCTTCGAGCCATGAGCTGGCTACGCCACTGGAAGGTCATCCTCGCGTTGATCGCGCTGTTCTTGCTCGGCGCGGCGACGGGCACTGCCATCACCCTCAAGGTGGTGAAACGCTTCATCGAAACCCGCACCAACCCTGAGCGGATGTCGCAGAGCATGTTGACCGAGTATCAACGCCGTCTGCGGCTCACCCCCGAGCAGGCCGAACGCATCCGTCCCATACTCCAGCGCACTGGGCGCGAGATGTGGGACCTGCGCACCGAGATGTCCGGCCGCACGTTCCAAGTGATCCGGCTGGCTCAGGATGAGATCGCCAACGAACTTTCACCCGAGCAGCGCGAAGAGTTTGCCCGCGTGAATCAGGAAATGCGCGAACGCTACCGCCAACCCGGCCCGAAAGGGCCGTTCCCCAAAGGCCCGCCGCCGAAAGGCCCTGGCCCGTTCAACTCGCCACCGGCCCCGAAGGGTGAGCCCAAAAGTCTGAAGGAGGGCGAGAAGTGAGCCGCTGCGTGATGGCCTGCTTGATTGTGGCGCTCTTGGTTGTGACGGGATTAGCTGAGTCGTCACCCATCGCCGATATCGCCGGGAAGCTGCATTACCCGCTCCGCGCCGATGGTCGCAAGGCCACGGTCATTATTTTCACACTGCCGGATTGCCCTATCGCCAACGCCTTCGCTCCTGAGATCAACCGCCTCGTAGCCGACTACTCCGCCAAGCGCGTCGGTTTTTTCCTCGTTCATGCGGATCGCGACCTTTCATCGGCGGAAGCCCGGAAGCACGCCACAGAGTTTGCCTTCCAGTGCCCGGTGCTGCTGGATGGGCAACACGTTTTGGTTAAAGCTCTGGGCGCGACCAAGACGCCGCAAGCCTTTCTCCTCGGCCCGGACGGAAAGCCGCTCTATCGCGGGCGCATCAACAACCTCTTCGCTGATTTCGGCCAGCGCCGCCAGATCGTCACGCAGCACGACTTGCGCAACGCACTCGACGCTGTGCTCGCCGGGCCACGTGCGAAATCCAACCCCCGGCCCAAGCCCCTCGCCTACGCGCCGCGCCCTGTAAACACCTTGACCTTCGCGAAGGACGTCGCCCCCATCGTGTTCAACCACTGCACCGTGTGCCATCGCCCGGGCGAGGTCGCGCCGTTTTCACTCACGAGCTACGCCGAGACGGCCAAGCGCGCCCAGACCATCGCCAGCGTCGTCGAGAAACGCGTCATGCCACCGTGGAAAGCCGAGCCGGGCCCGGCGTATCTGGACGAATGCCGCCTCACCGACGACCAGGTCGGCGTCATCAAACAGTGGGCGGCCGAGGGCGCGAAAGAAGGCAACCCCGCCGATTTGCCCGCGATGCCGAAGTTCCCCGAAGGCTGGCGCAATGGCGAGCCCGACCTCGTGCTCGAAATGCCCGAGTCCTTCACCGTTCCTGCGGAGGGCCGCGATATATATCAGCACTTTGTCATTCCGACTGGTTTCACGGAGGATTGCTGGGTTTCCGCCGTGGAAGTGCATCCCGGCAACCGCCGCGTCGTGCATCACGTCCTCGTGCATCTGGATGTTTCCGGCAAGGCCCGCGAGTTGGATGCACAAGACCCCGGCCCCGGCTATCGCAAGCGCGGCCAGGGCTTCGTCTCCGCCGGCCTCATCGGCCTCTGGGCCCCCGGCAACGTCGCCCGCCGCCTTCCCGATGGCATCGGCATGAACGTGCCGAAGAACGCCGACGTCGTCTTGGAAATCCATTACAACCTGCGCGGCAAGCCCGAGACCGACCGCACGAAGATCGGCCTCTACTTTGCCAAAAGCCCCGTGGACAAGCGCCTCCGCCGCTCCGAACTGGCCAGCCGCATCAACATCCCCGCTGGCGACGACAACTACACCACCACCGCCTCGATTCCTGTGCCCGCCGCCGTCACTTTGCACGCGGTGCTGCCCCACATGCACCTGCTGGGCCGTGACATCAAGGTCTTCGCCACGTTGCCCGACGGTCAGGAACTGCCGCTCGTCCACGTGCCCGACTGGGACTTCAACTGGCAGAGTAGTTATGTGTTTCGCGAGCCGGTCCGGCTGCCCCGTGGCTCCAAGGTCACGCTTGCTGCCCGCTACGACAACTCCGCCGCCAACCCGCGCAACCCGCACTCCCCGCCGCAGCCTGTCCGCTGGGGCGAGCAGACCACCGATGAAATGTGCCTCGCCTACCTGAACTTCACCCTGGATGCCGAGAGCATTACGCAAGGCCGGAGCATCCCGACCGTGCGGGAAACGGTCAGCAACGCCGCTGGCGCGCAGAAAAAGAAGAGGGCCCAATGAACATGGGGACGACGGAGGCTGGTGAAGTCGCCGGCGCTCTGTTGTTTAACCCGTGTGCCAATCATGGTAACGGTGCAGTCGTGGAGCTGGTGTGCGACGGTGTTGCCCCGTCACGCATGATGGCAGGGTAGATTTCCTGAAGCGCAAATGCGGCGGTAAGCTTTACCGATTCCTCGTCCTTGTTAAGCGCCCGGCGCAGGGCGGGCACGGCTCCGCTGGCGTGACCATGAAACTGGCCGAGCGAGCGGGCGGCGATTCTGCGAACTTCCACGTTTGGGTCAGCCAGTCGGTCCACCAACGCGGGCACCGCCTGACCGGGTTCTGCAGCGAGGTTGCCCAATGCCCGCGTGGCAAAGTAGCGCAAGTCGTCATCCTCGTCGTTCAGGACTCTGACCAGCGCCGGGACAGCCACTCGGCCCTCCGTCCGTCACCGTCCCAGTGCCCGAGCCGAGTTGTTACGGATGAAGGTGACCGGGCTGGTTAGACCATTGGTGAGAATCGGCACGGCGACCGGCCCGATGGCGGCAATCGAGCGCGCCGCTGGGAATGAGGTTCGTTTGATTTCCAGCAGCTTCATTAACGAGGGCAGGGCGTGGCGCCCCTCATCTCCGAGTGCTTCAAACCCGAGAACGGCCCGTGACTGCTCCGCGGGATTGCTGGACTCGATCCGCGCCAGCAAGGCTGGCACGATGCGCACGCCCATCCGGTGCACGGTCGCCTCGGCAGTGGTGCGACGGTAGGGTTCCGTCGCCTCCAAGTCGCGCAGCCATGCGCTCAACGGTCGGTTCGAAGGGGGCTGGCTCCCGGTGGGCGACGACAAACGCCACCAATGCTAGGGAAAAAACTCCGAGGGTGATAAAGTAGTCGCGCTCGGAATGATCTTCGGCTGGTGTATTCATGCTTTAACCCTTACGCTCGTCCAGTCACCTAAGACAAGTGCCTCAGGCTTTCCTGAACGGTTTTTAATGTTTCATTCGGAAGCCGTTAATTTGTGCGCCTGACGCTGTCGTCCCAGACCAAATGCGTTTGTTGCTTGCTGAAGATGACCGGAAGGTCGCGGACTTTGTCTCGCGCGGTTTGCGCGCGGAGCGGTTCGCCGTGGACCTCGCCTACGACGGCCAGAGCGCCTGCGAGTTTGCCGCGAGCTACAGCTACGATGTCATCATCCTCGATCTGATGCTGCCGATCTTGAGCGGCACCGAAGTGCTAAAGCGCATCCGCCGGCAGTTGCCCGAGGTGCCGGTGCTGGTCCTGACCGCGAAGGACGACACGGCCACGAAAGTGGAGAATTTCGAGGCCGGCGCGGATGATTATCTGACCAAACCCTTTGCCTTCGCCGAGCTGGCGGTGCGCGTCAAAGCGCTGTTGCGCCGCGGCCCGGTGGTGCGCAGCAGCGTGCTGCGCGTGGCGGACTTGGAGTTGGACCGCCTTTCGCAGCAAGTGCGCCGCGCGGGAACGCGCATCGAACTCACTGGCAAGGAATACGCCTTGTTGGAGTATCTCATGGCCCACGCCGGGCGCGTGCTGTCACGCACGATGATCATCGAGCACGTTTGGGACGAGAGCTTCGAGGGGTTGACGAACATCGTGGATGTTTACGTGCGTCATTTGCGGGCCAAGGTCGATGATCCCTTTCCGACTAAACTCATCCGCACCGTGCGCGGCGTAGGCTACAGCCTCGGAGAGGCGGCGGCGTGAATCCCCGTTCCATCAGTTTCCAGCTCACCGTGTGGTATGCGGGCGTCATCACGGTGGTGTTCGTGCTGCTGGGTGGCTTCATGTATCTGGGTGTGCGGCATCATCTGGAGAAAAATCTACGCGACACTCAAACCAAGCGCGCCGTGGTCATCGCCGAGACGCTGGTGGCGCGCGTCGCGCAACTCGGCGAGGAACACGTCGTGCGCGAGGTGCGCGAGAGCTACGCGCCGGAGTTGAACAACCGCTGCGTCCGCTGAAGAGTCGGGCCACGCGGATCGAACGGCTGGAGGATGATCAGGAACTGCTCGTCGCCACTGTGCCCGTGCCCGCAGTCGGTGGCACTTGGCTGGTCGAGGTGGGCGCGTCGCTCGCGCCGGTTCGGTCACTGCTGCGCGATTTTCTCCTGATCCTGCTGGTGGCGTTGCCCGTGGTGTTGTTCGTCTCGACAAGTGGTGGGTTCGTGCTCTCGCGCCGCGCGTTTCGTCCGGTGGAGAAGATCGTCCGCAGCGCCGAGCAACTCACCTTGCACAATCTCGGCGGACGTCTGCCGGTGCCGCAGACGGGTGACGAATTGGAGCGGCTCTCCCTCGCGCTGAACCAGATGATCACGCGGCTCGACCGGGCCTTCCAGCACAACCGCCGTTTCCTCGCCGATGCCTCGCACGAGTTGCGCACGCCGCTCACCGTGTTGCGCGGTGAGTTGGAGGTCATCGCACAGCAAGCCGATGGCGAGCCGGAATTGCAGGAGCGGATCGGCAGCGTGCTGGAGGAAGTCGAGCGGCTGGCGAAGATTGTTGAAGGGCTGTTCGCCCTGTCCCGGCTCGATGCGGGCGTAGCGCAAGCGGAGTGGAAGACTTTCGATTTGGCCCGGCTCGCCGCCACCACCGCCGAGCAGATGAGCCTGCTTGCCGAGGACAAGGGCATTGCCATCACCTGCGAGTCGGCGGGCGAAGTGCCGGTGCAAGGCGACCGCGGCCGCTTGAAGCAGGTCATCGTCAACCTGCTCGACAACGCCATCAAATACACGCCGCGGGGCGGCAGCGTGGTCATCCGCACCAGCGCCCGGGATGGCGCTGCCTGCCTGGATGTCGCCGACACCGGCGTGGGCATTCCCGCGGCGGCTCTCCCGCGCGTCTTTGACCGCTTCTTTCGCGTGGACAAGGCTCGTTCGCGCGCCGAAGGCGGTGCGGGCATCGGGCTTTCCATCGTGAAAGCGATCACGACCGCGCACGGCGGCAGCGTGTCGGTCGAGAGCGAGGAACATCGGGGAACTTGTTTTCACCTACGTCTGCCAAAGGCAACTCCGACGACGGGTAAACTGGATGAATCTTCTTCCCCACTGCCATCTGAAACGGATGCCTTCAAAGCCCGATGAATCCTACTCCGTCCTTGAACACTGACGCGCCGGCCCCGCCACCGTGGCGCCTGGGCCGCTGGACCTTTGCTGTGCTCCTCGTCGTCTGCGCGGCGGCGTGGGCGCTCATGCGCCCGCCTGAGCTGAAGCGACTGATCGCCACAAAAACCAAACTGCCCGTCGTGGCCGTCACCAAGGCCACGCGCACAAATCTTGCGCGCACGTTGAAGTTCGATGCGGAGTTCCGCCCGTTTCAGGACATCGACCTGCACGCGCACGTCGCCGGTTTTGTGCAGCAGATGAACGTGGACGTGGGCACCAAGGTGAAGCTGGGACAGGTCGTGGCGGTGATTGAGATTCCCGAGTTCAAGGAGGAGATCGAGCGCGCCAACGCGGTCCGCACGCGCGCGGCGGGCGATGTGCCCCGCGCCGAAGAAGAGGTGCGCCGCGCGGAGCTGGAGGTGAGCAAGACCGACGCCGGCATCCGGCGAGCCGAGGCCGCGCACGCCGAGGCGCGCATGACCTACGAGCGGCTGGCGGCGGTTGCCAAGACGCAGCCCGGCTTGGTGGCGCAGCAGGAGCTGGATGTGGCGCAGGCGCGGGAACGCACCACGTCCGCGCAAGTCGAAGAGGCGAAAGCCGCGCAAGCAGCCGCCCGCGCCGCCGTCGCGGTGGCCAGGACCGGCATCATCGCCGCCAAGGACGCCGTGGCCGTGGCCGACGCTGATATCCACCGGCTGCAGGCGAAGTTGGCGTTCACCAAAATCACCGCGCCATTCGATGGTATGATCACCAAACGCTTTGCCGACGTAGGTGATCTCATCCGCGGTGGCTTGTCTCCGAGTGCGCCTGCCGTTCCGATTGCGCGCCTCGTCACGGTGGATCGGCTGCGGCTGGTCTTTCCCGTTTCGTCGTCTTATGTTGCGCGCGTGAAGGCGGGGCAGACGGTGGAGTTCAACGTTTCCGAGCTCAACCGCACGTTCACCGGCACCGTCGCGCGGGTGTCGGGTGAGGTGGACATGGCGACGCGCTCAATGGAAGTGCAGGTGGATGTGATGAATCCCGACGGCATGTTGATTCCCGGCATGTTTGCCAGTGTCACGCTCACGCTGGATCGCCGGGACAAGGTGATTGCCGTGCCCATCGCGGCCGTTTCGCGCACGGGCAAGCCGAATCTTTTGGTGGTGCTCAAGGACGGCACGCTGGAGCAGCGCTCCGTCAAACTCGGTCTGGAAACGGCGGCGAAGGTGGAGATTACCTCGGGTCTCGCGGAGGGCGAACTCGTCTTCATCGGCAGTCGTTCGCAGGCGAAGCTCGGGCAGCAGGTGGAACCTAAATTAGTCGAAACCCTCACCGCCGAATGAGCCGTTTCGCATTACGCCATCCCTACTTCGTCATCGTCGTCTGTCTGATGACGGTTGTGCTCGGCATCACCACGCTGGTGCGGATGCCGGTGGACTTGTTTCCCAAGATCAACATCCCGGTCGTGGTCGTCGCGACGTTCTACAACGGAATGCCGCCGGACCAGATCGAGAGCCAGATCACCGCGCGCTTCGAGCGGTTCTTCACGCTGGCCAGCGGCGTGGATCACATCGAGAGCCGCTCGTTGCCAGGCGTCAGCCTGATCAAAATCTATTTCCAATCCGGCCAAAGCGCCGACAGTGCGGCCGGTTCGATTGCCAATCTCGCGATGGCGAATCTGCGCCGCCTGCCGCCGGGCACGCTGCCTCCGGTCGTGCTCAAGTTCGACGCCTCCAGCCTGCCCGTCTGCCTCGTGTCGCTGCAGGGTGAGGGCTTGAGCGAGACGCAGCTCCGGGACATTGGTGCTTACGCGGTGCGCAATCAGATCGCCGGCGTGCCGGGCGCGTCCGTGCCGCCGCCGTTCGGCGGAAAATACCGGCAGATCATGGTGTATGTGGATCCGCTGAAACTGGAGGCGCACCAGTTGAGCGTCATGGACGTGCTGCGTTCGATCAACGACGCCAACCTCACACTCCCGGCGGGCGATGTGCGCATCGGCCCGTTCAACTACAACGTCGTCGCCAACTCACAGGTCCGCGACGTGGAGGACTTGCGCAAGGTGCCGCTCAAGACCGTCGGCAACTCTTCCGTGCTCGTCGGCGACATCGGCGATGTGCGCGACGCGTTTCAACTCCAGGCCAACGTGGTGCGCGTGGGCGAGCAGAAGTCCGTCTATCTCCCGATTCTGAAACAGGGCGGCGACGCCAACACCATCGCGGTGGTGGACGGTATCAAAAGCGCGCTCGGTGACTTGGTGGACGTGCCGAAAGAATTGGTCACACGCGTGCTCTTCGATCAGTCGGTGTTTGTCCGCGACGCCATCAGCAACCTCATCCATGAGGGGGCCATCGGCTTGCTGCTGACCGGGGCGATGATCCTGGTCTTCCTCGGCAGCCTGCGTGGCACGGTGGCGGTGTTTCTCTCCATTCCGTTGTCGGCACTGGCGGCGTTCATGGCCTTGGCCATCGGCGATGCGACCATCAACACCATGGTGCTGGGCGGCCTCGCGCTCGCGTTCTCGCGGTTGATCGATAACTCGGTCGTCGTGCTCGAAAACATCTTTCGCCACCTCGAACACGGTGAGACGCCGGAAGTGGCTGCCGACAAGGGCGGCCGCGAGATGGCGCTGCCCGTGCTCGCCGCGACGCTCACGACGGTCGTGGTGTTCTTCCCTGTTACACTGCTCTACGGCGTGAGCAAGTTCCTCTTCGTAGCGCTGGCGTTGGCCGTAATTCTTTCGATGTTCGCCAGCTACATCGTCGCGCTGACCGTGGTGCCGTTATTCTGCGCGAAGTTCATCAAGGCTCCGCATCATAAGCCATCGCACCACCAGGGCGAGGATGCGGACGGCGACGACAAGGGGTTCAACCTTTGGTTCAACCGCCAGTTCCACCGCTTTCTCGGCGGCTACCAGCGTTTGTTGGATGTCACGCTGCTGCGCCCCCTCGCCACAGTCTTGTTCATCATCGGGCTGTTCATCCTGAGCCTTGGCCTTTTTCCTGCGCTGAAGGTCGCTTATTTCCCGCGCACCGACCCCGGTCAATTCGTCATCAACGTCAAGGCTCCCACCGGCACGCGGCTGGAGATCACCGAGAAATACATCGCTCAGATCGAAGCGCTCATCCGGCGCGAAATCCCGCCTGACGAACTGGCCTTAATCGTCTCGAACATCGGCGTGGACGTGGGTTTCAGCGCAATCTACACGCCGAATTCCGGGCAGCACACGGGTTTCGTCCAGGTCGGCTTGCAAAAGCAGCGTCGGCACGGCAGCCGCGAATACATGGACCGGGTGCGCCGCGTGTTGCAGGCGGAGTTGCCGCAGCTCTCCACGTATTTGCAAACCGGCGGCCTGGTGGACGCCGTGCTCAACCTCGGCCTGCCCGCGCCCATTGACATCCAAGTCACCGGCTCCAACCTCGACGCGACGCACGCGATTGCGACCGACCTTGCGGCCAAATTGCGTGCGATGCCCGGCGTGAGTGACGTGCTCGTGCCGCAGGACATCGACTATCCCTCGCTTGATCTGGACGTGAATCGCGGGCGGGCCGCCGAGCTGGGCTTGTCGTCGAAGGAGGTCATTCAAAACATCATCACGGCGCTCACCTCTGGCGCGATGATTGCGCCGAGCTACTACGTGGATCCGAAGAACGGCACCGATTACATCCTCACCGTCCAGTATCCCGAGAACCACATCACCGACCTCGCGGACATTCAGGCCATTCCGTTGCGGGCTGCGGCGCAGAAGCTGCCCACGCGGCTCGATGCGGTCAGCACGATTACAAAGACGCGGGCCCCGACCGAGGTAAACCATTACCAGCTCCGGCGCATCGTGAACGTCTTTGTCGCACCCGAAGGCGAGGATCTCGGGCAGCTCGCCAAGGATGTGCGCAAGCTCATTGCCGAAACGCCGTTGCCCGATGGTGTGCGCATTTACGTGCGCGGCATGGTGCAGGGCATGGAATCCTCCTTCCATAGCTTCGCCGTCGGACTGCTGCTGTCCGTCGTGTTGGTCTATCTCATCCTCGTCGCGCAGTTCAAATCGTTCGTGGATCCGTTCCTCATCTTGCTCGCCGTGCCGACCGGCTTGACCGGCGTGCTCGTGACGCTGTGGGCCACGGGCACTTCGCTCAACGTCATGTCGCTCATGGGCGTGCTGATGATGGTCGGCATCGTCGTCTCGAACAGCATCCTCATTGTCGAGTTCACGCGGCAGTTGCGAGAGGAAGGACAGTCCGTGCGGCTGGCCGTGGCAAACGCCTGCCGCGTCCGGCTGCGGCCGGTGTTGATGACCTCATTCGCCACGTTGTTTGGCCTTGCGCCGATGGCGCTGAAAATGGGCACGGGCACGGAGGCCTACGCGCCGCTGGCGCTCGCGATCATCGGTGGACTGAGCGTTTCGCTCGTGCTCACGGTGTTCATCGTGCCGGCGGCATATTTGCTCTGGCATGGCCGAGAAGGTGGGGCTAAGAACCCGCGCCGCGCCGCCGTGGCGCTGCCTTGATCCGATGGTCAATTTCCCGCAATCAACTGTGCGTCCGTTTTTTTGCTGCCTGTTGCTCGCCGCTTTTCCGCTGCAGTGGAACATGCCCGTCGCGTGTGCGGCCGAGCCTGCGTTGACGCTCGCCGAGGCGCGCGCCCTGGCGTTGCGCACCCATCCGCGCATCACGGCCTCCGATCTGCGGGCGCAGGCGGCGCGCGCCGGCGTGCGCGTGGCGGAGTCAGCGAACTTCCCGACGCTCGCGGCGAACTTCACCGCCACCGGCTCGTCCGAGCAGGTCAACACCCGCATCGGCGCCGCAGGTTCGTTGAGCGTGTCGCAAGTGTTCGATCACGCCGCCATCGGCCTGAACGCCACGCACTTGCTCACGGACTTCGGGCGCACGGCCAGCCAGATCGAGGTGGCCCGGCAGAAATCGCACGCCGAGGATTCCTTCGTGCGCACCTATGAACGGCAGGTCGAGCTGCAAGTCACCGCCGCCTATTTTGCCACGTTGCAGGCGCAGAGCGTGTTGAGCGTCGCGCGGCAGACGGTGACGACCCGCACGCTGGCATTGCAGCAAGTTTCGGCGCTGGCCAGCAACCAGTTGAAATCCGAGCTGGATGTCAGCTTCGCCCGCGTGAATGTCGAGGAGGCGCGCCTGCTCGTCGCGCGGGCCGAGAGCGAGCTTGAATCCGGCTTTACCGAGCTCTCGCTGCACCTCGGCGAGCGCACGCCGCGCCATTACGCCCTCGCGGAGGAGCCGCTGCCCGGCGAGCTGTCCGAGCCGGCGGAAACTTTCGTGGCCCAGGCTCTGCGGGAACGACCGCGGCTGGTGCGGTTGCGCGCGGAGGCTGCCGCGGCGGCGGCGCAGGCGCGCGCCGACCGGGCGGTGAATTATCCCACCGTCAGCGCGCTTGGCTCCGTGGGCCTCATGCCCGTGCGTGACCGGCGGTTGGAGGATCGTTACGCCGCCGGTGGCATCGTGGTGAACCTTCCGCTCTTCAACGGTGGCCACGACACTGCCAAGCTGCGCGAATCCGAGCTGAAGGCGCAGGCCGCCGAAGCCTTGGTGCGCGACGAGGAAAACAACATCATCCGCGACGTGCGTCTGGCGCTGTTGAAGGTGCAGCACACCCGCGCGCGGCTCGAACTGACGGCCAACCTGCTCGCCCACGCGCGCACTTCACACGACCTGGCTGCCGCCCGTTACAAGCTCGGGGCCAGCAGCATCACCGAGTTGAGCCAGGCGCAGCTCAACCTCACCAGCGCCGAGATCAACGAGGCGTCCGCGAAATACGATTACCTCCTCCAGCGCGCCGTGCTCGACTTCCATCGCGGCGCTCATTGAGTCCGGCGGGCCTAGCGGGGAAACTGGGATCGCAACCGCTACTCCCCGGGATACGCGGCGATGGCCGGGCCGGTCCCGGGCTCGCGAAAAAACTTCGGCGTCAACTCCTCCGGCCGCACGAGTGCCACGTGGCCGTCCACGAACAGCCCTTGAAACGCCAGGTGATGCCGTCTGGGATAATGCGTCGCGGCCGCCGCGTTGGTGAAGGGATACCACGGGGTGCGCGGCGGGGTCGGAGTGGTCGAGTCTGCGCAACCGGGGCTGCGCATGTGGTCCCAGATCGCCAGGCGCTGCGCCGGTTGCGTGATGAAGGACTCGGGCTGTCCCACCGGCCCGCCGGTGCAGTAGTTCATCCCGTAGCCCGACTGCCATTGCGGATCGCTCGGACACTTGAAGAGGTTCGTGGCGAACACATAGGGGAACAACAGTCCCGCCTTGTAGCCCGCACCCGGCACGCCGTTGGGCACTTGTGTCGGATCGTAGGGCGCCCACCAAATTTCGTTCGGTCCCGTCGGCGCGGGCACCCCGGCGGAAGTCCCGCTGGGCACGGGTGCGGACAACCCGAAGGGATCCGCCGGCGTGTCCGGGCACGAGCGCTGCGGGCAATAGCGGTCGTTGTTGTCGCTGCGGTAGAGGATGTAGCCCAGGCCGATTTGCTTGAGGTTGTTCAAGCACTGCGTCTGCTTCGCCTTGCCCTTGGCCTGCGCCAGCGCGGGCAGGAGCAGTCCGGCGAGGATGGCGATGATCCCGATGACGACGAGCAGTTCGATGAGCGTGAAGGCGCGGTGTGACCGCATCACGCGGAGCGTTTAGGCCCTTGCACGGCGCGTCAAGTCTCCCTCAATGCTTAGCCGGGCCGCTTAATTCGATGCGTTCCAGAAGGTGTGTCGCGCCAAGGTGCTCATCAAAGCCAAAGACCTCCATCGCCACGCGACCACTGTTGTGGACCTGGACCAGAGCCCACGAGTATTGCCGGTCATTCGGGTTCGCACTTGCGCCGGGTGCGGCCTCGAAGGGGGAACCACCCGCACCGACGATGACCTGCCACGCGCGGCCACCGGACTTCGCCGTCGGTTGCATCGAATGATAGATGTGCTCGTGCCCGCAAAAATAGGTGGCGTGGAATTGCTCCATTAGAATCCAGAACGCGCGTTGGTTCTCCGGAAAGACATCGAAACCCTTCGGCTTGCTCTTGTCGCTGTAGTGGTAGGTGAACGCCATCTTGTGTCCGAAGACAAACTGCCTTTTCACTCCGCGCGCTTTGGCGGCCGCGAGGTCAGCGGCGAGCCACGTGACGGGGGCGTGCGAGTCCGCGCCGACGGCGTCGGTGTTGATGACC
Organism: Pseudomonadota bacterium; assembly: GCA_009922615.1. Classification (GTDB taxonomy): domain Bacteria; phylum Verrucomicrobiota; class Verrucomicrobiia; order Limisphaerales; family SXTU01; genus SXTU01. The sequence continues at coordinate 31,041 of RFVF01000024.1, forward strand.
GCGAAGTGCAGTTGCACGAAGTCGAACGAATAACTCAATTGCCTCTGATCCGTCTGAACGCCGTCCTGCCCGATTCGCGGCGCGTGCTCGACGGACCACGCAGTAGGGGCGGCATGGTGTGCAGCGAGCCAGCGGTTGGTGTCGAGGATGAGGTCGCCCATATTTTCACGCCACGCGACCTCGCTGGGTTCGTGGGCGGTCTTCACGACGTCGCCATTAGGGAGCTTGGTCTTTAGTTGAACTTCGTGATTGCCCGGCACGGGCAGCACGCAGACGCCGCGTTCAGCCAGACCCGCGACCATGCCACGCCAGTAGGCGTATTGGCGGTCAAGCACGGATCGGTTGGTGGAGTAGCCGTAGATCAGGTCTCCGTTGAAGAAAAGTGCGTGCGGCTTTTGCGCTTCGATCTCTCGTAACAGCCGGGCTAGCACCCGGGTGTTCTGCAACCAAATGCGATCCTGGGCAATGATGTCCGGGGCATCAGGGTCGTGCCGGCAATCGCCCACGGTCGCGAAGGAAAAGGCGACCGGGTCATCTCCCGCTGCGGCCGAGACGGACAGACCAACGCAGTTGAGAAGCCAAACCAGCAGGGAACAGCGCAATATTTTCATGTGGCAAAATAAATCGGCGGCAGGTTGTCGACCGCCGCCGGAAGTTTGGTTTTGGTTCGTGCTGGCTTCGAGCCGCTACGAGGCTTTGAAGGAAGCTCAGGGTCCGAAAACCAGCGACCCGTCGTAGGTCCATTGGATGTCGGGGCGGCCTGGGTCCACCGACTTGGCGTTGTTGTTGTAATTCGAGCAGGCGTATTCGTATTTATACCAGTTGGCGTGGCCGTCGGCGAAGGCGATGTTGAAACCCTTCTCGTGCCGGGATGAGGCGCGTGAGGTGTAAGCCTGCGGGCTCATGAGGTTGCCCAAGTTTGCTGCCGGCCCATAGAACGGCTGCTCCGTGGACTGGCTGCGGACGTCGCACAGGAACACAAAGGCCGAGGGATTCAACACGTGCTCCAGTCTCAAATCCACGCCCGCCGTCAGAGTTTGTCCCTGCGCACCGCCCGGCAGGCTCGCGGCACCGCCCTTGGAATTCATCGAGTAGCTGAAGGGGATGCGGCCCGTGGGAGTGGCTGGATCGCCCATCGCCATGACCGCCGGGTCGAAGGGCTGCGACGCTGTAGTGGGGCACTTGAAGGCCGTCTTGCCGCTGACGTAACCGGCCGGGTTGGGCTGGTAGAGGTAAAGCGCCTTCTCCCCCATGTATCGCGGCAGGTTGTTGAACCACGCATCGGTGCCTTGTCCCACGGCGTTGGCCCCGGAGGCATCCGACCACTTCGGAAAATCCTCATTGTAGCCAGCGCCGACACCGGGAGTGCCGTTGGGAATCTTGGTGCGAGGGAATCGGTTGTTATTTTCCTCCACGTAGAGGTTTTGCGCCAGGCCCCACTGCTTGAGGTTGCTCAAGCAGGCAACTTTGTGCGCCTTGGCTTTGGCTTTGGCCAGCGCGGGTAGCAACATGCCGGCTAGGATGGCGATGATGGCGATGACAACGAGCAGTTCGATGAGGGTGAAGGCGCGTTGAACGGGCGGGGATTTCGATGAGTTCTTCATGACGCGAATATGTGTTTCGTTCGCGCACACAATGGCGGCATTGGGTTACGAACCAAGGGCGTCCGGGTGAAGGTTGGGAAACTCCGCTCTCCGCGCCCCTCACTAGCTTACCCATTCACCGCTTGCAGCATCGCCACGGCGGGCATCGGCCGCGCTCCCTTCTCTGCTGGCCCCGCAGGCTGTCCCATGCGCGTCACCACGGGCAGCAGGCCACCTTCGCGATAGAGCGTGATGGACACGTGTTCGTTGCGGCGGATGCAGGCCTTGATGGCGTCCGGGTCCTTGTCGCATTGGAGCAGCGTCTTCCAAGAATAAATGTGCTTGGGCTTGTGGAAGTCGCTGTTGGCGATGAAGGGGAGGCGTTTGAGGCCCACGGGCGCAAAGATGTCGTTGCGGTTGGCGATCTCCCATGCGTCGAGCAGCGGCGCGAATTCCTCCTGATTCTCCCAGAGATAGAGCGTGTTCTTGCCCCACTCGCTCTTGAAGACGTGCGGGTGGGACGCGACGGCCAGCGCGCCCTGTGCATGGAGCTGCGCGATGGTTTCCGGCAGATCCAGCGCCGAGGCGATGGGCATCTGCATGTCAATGCCCAGCAGGTGCGCGGAACTTTTCTTCGTCAGGCCGTCCTTGTTGAACTCGATGCCGCTCAACACCAGCATCCCATACTTCCGCCACGCCCGGCGGCGCTCGCGGTCCAGCACTTCGAAGTATTCCTCAAGCTGGCTCTCGGCGAGGACGAGGTTGCTCAACTTGCTTAGTTTCCCGATGACCCGGCGCGGGTCCGCGAGATGGTCGGTGATGCAAATGCAGTCAAAGCCGCGCGGTCCGTAGAAGTCCACCAGCTCTGGCACAGTGAGGCTGCCGTCGGAGTAATTGCTGTGAATGTGAAAGTCGCACAGCAACGCCCGGCGCGCGGCGATGCCGTCCACCACGGCGGGCGCGGTGGGTGCCACGGCGGTGAGCAAGTGCGGCTTGGGCACCGGCGCGAACTTCGACCAGTCACCGGCGTCGTTGCACTGCTTCAAGACCAGTTCCGCGATACGTAAGGCGGCATCCGGGTGTGAGTGTTTGATCAGGTTGGCCCGCCACTCGTGCCATAGCCGGGCCTGCTTGGCGAACGCGGCCTCGATGATTCCGGGCACCTCGCGGTTGCGCTCCGCCACCATGCCCAGACCCAGCTGCTGGATGAGCTGCGCGTTGCCCGTCTCCTGCCCGGGGATGATCTGGTTGATGACCATCGGGCAGCGCGCGGCGATGGCTTCCTGCACGACCGCGCCGCCGGCCTTCCCGATGAGAACGTGGTGCGAAAGCATCAATGCGGGCATCTGGTTGGTCCAACCAAGCACCTGCACGCGCCCGCCATGGTGGCGGAAGCGCTCCTGCAACTCCGCCTTCAGCTCGGCGTCGCGGCCCGTGGTGATGGTGAGGTGAATGCGCTCGTTCTCCAGCAACCGGTCGAGCACCTTGCCGCACTTTTTCTTCCCGTGGTTGATGACGTAAAGCAGCTTGATGGGGCCGTCCTCGGCCAGCGGGAACGGCACGATGCCCGGCGCGGCGAACTGCGGGCTTACGGGGAAGCCCAACGCATGGATTCGCTCGGCTGGCACGCCCGCGTGGTGCAGCACGGTGGCCGTCGGGCGGTTCGCGACGACAAAGGCATCGCTCGGCGCGCGGTGCCACGCCGCGTTCACGGAGATGGAGTCCGTCACGATGGTCACGAAGCGGAACGGCTTCTCCGAATGGTCGCGGAAGAGCTCCTTGATGACCGGCGCGTAGGCGGGATAAGTGGAGACGACGCAATCCGGCTGCGCCACGCGCAGCACGTCGCCCAGCGCGGTGCGCAGGCGCGTGAGGCCCGTGAGGCCGCTGTCCGCCACGGACACGTGGTCAAGCAACGAGAAGATGCCGCGCCAGAGCGTGGGGGCGTAGCGGACTACGCCGAGATGCGCATGCTTCACAAAGGTGTTGAGCCGACCGTAAGTGCTCTCGAACAAGTCCAGCACCTCGACTTGGGTGGCCGGCTCGATGAGTTCGAGGGCGTCGCGGAGATTGCGCGCGGCGGCGTTGTGACCTTCGCCGAAGCCTGCGGTGAGAATGATAACCTTCTTCATGGCACGTTTCTTTTCAACGTGCGCGCGCCGGGTGTCGGATGCGTGGCGGCGGGGAAACAGTTGGGTGAAATGCGGTCGGCACGCACTGCCTCACGCCGGCTACACCGTGCCCGGGCGTGACTGCTTCAGCAGTTCCGTCACGCGCGTCACCACATCGCGCGGGCTGAAGGGCTTGGGCCGAGCATTTATCGCACTCACGATCGAACCGCAACGCGAGGCGGTAGTTGCACGCTCTTCACCTGACCGCCGTGTGTCCGTAACGACACGCACCATAATCAGCATGGCATTGGTTCAAAGCAGGTTGGCCGAGACACTGTCAACCCGGCGAGCCGACAACACAGAACACCAGAGAGATACTGACCCAAATATGAACACCGAATCCATATTAAAAACCCGGGCCGTGAAGGCACGGCTCAAGTCCACCCTGTTGGCCGCGTTGGCCGGCAGCTTGTTGCTCAGCCCCACAGCGTCCATCGCCGCGCCCATGTTCCTCGGCTACGCAGCCGGCGACGCGACCAGCACCGATGTCACGCTCTGGACGCGTGCGGTGGATACCAGCGCGCCGGCGGCCATCCAACTCTTCGCGCAGTTGACCACGGACCAGACGTTCAATACCGGGGTGTTCAACTTCCTCGTCACGACGGTCGCCACAAATGATTACACGGTGAAGGTGCAGGTCACGCAGCTTCAGCCGTCGACGCGCTATTATTACCGATTCACGGACGGGGTAAACACGACCGGCATCGGCACATTCAAGACAGCCCCGGCCCCGAACGCGGCGGCCCCGGTGCGCTTCGCGTTCAGTGGGGACAACGATGGCCTGACCTTGGCGACACGATGTATGAGAATGCCAGTGCACTGACCAACGCCTCCATCGGTCAGCCCTACACGAACTCGCCTTCCGTGACGCTGTCCGGTTCCTCGTTGAGCCTCAACGGGGTGCCGGTAGCGGGCACCACGTTTGCCACGAGGCAGCAGTTGTTTGATGACTACAACAAGAAGTATCGCGAGAACTTCCTGCCGGTGAACACCGGCGGGCAGGCTGGTCTCCAGCCGCTCTATGCGGGTCAGGGCGTTTATACGCTTTATGACAACCACGAGTTTGGAAACCTCCAATACATCAACGGCGGCGCGCCAGCCGGCGGTTCCATCGGCGGACCTACGGGCACGGACATGGCCACCGGCCGCGGCGTGGACGCGCGCGACAACGGCACGGGCAACGTCGGCAACACGAACGACACGAACTTCTCGGCGACGGACTACATGAACCGCTCGCCGGGCTTCCAGACCCTCCAGCAAGTCTACCTGAACTATCAACCCATCGCGGACCGTGGCTTGGTCAACAACCCCGCCGACCCGCGAATGCACGGCACCAAGCAGCTTTACTTCGCCCAGCCTTGGGGCAAGCACGTGCTCTTCGTTAGCACCGATGGTCGCGCGTATCGCGACCTTCGCATCAAGACCGCGACAGGCAGCGCGGATGACACCGGTCCACGCGCGGACAACCCCGGCCGCACCATGCTCGGTGCGACGCAGCTCGCTTGGTTGAAGCAAACTCTCCTCACCGCGCAGTCCAACGGCGTCGCGTGGAAATTCGTGGCGGTCTCGGACCCCATTGATCAGATCGGCCCGGTCGGCGCTCCGCTCACGGGTGTGGTCAACTCCAGTGGCAACGGCAGCTACTCGCCGGTCGCCAGCGACGGCGGCAAGTCCTGGATCGGCGGCTACCGCGCCGAACGCAACGCGCTGCTCAAGTTCATCGCCGACAACGGCATTAAGAACGTCGTGTTTCTGGCCACGGACGACCACCAGAACCGAATCAACGAGCTGACTTACTCGCCTACCGGCCAGACCGGGGTGCAGGCCAGCTACGTGAAGGTGCCGTATTGCTTCTCCATCGTCGCCGGGCCGCTCGGCGCGACCGGGCCGGACGCCTTCCTCAACCATGACTTCGCCAGCGTCAAGACGATGGCCGACAGCTTCGTGGCCGCGCAAACGGCGGCAGGCGTCGAGCCGTTCGGCCTGCAAGGTTACCCCGGTTTGCGCAACGTCTTCCGGGAGGGCGACGCGAACGCGGGCACTACCCCGAGCGCCGTGGACTTCTATAGTCCCGACACTTTCAACTATGCCACGCTGGACGTCAGCGCGGATGGCAAGCTACTCACAGTGGCGACCCTCGGCATCACGGCCACGGCAAGGAATAGCGCGTTGGAATACAACGCTGCCACGAACGCGGTGCGGACCATCCTGAGCTTCCAAGTGCCCGCCGCCACGGACCCCAGCCCGATGCCTGCGGTGCAGGGCGGCTCGGTGACGCTCTCGGTCAACGACCTCGGGGCGGGCACGACCTATCAATGGTTCCGCAACGGCTCCGCCTTGCTGGGCGCGACCAATGCCTCGCTCGCGCTCACCAACTTGATCGGCGACCGCGGCACCAACCACGCAGGCCCGAGCACGCTTGTCCCGCCGGTGCTGGACCCGCTGCTGCCGAATTACTCGTTCCAGGCGCTCTTCTCCGCCGGCGAGTCCGTGAACAACAAGGCGGACGGCGTCACGCCTTATCGGATGGCGGGCATTCCTGACGGGCTCGGTGCGTTCGACAACAACGATGGCACGTTTACCGTCCTGATGAACCATGAGCTGGGTAGCACCGTGGGCAGCAACCGCACGCACGGGGCCAAGGGGGCCTTTGTCTCCCGCTGGGTCATCGCGAAGAGCAACTTGGCCGTGTTGAACATCAGCGACCTAATCACGAACGTCTTCCTGTGGGACACGAACAGCAGCGTTTACACGAATTCGACGAGTTATGCGTTCACGCGGTTCTGCTCGGCGGACCTGCCGGCGGCGAGTGCGTATTACAACGCCGGGACTGGCTTGGGGACGACCAACCGGATCTTCATGAACGGCGAGGAGAGCAACAAGGAAAGCAAGGCGTGGGCGCACATTGTGACCGGACCGGACGCGGGCAAGACCTACGAGCTGCCGCACTTGGGCAAGATCTCTTGGGAGAACGCGCTGGCCAACCCGGTGCCGCAGGACAAGACCATCGTGGGCTGCGATGACGACAGCTCGGTGAACAACTCGCACGTGCACTTCTACATCGGGACGAAGAAGAACACGGGCTTGGACATCGACAAGGCGGGCCTGACGGGCGGGACGCTCTACGGCGTGAAGCTCAACGGCTTCGCGCTGGAGACGGACGCAAACGTGCCGGTTAACGGGACGGCGTTCAGCCTGTTCAGCTACGGCAACGTGGCGAACCTGACCGGGGCGCAGATTGAGGCGCAGGCGGTGGCTAACGGGGTGACGGCGTTCCAGCGGGTCGAGGACGGCACGTGGGATCCGAACCATCCGGCGGACTACTACTTCGTGACGACGGCGAGCATCACGGGCAAGAGCCGGCTGTGGCGGTTGCGGTTTGCGGACATTGCGAACCCGGAGAACGGCGGGACGATCGACCTGCTGCTGGACGGGACGCAGGGACACAAGATGTTCGACAACATCAGCTTCGATGCAGATGGCAACCTGGTGTTGCTGGAAGACCCGGGCAACAACGCGTATGTGGCACGGGTGTGGAAGTATTTACCGGCCACGGGGGCATCGTTCCCGATCGCTACGTTCCGGCCGAGCCTGTTCACGCCGGGCACCCCAGGCTTCCTCACACAAGATGAGGAAACATCGGGTATCATCGATGTCACCTCCATCCTCGGCTACAAGGCCATGCTGCTCGTGGCTCAAATCCACACGGTCAACGGCCTGCCGGCGGGCACCGCTGGTGAAATGGTGGAGAACGGGCAGCTCCTGCTGATGCGTCAGGTGGACAACGGCAGCTACACGGTGGTCATCAGCAACGCCTTTGGGGCCATCACCAGTGTCGTGGCCAGTTTGAACGTCACCGCGCCCCCCGAGTTGGCTCACAGCGCCTTCCGCAACAGCCTGCCGGGAGCCACGGTTAGCAACGGCGGCACGCTCACGTTGAACGTCCCTGCCGGCGCACTCACCGGCACCGGCCCGTTCAGCTACCAGTGGTTCATCAATGGCTCGCCCATCCTCAACGCGACCAACGCCACCCTCACGGTGCCGGGCTTCACTGGCAGCTTCGCGGGCAACTACTCCGTGCAAGTAAGCAACAGTGCCGGCACCGCCACGAGCGTGAGCGTCCCGGTCAGCACGGCGGACATCGCGTTCTTTGGCGGGGTCGCCATTGATGGCCCGGCCAACGCGCGGTATCGCCTCGAATATCTGAGCGACGTGAACAACGCCAACTCGTGGACCACCTTGACCAACATCGTGCACGCGGGTGGCCGCCAGTTCTACCTCGACACCACGTCCTCGGGGGCGCAACGCCGGTTCTTCCGCGCGGTGCCCACGCCCTGAGCGCAAACACTAATCGGGCCGCCGGGAGAGTAAACCCGGCGGCCCTTCCGGTATTCCTTCGTGTGAAGGGATGGCAGGCTCCAGTCTGATTACGTGTGCGGCTGGGGCCTGCCTCATTTTACCAGCCACCGGCGGCAATCGCAGGTGGGCGCTTCCAGCCGGTCGCGATCGGTTACGATGCGGCCTGCGCGTTGTCAGCGCGTTTCAATAGTTCCGTCACGCGCGCCACCACATCGCGCGGGCTGAAGGGCTTGGTCAGATAGTCGGTCGCGCCGAGTTGCAGGCCGACTTGGCGGGATTGCTCCGTGGCGAAGGCGGTGAGCATCAGGATGGGGATGTTGCGCGTCGAGGGCAGCACGCGGAGCATCTCGCACACGGCGAAGCCATCCAGGCCGGGCAGGTTCAGGTCCAGCACGATGGCCTCCGGCAGCCAGCGCTGTGCGGTGGAAACGGCGACCATGCCATCGGCGGCGGTGAGCACCTCATAGCCCGCGACGCGGAAATTGTAGGAGAGCAACTCCGTGATGTCCGATTCGTCATCCACCACCAAAACCCGGTTTGTCATAGACCGGTGAGCATCGGTCTCATGCGCGGGTCGCACAACGGCAGCATCGTGAAAGCCCGGTGACGTTCCGGTGTCAAGCGGGCCGGCGTAATGAGGCCGCGCTCTTTCGCTCGGCAATTGCGCTCGCCGCAGTTACGACTTGCCCGGAGCGGCGGTGCCGGGGACGGAAACATCCGGTGTCGGCCCTGACGGGGCAGGGGAGGGAGCGGTGCTGTTGGTCGGCATGGGCTGGGCGACCTTGCGCATGGCGCGCTGGCGGGAAGGCGCTTTTTGAGTGGCGGGTTTTGCGTTGGCTTGCTTCCGCTTCGACTGGGCGGGCTGCTTCGCCTTGGCCAGCGCTTGGGCCGCACGCTCGGCTTGTTTGCGCGCGCGCTTGGCGAGCCGGGCCGCCTCGGCAGCGGCTTCCTCCGTGGCGCGAGCCTCGCGCTTGGCAGCCTTGGCGGCTTTGCGCGCCTGCTTCAGGCGGGCCTTGACCTGACGGAGATTTTGGGCGGCTACGTTCGCCTTCGTTTCGGCAGCCTTGGCCGCTTCGGCGGCATCATCGGCAGCTTGGGCGAGGGCGGTGGCGCGGGCGGTAAGTTTTTGGATTTTCACGCCCCAAGTCTAAGCGGGTTGGAGCGTTGTCAACGAACATTCAGGTTACATTTCTTGACTTGGATCTGGTAATTGGCCTCTTTGGAAAACAGTTTTTAACCCCGGGATTGACCCGCCTGCTCTGGACTTCTACAAACGCATCCGTTGAATCCAAAGCCCGCCATCTTCCATCAATTCACCGCCCTTGTGCTGGCGGCGCAGATCGTTTGGCTTGGCTGGTTCATTCGCAGTGAGGCAGCGCATGACCATTTGCACGTGCAGCCGGTGGTGAAATCATCGCACGCGGCCAAGGGGAAACTCACCGGTGCAATGGCAGCGCACGTAATCACGCTCACGCCGCGCTGGTTGAAACTTGTGCCACTGCCCAAGGACGCCGCGCCGCATGGCCCGGCTGGTGCGCATCATCATCGCAGCCTCGGTTTCGACTCGCTCGCATCGGGGCAATGGTGCGGCCTCTTTACCCCGGCAGCACTGCCGGTTTTGGATATGCCTGCGGCCGCTGGTCTGGTTCCTCACCGGCTGGTCACGCCGCTCCGCACGCACTGGCTGCTGCTGCCCGGCCGCGCCCCGCCTGCTTGCGCCTGAGCAGGCCAGCCTGAAGCGGCACGACGGCAGGTGCGCGCCCATTCTTCGCGCATCACACATCCGGGCAACCAATGCCCCGTGTCTTGGTTCAGGCAGGCTCACCCATTTCCCCAATGTCGCGGCGGACTCTCCGCCACTGGGCAGGTCGGTTCCCGGAAGAACCATCGCAATCATGAAATCTCAGTCACACCAGCTCGTCTCCCGCTCGCTGACTTGCCTCACCAGCGTGCTCGGTGTCACCGCTGCCTTCGCGCAAACCAACACGCCCGCTCTGACGAACACTCCGCTCACCCGCCTGCCCGATGTCATCGTCGGGGGCCGCGCGGACGATCTCACCGGCATCGCGGCCTCGGCTGCGCAGGGCACCGTGGGCGTGGACCATCTCAAGGCGCGGCCACTGCTCCGTCCGGGCGAGCTGTTGGAGACCGTCCCCGGCGTCATCATCACGCAGCACAGCGGCGCGGGTAAGGCGAACCAGTATTTCCTCCGCGGCTTCAACCTCGACCACGGCACGGACTTCGCCACGTCGCTCAACGGCATGCCCGTCAACCTCCCGACGCACGGCCACGGCCAGGGCTACACAGACTTGAACTGGATCATCCCCGAGCTGGTCACGCGCATTGACTATCGCAAAGGCCCTTACGCGGCGGCGGACGGTGACTTCGCGTCGGCGGGCGCGGCGGACATGACCTACGCGAGCACGCTGTCCAGCTCGCTCTGGCAGTTGGAGGGCGGGAGCTTCGGCTACGCGCGGGGCGTCTTCGCGTCTTCGCCGAAGCTTGGCAACGGGACGTTGCTCTACGCCGTGGAACTCCTGCACGAGGACGGCCCGTGGGAGCGGCGCGACAATTTCAGGAAGGGCAATGGCGTCCTCCGCTACAGCAGCGGCAATGACGCGCTCGGGTGGAGCGTGCTGGGCTTCGCGTATCGCGGCGAGTGGAACGCGACCGACCAAATCGCCCAGCGCGCCCTCACGGGCAACAACGCCGTCCCCGGCGGCTTTCAGGTCGACCGCTTCGGCACGCTGGACCCGACCACGGGCGGCAACTCGCAACGCTACGGCGCGCAGGTCGAGTGGCATCGCAGCGACGGCGACTCCACGTCGCGCCTGCTGGCCTACGCGTTCTACTACGACCTCGACCTGTTCTCGAACTTCACCTACTTCCTCAACGACCCGACCGACACGACGCCTGACCAGTTCGAGCAGGTGGACCAGCGCATCACCACGGGCTTCAAGGCGAGCCACGAGTGGAACCTGACGCTCCTCGGGCGCGAGTCCGAGAACAGCATCGGCCTGCAAGTCCGCAACGACGTCATCCGCAACAGCCTCAACACGGCGACCGCGCGTGTCCGCACGGGCACGACGCGCAGCGACGACGTGTGGCAGACCAGCGCGTCGCCCTACTTCGAAAACAAGACGCAGTGGTTGGACAAGTTGCGCACGGTGTTGGGAGCCAGGGCGGACCTGTATCACTTCGACGTGACGAGTTTGGACCCGCGCAACTCCGGAGCCGTGACCGATTTCCTCGCCAGCCCGAAAGGCAGCGTCATCCTCGGCCCGTGGGCGAATACGGAGGTTTACTTGAACGCTGGCCTGGGCTTCCACAGCAACGACGGGCGCGGCGCAACCACCACGGTTGACCCCGCCACCGGCCTGCCGGCCAGCAAGGTGAGTCCGCTGGTCCGCACTTACGGCGCGGAGTTCGGCACGCGCACGACGTGGGTGCCCGGCCTGCAAAGCACCGTCTCCGCATGGTGGCTGGACATTGACTCGGAGCTGCTCTTCGTCGGCGACGCGGGCACGACGCAGGCCAGCCGCCCGAGCCGCCGCTACGGGCTAGAGTTCGCGAACTACTACACGCCCACCGAGTGGCTTACGCTCGACGTCGACGTGTCTTTCTCGCAGGCGCGCTTCCAAGACCGCGAACCGGCGGGGCAATACGTGCCCGGCTCGATTGAAACGGTGGTGGCGGCAGGCCTCGCGGTGCATGACTTGAACGGTTTTTTTGGTGGCTTGCGCGTTCGTTACTTCGGCCCGCGACCCTTGGTGGAGAACAACACCGTGCGCTCGACGGCGTCCGCCCTCGTTAACTTGCAAGTCGGCTACGCGTTCAACCCGAAGTGGAAGCTGACCGTGGACGTGTTCAACCTGCTCGACCGCAAGGCCAGCGACATCGAGTATTACTATGAGTCGCGCCTGCGTGGCGAGGCCATCAACCCCGACCCAGCCCTCCACGGCGGCTATAACGACATCCATTTGCACCCGGCGGAGCCCGTGTCGCTGCGCGTGGCGCTCACGGGGCGCTTCTGAGGCCGACAGACAGGGAAGGCACCCTATGTGTCAGCAAAACTGGGTCACACGTTACGCGGGTGGAACTACTCAGGATGACTCTTGGAGGGCTGGCTGGGCGAGTTGGTAGGAATCTTGAGCCGGTTGGGAGACTTGATGGGCTGATTGGAAGACCCAATCGTCTTGTAATGCTTTCCAATCGCTCCAACAGGTCTTCCAACCGAGCCAACAAGTCCTCCAACCAAGGCGACAAGTGTTCCAACCGGGCCAAAGTGTGTTCCAATCGGTCCAAGTCGTCTTCCAATCGGTCCGCCGAGCGTTCCAATGAGGCCAACGTGTTTCCCAACGAGCCCACCGAGACAGTCCAGTGGTCTGCCCCATCTCCGAAGCGGAGGCATGAGCCCACCTCAGCCTCGCCTCGCCTGCGCCAATCACTCGCATCGGGCCATTTCATCCGCACCGGAATGTCGCCTTGGCGAGGGCTTTGGCTGTGGGTGAAAAAGATGGTTGACGAAGGCGGCAAATGTGGTAGGCAAAAAAACAAGCAGTAAACCAACCACAGGAAGGAGTAATACTATGCCAGAATACCATGAAGTTGTTCATACCCGGGGCCAGCAAACCATCGGCGTTTGGGATGCGTTCGCGTCCACTTACAAGGTGGGCAAGCTGACGCTGGCCCAACACACCACCGACGTGGCCGGGATCTTCACCAATGCCAGCCAACGCGACACAGCCGAGGCCGCCTTGAGCGCCGCGCGCACAGCGGTGAGCAACCAACTCCTCACGCTGGCGGACCTGACGATCCGTTTCCCTCGCGCCATCGAGGGCCAGCTCGAACCGGACAGTGATCTGCACCAGAACATCGAGGACTGTCGCACCATTGAGCCCAACACGCCGGAGAATGCCGTCGCGCGGGGGCGCAAGGTCATCATTCTGTTGACGGCTTTCAACGCCGAGCGCGCGGCCGCGACCCCGCCTGATCCCGAGTTCTCCATCAAGAACGCCGTGGCGAACGCGCCGGACATGAAGCTGGCGGATTTGCAAACGTTGGTGGATGACATGCCCGACTTGGAGCAGGACGTGGAGGATGCGAAGTCTGCTCTGAACAAGCAGCGTTCCGCGCTCAAGAAGTTGAGCACCAAGGTGGACAAGAACAACAAGCGGTGGTTCGACGCGTGGTCGGGCAACTTCCCCGACGGCTCGGATGAGCTGGCCGCGCTCTCGCAGATCGACACCGGCCCGCACACGCCCGCGCCGAGTGCACTCGTGATCAACACCGTGACGCCCGCCGCCGGTGGGCATTTCACCGCCGCGTATGTCGGTGGCGGCGGGAACCATGCCACGACGCTCCATCTGCAATGGAAAGTGGTCGGCGTGGATGCGGAGTTCGGCCACGACACCCTCGTGGTGCTCGCGGGGCAATCCGTTGCCACCGGGGCGACCACGGGTGCGACCGTGATCTTCCGCACCAAGGCCGCGAACAGCCAGGGGACGACCTACAGCGCGGAAAAGACGGGTGTGGCGCAATAATCCTCGAAAACATTGGGCGAAACTGGCCCCCGGCTGGCGTGCAAAGCGGTGCTGGCCGGGGGCGGTTCTTTTTCATTGTCACAGGTTTGTAACTTGCCCGCCCTTTGTTCGTCACGGTGTCCGTTCAGATTGGCTGCGTCAAAACCGACACCGATTCATCAACAACACAATGAAGCACATGACCAAGAAAGTTCTGGCTGCCTCGACCGCTGCGCTCGCCGCGTTCATCTGCCAGCCCACCGCCCAAGCCCAAAACGCCGACTCGCTCATCGACAAGCTGGTTGAGAAGGGCATCCTGACCACCAAGGAGGCGCAGAACCTCCGTGAGGAAGCCGACAAAGATTTCACTCGCGCCTATCAATCCAAGAGCGGCCTGCCCGACTGGGTTACGAACTTGCGTTTGGGGGGCGATATCCGGCTGCGTTATGACGGCATTTTCGCCGAGCCGCCGACGGGGGCCTTGCCGACGGTCACGGACCGGAACCGACTGCGCTACCGGTTGCGCGTGGGCGTCACGGCCACCATGCTGGATGATCTTGAAGTCGGCATGCGGCTGACTTCTTCCGAGAACAAATCCACCGGTAACAACTACATGGGCGATCCGATCTCCGGCAATGACACGCTTACGAACAACGGGTCGAAGAAGCCAATCGCGATTGACTTGGCGTATGCGAAGTGGAACGCGCTGAACCGGCCGGACTGGTCGATGACCCTCATCGGCGGCAAGATGGAGAATCCGTTCCATGTATCGGAAATCGTGTTTGATCCCGACTACACACCCGAAGGCATGGCGGCGCAGATTGGCTACAACCTGAACGACAAGCAGGCCTTCAAGTTCAATGCGGGTCTCTTCTCCATCGCCGAGCTGGGCGGCGGTGCCGCCGCGGGCAGCAAAGACTCGTATCTTTACGGCACGCAGTTGCGCTGGGAGTCCACGTGGACGCCAAAGGTGGCCTCGTCCATCGGAGTTGGGGTTTACAGCCTCACGGACAAGCAAAACCTCACGCATGCGGCTGCCGGGGCGAATCCAAACGTGCCCGACGTGAGCAAGGGCAACACCCGATTTGGCTCCTCGATTGGTGCACCTACGAGTTCGTTCAACCCTATCGCCACCGATGCTTCCGTGACTTACACCATGGAGAGCTTCCCGTATTACCCCGGCGCTTTCCCGGTCAAGGTGATGGGCGAATACATCAACAACACGGCTGCCTCGGTGAACCCGGTGGGCACCTTGGGCGCGGGCAAGACCCGGGGCGAGGCATATTCCATCGGCATGACGCTCGGCAAGTCCGGCAAGAAGGGCACGTGGGACTTGACCTACAAGTTCAAAAACCTCGAGGCCAACTACTGGTATGAGGAGATCGTGGATAGCGACCACGGGGCTTGGTATACGGCCGCTTCGACCAGCGCCGGGGCCGGCTACGGCGCGGGCACAAACATTCGTGGCCATTACATGCGCGCGGCGTATTCGCCGACCGACTCCCTCACGTTGGCATGCACTTACTACCTGTTTGATCTGATCGACAAGCCGATCGGGGCCACGTTTAGCCAAGTGGGCCGTATCCAGGTTGACGCCGCCTTCAAGTTTTAGTTGGTGCTAGTTGTCCGCCGGAGCTGGCGGCGTGCATTCCGCCAGCTCCGGTCCTCTTTTCCCAAATAATTGTCTGCTTAATCCGTAGTCTTGAATCCCAATATGAAAGCATTGAAATCTACCAGCCTCCTCGCGGCGGCCCTTGCGCTCGCCGTTTCCGCCCAGGCCGAAAACATCACGGTCAAAGGCTCCGACACCCTCGTTGTCCTCGCCCAGAAATGGGCCGAGGCTTACATGGGCAAGCACGCCGACACCAAGATCCAGGTTACCGGCGGCGGTTCCGGCACCGGCTTCGCCGCGTTGCAAAACAAGACCACCGACCTCGCCAATGCCTCGCGCAAGATCAAGCCGGCGGAGATCACCACCTGCATCAAGGCCTTCGGCAAGCGCCCGACGGAATACAAGGTGTGTCTCGACGGCCTCTCTGTGTTTGTCAGTGCCGACAACGCGGTGAAGGAGCTCACTGTTGCGCAGATCGCCGACATCTTCAACGGCAAGACCAAGAACTGGAAGGAAGTGGGCGGCGCGGATGCTCCTATCACCGTCTATAGCCGCGAGAATAGCTCGGGCACGTATGAGTTCTTCAAGGAGAACGTGCTGCAGGGCAAGGATTTCGCCTCCAGCGCGCAGACTATGCCGGGCACGGCGGCGGTCTTGCAGGCCGTGGCCAAGGACAAAAACGGCATCGGCTACGGCGGCGCAGCCTACGGCGCGGGTGCGAAGCACTTGGCCGTGAAGAAGGACGACGCCTCGCCCGCCATTGAGCCGACCGAGGACAACGTCATCAAGGGCTTGTATCCCATCTGGCGTTACCTCTACGTGTATGTGAACCCGGCGCTCGACAAGGGCGAAGTCGCCAAATACCTCACGTGGATCCGCAGCGACGAAGGGCAGAAAATTGTGAAGGACGTGGGCTACTTCCCGCTGCCCAAGAACCTGCGGGAGTAAGTTGGGTTTCTTGATCGTTTGTTCCTCCTGCGACCACTTGGGGCGGGCGAAAGACTGTGCATTGTCCTTCGCCTGCCCTTTTCGACTTGAAGCAGCCCATTTTGTTTCCGGCTCGTAACTAGCCTTCCGCTTGCGGTTCACCTACTCTCGCTGCCCGTGACGAACGTCCCGCACAACGCCAAGCGCACCGTCGGATGGATGGGTATTCATCGTGGCCACAAGGCGCGGCCCGTCGAGTGGCTGGCGGAGAAGTTTATCTATCTGATCTCGCTCACGGCGATCTTGATGGTGTTCCTCATCTTCGTGTTCGTTGCGCGCGAGGCGATGCCGCTAGTGATGGGCAAGATGAACAGCGCCGCCGCGAGGCCGGTCATCGCGGCGAAGGAGATGGACAAGCTCAAGCCCGACGAGTTGCGGGACTACCTCGGCTTGACGGCGAAGGAGTTTCAACAGCTCGACAAGGAGGCGCTCACGGCGCTCATGGAGGTGCGCGAGGAAGAGGCCAAGGAAGCCCCCAAGGACAAGGACGCCACCGTGAACACCACGGAATGGAAGTATCTCCTTGGTGCGCACCATTGGTCCGACAGCCGCCCCGAGGATCGCTACGTGTGGCAGCCCATCGGGCGTATCCACAAATACAATCTCTGGCCGCTCATTATTGGCAGCCTCAAGACCACCATCGTCGCGTTGCTCTTCAGCGTGCCGCTCGCGCTCGCAGCGGCCATCTATGTGTCGCAGCTTTCGTCGCCATCGCTGAAGGAGTGGCTCAAGCCAGCGATTGAACTGCTTTCCGGCGTGCCGTCGGTAGTGCTGGGCTTTTTCGGGCTGATCGTGATGGCGACGTTTCTTCAGGGAACATTCGGCTATCAGTCGCGGCTGAACGCGTTCGTCGCGGGCATCGCGCTGGGGCTGGCGGTGATCCCCGTCGTCTTCTCCATCGCCGAGGACGCGCTGACGAGCGTGCCGCGCAGCTACACGCAGGCGGCGCTGGCGCTCGGGGCTTCGAAGTGGCAGGCGGCGTGGCAAATCGTCCTGCCGGCGGCCGCGCCGGGAGTGTTCGCGGCGGTGGTGTTGGGCTTTGGCCGCGCGATCGGCGAGACGATGGTCGTCCTCATGGCCAGCGGCAACGCCAGCATTATGTCGCTCAGTCTCTTCGACTCCACGCGTTCCATCACCGCGACGATCGCGGCGGAACTGGCCGAGGCGGTCTTCGGCGGGCACCACTACCGGATGCTGTTCCTCATCGGGGCGATGCTCTTCATCGTGACCTTTCTTACGAACCTCGCGGGCGACCTCATCATGCACCGGCTCAAGGGGCGACTGGAGGGAAGGGCCAAATGAATCCCGCTACGGCCTCATCGAACAAGCTCGACTTTCGCTCGCGCGGCTTCGACTTCGTTTCGTTTGCCTTCACCAGCCTCACCGGGCTGGCGACGCTGCTCATCCTCGCGATCCTTGCCATCATCCTCGCCAACGTCGTGTGGCATGGCTGGGGCACGTTCTCGTGGCGCTTCGTCACGGGCAGTGCCGATCAAGACATGTTCGATGTGAACAAGGCGGGCATCCTCCCGATGGTCATCGGCACCGCGCTGCGCGTGCTGGTCATGACGCTCTTCGTGGTGCCCATCGGCGTCATCACGGCGGTCTATCTCACCGAATACGCGCAGTCCACCGCAGTCACCACGCGCATCATTCGCGGCGCAGTGAACAATCTTGCTGGCGTGCCAAGCATCGTCTTCGGCCTGTTCGGCCTCGGCTTCTTCATCAGCTTCATCGGCGGCGCGATGGACGCGGGCCGCGCGGAGCCGCACTGGGGCAAGCCCGCGATCCTCTGGGCTTCGCTCACGCTCGCGGTGATGACGCTGCCGCTCGTCATCGTGGCCACCGAAGAATCGCTCCGCGCCATCACGCCCGGACTGCGCGAAGCGAGCCTGGCGCTCGGGGCGACCAAGCTGGAAACCATTCTCAAGATCGTCCTGCCCGAGGCGCTGCCGGGCATTCTCACTGGCGGCATTCTCGCCGTGGGCCGGGCGGGCGGTGAAGTCGCGCCCATTCTCTTCACCGGCGCGGCTTACTACATGAGAGACTTGCCCAAGGCGGCGACGGATCAATTCATGGACCTCGGCTACCACGTTTTCATCCTTAGCACGCAATCGCCAGACATCGAGAAGACCCGGCCCATCCTTTTCGCCACCGTGCTGGCGTTGCTGCTCCTAACGCTTTCGCTCAACCTCATCGCCGTCGTGGTGCGCGCCCGCGTGCGCAAGCGGATGCGCGCGGGACATTGACACTCAACTCGCTTCTCTGACATGGCTGCCTTCTCCCCATCGCAAGTGACGCTCAACGCCAGCAAACCCGCCGAGGGCGCGGGCGCGCCGTTGATCCAGACCGACGGCGTCAACCTCCACTACGGCTCGTCGCACGCGCTGAAGAACATTTCCGTGACGCTCGGCGAGCGGCACGTCACCGCGTTCATCGGCCCATCGGGCTGCGGCAAGTCCACCTTCCTCCGCTGCTTCAACCGGATGAACGATTTGATCGACTCCGTCCGCATCACCGGCTCGATCAAAATCGGCGGGCAGGACATCTACAGTCCGGACGTGGACGTTATCGAGCTGCGCAAGCGCATCGGGATGGTCTTCCAGCGTTCGAACCCGTTCCCCAAGTCCATCTACGACAACATTACCTACGGCCTCAAGCTGCACGGCATGAAAGCGAAGTCCGACCTCGACGCCACTGTCGAGCAAAGCCTGCGGGGCGCAGCGCTGTGGGACGAGGTGAAGGACCGGTTGCACACCAGTGCGCTGGGTCTTTCCGGCGGCCAGCAGCAGCGGCTCTGCATTGCCCGCGCCATCGCCATCAAGCCGGAGATTCTCCTGATGGACGAGCCGGCCAGCGCGTTGGACCCGATCGCCACGGCGAAGATCGAGGAGCTGATTCTCGAATTGAAGAAGGACTTCACCATCGTCATCGTCACGCACAACATGCAGCAGGCCGCGCGCATCTCCGACCACACCGCATTCTTCTACCTCGGCGAGTTGATCGAGTTTGGCACGACCGCGAAGATTTTCACCAACCCGGCGAAGCGGCAGACGGAGGACTATGTGACCGGGAGGTTTGGATGAGCCTAACCAAGAAAGTAATTAGTGATTAGTCCGTCACCTCCGCACTCGCTACTTACCAAACTCTGATTACTAATCACTTTTCACCCAATGCTTCCCCACGACCACGAATTCGCCGTCCTCAAGGAAAAACTCCTCACCATGTCGAGTTTGGCCGCCAGCTCGCTTCAAAACGCCATCAAATCACTGGTCGAGCGGAACGACGACCTTGCCCGCCAGGTCGAGCAGGCGGACGACCAACTCGACGCGTTGGAGATTGAACTGGATGAACTCGCCATTGTGCTCCTGTCGCGCGGCCCCATAGCCAGCGATTTGCGAATGATCGCCGTCGCCATGAAGATTACCCATGATCTGGAGCGAGTTGGCGACGAGGCCACCGCCATTGCGCGCAGCGCGGTCGAGTTGAACAAGGAGCCGCAGCTCAAGCCCTACGTGGACATCCCGCGCATGGCGACGATGGCGCTGGAGATGTTGAACGATTCGCTGGAAGCCTTCGTGAGTCGCGACACCACCCGCGCCCGCGCGGTGTTGCCGCGCGACAAGGACGTGGATGCGCTGAACAGGCAGCTACACCGCGAATTGATTTCCTACATGCTGGAACGCCCGTCTGTGGTCACCCGCGCGCTCCACCTCATGCAAGTGTCCAAGCGCATCGAACGTATCGCCGACCACGCGACGAACATTGCTGAGGAAGTGGTTTACCTCTACGAGGGTCGCGACATTCGCCACACCGGTAAGGACGCGCACGCATAGCGGCGCGACGCCGACAACCTCCCAACACGACGGTCACACGAATTCGTGTTCGTGCGCCCGCACCGTCAGCACGGGGCAGGGGGCCAGCCGCACGACGCGTTCGGCCGTGCTGCCGAGGAAGAGGTGCTTTAGCCCGGTGTGCCCGTGGGTGGCGATGACGATGAGATCGGCTTCGCACTCCCGCGCGGCTGCCGTGAGTTCGGCAAACGGCTGCCCCAGGCGCGCAAGGCTCGTTGATTCCACCCCGGCGGGCACTTGGCGCTTGGCAAACTCCGTGACCGCAGTGCGGGCGAGTTTGAGGCGCTCTTGATTGGCGGTTTCCATCGCCGGCGGGATGATGATGCTCTCGGGGTAATGCACCGGTTCGACCACGTGGACGAGGATGAGCTCGGACCGGAACTGCTCGGCGAACCGCACGGCATACTTGAGGGCTTTGACGGAGAAATCCGAAAAGTCCACCGGCACGAGGATTTTCTTGAGGCGCAAATAGGACGGGACCAAATCAATAATCGGGGCGGAGGAGTTGTCCGGCCTTGGTGCGGAAGCTAATCTGGCTGGTTTGGCGGTAGTTTTCTTTTTCATAGCGCGTGATGGGTTAGGCGGCTGTCAGACGATGGTTTTCGCCCGGCCAGCGGGCTGCTCGGTAATTGTCCGAAGAGTGCACTGCCTTGCCGACGAGGTCAACTCAGCCAGTGTTTCAAGAGACTTGACGCGGTGGGCCGCCACCAGATGGCCAGCGAAAACCGGCGGTAGTCGCCCGGGGGGATTTCGCCAGCGGCCAGCAGGGTGGCGAGGCGCTTCACGTGGTGCGGCAGGGCGCGGATGACCAGTCGGCGGTCCTCCCATTCGGCGGAGAGCCGCGCTGCCTCGTAGCGCGCGAGGCTCAGTGCCCACGCAGGATCGAGACCGTATTCCGCAGTGTGGGATTCGAGATGCTGCGCAAAGGCGATGGCATCCTCGGTGGGCCGCTGGCCCGGCGGCGGCGGGGTGACGGCGTAGTTGCGGAAGCAGTCGGCGAATCGCTGCCCCAGCGCCTTGCGCGTGAGCGGCAGCCGCAGGGCGACCTGCGCTAGCCGACGGGTGCGCAGCAGCCGGGCAAACTGGCGCATCTGCTCCTGATGAATTGCGCTCAACGTCTCTGCGGCCACCGTTAATCCTTCGTGGGCCGCCACGCGGGCCGGGTCCCCGAAGAATTTCTCGCGGAACTCGCGGTCGGTCGCCAGCCGGGCGACGAGCTTTTGCTGGAGCGCTAGTTCCATCGCTTGTGGTGCCGGCCGATGGCCCGGGCGCGTTCGACTTCCCAGAGGATCTCGGGCAGGGGCGGCAGGTTGTCGTCCCGTTCCAAGCAGATGCAGCGCACGGGCGCACGGCTGACGGCGTGGTCGAGCAATTGCCAGATGCTTTCCGGCACGGCTTGCGTGCGGCTGTCGATCAGGCGGCCTTTGGACTCGTGTGCGCCGGAGAAATGCACCTGCACCACGCGTTCGAGCGGGAGCTTTTCGATGAAGTTCGCCGGGCTGGTCCCGTGGTTCGTGCTGTTGGCGTGGATGTTTGTCACGTCCAGCAACAAGCCGCAGCCGCTGTGGTGCAGCACTTGCGTGATGAACGTGGGTTCGTCCATCTCCGCCCCGGGCCAGATCAACGGCGAGCAGACATTTTCCAAAATCAGCGGCGTGGCGATGGCTCGGCGCGCCGTGATGATGTTTCGGGTCATCGTCTCGACCGCTTCCTTGGTGAACGGAAGCGGCGCCGGATGGCCGAGGTGAATTCCACCCGCGCGGGTAAAGCCGATGTGCTCGCTCCACCACGGCGCGGCGACGCGTTTGAGCAAAAGATAAACCTTCTCCAAATAAGCTTCATCCAGGCCCTCCGCGCTGCCGAGCGAGAGGTTTGTGAAGTGCGGGACGACGGTGAAGTGCTCCATCAGCAGCGCCAGTTCATCGAGCTTCTCTGGCGGCGCATCCAAGTAGAGGTCGCCAATGATCTCGATGAAATCCACTTCCGACTGCCGCTGCAACAGCTCGTCGCGGAACGGGCGACGGTAGCTCAACCCCGCGCCCAGGCGCGGCAGATTGGCGAGCAGGCTGGTTATTTCAGTCTTGCGGCCCACGCAGTGGTGAACAACTTCAGTCGGCGTGACCGACCATCCGGGCTTGGGTTGGGGTGAGATTCACGGGCCGAATCCTCGCCGTCCCACTGGTTCAAGCCAAGGAAAACTTCTGGGGCCGGCATCACCGCAGTCGTGGCAGGCTCGCGGCCGCGACGGCCTGGCCGTGGCGTTTGTCCTGCTCGTCCGGGACGTGGAATTGCAGGCGTGCGGCGAGATCGGGGAACTCGGTTTGCAGCACGGCCTTGGCGCCGGCGATGATGACATCGCCGCCCGCGCCGCTGGTGACGCGGCCGAGGATGAGCAGATGGCGGAAGTCGTAATAGTCCGCGTAGTGCGCGACTGCGTAGCCAAGGTAGGTGCCGAGGGTCTCGTAAATCTTCCGGGCACGGGGATCACCGGCTTTCATCAGCGACTGCACCAGCTTGAGCTGCTCGGGCAGCGGGAGCTTCGTGTCGGGCTCGATGCCGGACGCGGGCAGCAAGCGCCCGACCGCTTGCTGCGAGAAGTATTGCGCGCCCACGCCGTAGTCGCCGCTCCACTCGTCGCACGCGGCGGCGGGGTGGTAATCCACTGGGGCGAAGGCGAGTTCGCTCAACCACGTGGTTATGTTACCGCTGGGCGTGACGTAGCCGGCGGCCTGGCTGGTGCCCATCGCGATGCCGAGGACGCCGTTCACGCCGAGCGACATCGAGCCGGCGAGGGCGGTGACTTCGCCATCGTTGGCGACCTCGAAGGGCACGCCGTTCCACGCGCGTTGCACTTCGAGGAACAGGTCTTTCACCCGCGCGTTGAACACGTCCGGCGCGACGCCGCGGAAGAGCGAGGCGACCTTGACGCGGTTGTTCACATACACGCCCGCCGCGCTGGCGCCAATGGCGTCCACGCGGGGCAGGTGCGCGGCGGCCTTGCGGATGGAGTCCATGATGCCGTCGAAGTGATACTGCGGGTCGGGATGAAAGTAAGGGTCCCACACCGTCTCCTCGCTGAAGACCACCTTGCCGTCTTGCACGGCGGCGACCTTGCGGTCGCTGCCGCCGAGGTCGAACCCGATGCGGCAGCCGTCGAGGTGGCGGCCGAGGGCCTGCACGTTCGCGCGCTCGGGCGGCAGGCTCGCGGCATCGCACGCGATGACCGCGATGGGGTGGTCATAGACGCGTTCGCCGATGAGGTTCGAGTCGAAGCGGCCGGTGGCGGTGTCGCGGAAGTGGGCTTGAAGCTGCGCAGCGAGTTGGGCGGGGCCCGTGAAATGAAAGCGCCAGCCGCCACGCTGCCAGAGGAGGAATTTGGCAAGCCGCTCAAGGTGGCTGAAGTTCGCCGCTGCAAGCGGATGGGCAGCGGGTGCGAGTTCCGTCTGGTGGTGGAAAACGGAGCCGTCGGTTTGCTCCAGCGCGAGCGTGACGGGCACGGCGCGGCCGGTCGCGCGCACGGCGTCGCGAAAGGCGTGCGTGGCGAGCACGGCGGGGCGGAAGGCCGGGTCGAGGACCGGCGTGACGCGCGGGGCGGGCAGCGGGAGGCCGCGATTGATGTTCATGCGCGGTGGTTGTAGCGGTGTGGCGCGCGCGGTTCAAGGCCCGGGCGACCGGACATGGATTGTCCCGTGGTTGGCAAGAGAGGGGGACTGTCAGCCAAGCCTAGGCGAGCGGGGCGGAGCTGGTGGAGGCACGCTGGCCTCGCTGGTCGAACTGCCGGCGAGTATGCATGCAAATTAATCCGAACCGTTCCGCTTGGGATGTCACTGAAGATGAGTTTCCGCGTCTGGGCTCACCGGCGGACAAGCTGCGTTTCATGCTGCGTTACGCCGTTCTCGCTCCGTCAAACCGCAACTCGCAGCCGTGGTTGTTTAAGGTGCGGGGCCGGACGGTGGAGTTGTATGCGGACCGCACGCGGTCGCTCAAAGTCACCGACCCAATGGACCGGCAGTTGTTGATTAGTTGTGGTTGCGCCTTGTTTAACCTGCGCGTGGCCATGTGGCATTTCGGCTATCTCGACAACACGGTGTTGCTGCCAGCGCAGGAGTATCCCGATTTGCTCGCGCGCGTCACGCTCGGGGAAGAGGACTCCCCGACGAGCCAGCAGGAGGCATTGTTCGCCGCGATTCCGAAACGGCGCACCAATCGTCAGCATTTTAAGGATGACCCGTTGCCCGAGGGACTGAAACCGGAGCTGGTCAAGGCGGCTACCCGGGAGCAGGCGTGGCTGCATTTCGTGGACGACCGCAAGCAGCGCAACGCCCTTGCCGACCTCATCGCCGAGGCGGAGCGATTGCAGTGGGCCGACAAGCACTTTCGCTCGGAACTGGCGTCATGGCTGCATTCGAATCATGACGCGGCTCCGGACGGCATCCCAAATTCCGCGCAGAACGCGGGTGACTTGCTCTCTGTCGCCGGGCCGATGGTAGTCCGCTCCTTTGACCTCGGCGAAGGTCAAGCCGCGAAAGATCGGGACATCGCCGCCTACTCTCCCGGGCTCGTGGTCTTGGGAACGGACAAAGATGAACCGTGGGCGTGGGTGTCAGTGGGGCAGGCGTTGGCACGCGTGCTCTTGCGTGCCCGGGTGGAGGGGGTTTCGGCCTCGTATCTGGACCATCCGATCGAGGTCGCCGCGTTGCGACCGAAGGTGACGGAGCTCATCGGTCACGGCGGTCATGCGCACATCATCCTGCGACTGGGTTTTGGTCCGAACTTGAACCCAACGCCGCGCCGCACAGCAGCAGAGGTGCTGATGCGTCCGGAAGGGTGAGCGGACTCAGGCTGCGGGCCGCGCGAGAGGTTCGAATTGCTTTGATTCCGGGTTGAAGGCGAAAAGTTCGGCGGTGGCGATGTCGAAGAACCAGCCGTGCAGGTGCAACGAGCCGTCCGCCAGGCGGGTCTGCACTGCCGGGTAAGCTTTCAAGTTCTCGATGGCGAAGAGCACGTTTTCCTCGGCAGCGGCGTTGGCCCGGGCCCGGGGATCGGTGAGGTGTTGATATCCGAGGTGGATGACGTCGCGGACCGGTGCGGCCACGTGGAGCCAAGCATCCAGATGGGGCATCGCAGTGCGATTGGGGATGCCCTCGAGCAGTGCGTGCATGGCCCCGCACTGCGAGTGGCCGCACACGACGATGTCGCTGACATTCAAGGTGGAGACGGCGAATTCGATGGCGGCGGCCGTGGAGTTTGTCTCGCCGGTCACGTTCGCGGGCGGGACGATGTTGCCCACGTTCTTCACGACGAACAAATCGCCGGGCTGGCTCTGCGTGATAAGCTCCGCCAGCACGCGCGAGTCCGAACAGGTGATGAAGAGGGTGTGCGGGTTCTGGCCTTCCCGGGAAAGCCGCTGGAACAGCGCCCGGTAGGCACCGAATTCTTCCGAACGGAAGCGGTGAACTCCCTCAATTAGCCGTTGCATGACGGCCCCGATGGTGACGAGTGGGGCCGGTGTGCGCCAAGGAAAACTTCCGCGGCGTTGACGCGGGCCCGGCGGAGGGCGCAGATTCCCAACTGAAGTTGTGACCATCGCCAACCAAGTCACGGTGGGGCGGATTTTGCTCGTGCCCTTTTTCGTCATCCAGGTGCTCTACTACGAGCGCACCGGGGACGAGTGGCACCGGCTGGCGGCGTTGCTCACCTTTGCACTGGCCACGCTCACGGACGCGCTCGATGGCTACCTCGCGCGGCGCTACCACCAATACACCGAGCTGGGGGCGTTGCTGGATCCGGTGGCGGACAAAATCCTGCTGGTTTCCGCGCTGGTGTTGCTCACCTTCGACAAGGGAACTCATCTGCCCAACCTTCCGCTCTGGCTCGCCGGCACGGTGATCGGGCGCGATGCCGTGCAGGCCATCGGGCTGGCCGTGACGCATTACACCGTCGGCAAGGTGCCGATCCGGCCGCGCCTTGTCGGCAAGGCAGCCACGTTGTTGCTGATGGTCACGGTCATCTGGGCGTTGCTAAAATGGGACGCTGGCTGGCTTCGATGGCTCGCCATTTCGGCGGCCGTTTGCACGGGCATCTCCGGTGTGCTTTACGTGCTGGACGGAATGAAGCTGCTCAGTGCCAGTCCCGATAGCGCGCCGAAAGCGGAATCCTCACCTAAAACACCGAACTCTTAATCATGGCTCACGAACTGCGACTCAAGGAGGGTGACCTCGCCCCGGCATTCACAGCGACCATTAGCGGCGGGCAGACCCTCTCGCTGGCGGACTTCAAGGGCCGGCCCGTCATTCTCTATTTCTATCCGAGGGATGACACACCCGGCTGCACGAAGGAGGCGTGCGGCTTCCGCGATGCGTTTGCGCACTTCACAGCGAAGGGCGCGGTCGTGCTGGGTGTGAGCGCGGATTCGGTGAAGTCGCACGACAAGTTTGTGAAGAAGTTCAAGCTGCCGTTCACACTGCTCGCGGACGAGGACAAACGCATCGTCGAAGCATACGGCGTGTGGGGCGAAAAGACCTTCATGGGGCGCCGCTTTCAAGGCATTCATCGCGTTACCTTCCTTATCGGCGGCGACGGGCGCATCCAGAAAATCTGGCCGAAGGTGAAGCCCGAGGAACACGCGGTGGAAGTGCTGGCCGCGCTCGGCTGAACGCAACGCGTCAGTGCACCGCGAGCTTTTCGAAACTCTCCTCGATGAAGGTGGTGTTCTGGATGCGCGCGAGCTTCGCGTAGAGGCCGTCGGTGGCGAGGAGTTCGTCGTGCGTGCCACGCTCGACGATCTCGCCTTGGCGGAGAACGAGGATTTGGTCGGCGTTGCGAATCGTGCTGAGGCGGTGTGCGATGACGAAGCTGGTGCGGCCCGCCATCAGCCGCTCCAGCGCCTCCTGAATCAGTTTCTCGGTCTGCGTGTCCACGCTGGCCGTGGCTTCGTCGAGGATGAGGATGGGCGCGTTTTTCAGAAGCGCACGGGCGATGCTCACGCGCTGCTTCTCGCCGACGCTCAACTTCACGCCGCGTTCGCCGACGCGGGCGTCGTAGCCGTCGGGCAGGCGCGTGATGAAGTTGTGGCAGTTGGCGGCTTTAGCGGCGGCGTGAAGGTCGGCTTCGCTGGCGTCGAGGCGGCCGTAGAGGATGTTTTCGCGAAGGGTGCCGTTGAAGAGGAACGGCTCTTGAGAAACAACACTGATTTGTTTACGAAGCTTCTCCAGCTCGATGGATCGGATGTCAATCCCATCAATGAAAATCCTGCCAGAGGTAGCTTCGTAAAACGCGGGGAGCAGGTTGACCAACGTTGATTTGCCTGCACCGGTTGGACCAACGAGCGCAATCTTTTCGCCCGGTTTGGCCAGCAGTGATACATCGCGCAGGACGATTCGATCGGCGCCGTATTGGAATCCCACATCGGTGTAAACGACTTTGCCCTCTGCACGCCAGCCGAGTGGTGGTCGAGAGGATATTCCGGGAGCATTCGTCGAAACATCGGCCGGGCGCTCCTCCGTCGCGTCCATGATGTCGAACACGCGTTCACTCGCCGCCCGCGCGGATTGGAGCATTTGGTTAAGGCCGTGGAGGCGGCCGATGGGTTCGTAGAAGAGGCCGAGATAGAGGAGGAATTGCACGAGTTCACCCACGGTCATCTTGTTGGCGAGGACTTGCGTGCCGCCGAACCAGAGGACGAGTCCGATGCCGAGCGAGGACGCGAAAGCCATCGCCGGCGAGTAGATGGACCAAGCACGCATCACGGTGAGCGTGCCTTGTCGGAGGTCTTCAGCGCGGGCACCGAAGCGGGCGTCCTCGTGGCGCTCCCGGCCGAAGGATTTGATCTGGCGAATGCCCTGGAGATTGTCCATGAGCAGGGCGTTCATGGCGCTGGCGGCCTGGCGTTGCGCGCGGTAGCGCTTGTGGGCGGTGAGCGTATACCATAGCGCGCCGCCGATGAGGATGGGCAGCGGCGCGAGCGCGACGGCGGCGAGCAGCGGGTTCGTGCAAAAGAGAATCGTGAGCACGCCGACGATGCTGAGTATGGCGACGGTGCCTTGCTCGGTGCCGTCAATGAGCAGGCGTTCCATGGAGTTCACGTCCTCAATGACGCGGGTCATGAGGTCGCCGGACGCGCGTTGATCGAACCAGCCGACAGGGAGACGTTGGAGGCGCGCGTAAACGTCGCGGCGGATGTCGAGAATAACCTTTTGCTCCAGCTCGTTGTTAAGGCGAATGCGCAGGCCGGTGAAAAGTTCGCGCAAGAAGAACGCGCCGATGAGCAGCGCCATGACGGGCGTCAGGCTTTCGGCGTTCTTCTTGGTTATGACTTCATCAATGACGTGCTGGGTGAGCTTGGGATAAGTGAACGCGGCGGCGAGGGAGAGCAGCGCGAAGGTGATCGTGCCCAGCGCCATCAGCTTGTAGGGCAGCAGATAGACGCCGACGCGCCGCACGACCTCGCGGGTCGAGCGCGGCTGCGATTTGAAACTGGGGTCGGTGTGGGCACCGAAACCGGGATGGGCACTCATCTCAAGTCAGGCGTCGATTGAACGCGGGAATCGGGTTTGGGCGAAGCTCAAAGTTTCTGCCCGCGAAACAGACTTAATGACGCGCAAGCCGACGGTTCCTCTCTTCGGGCGTTTCACAGGCTGGCCCATCTACAGTGAAAACCCGGTTTGACGGAAAGGGCTATTGCCCGTAAATACATTGTCGTGACACCGCAAAGTCAATGGACATACAGCACGAACCGGATGGTTTATGGACTTTGATTGGAACAATCCTTCGTTTGTGCCGGCGGGCGAGCTGACGCAGCAGGACGTGGAAGAGTCCTTCGAGGATGCATTTGTGGTGCGGTTGCTGCCGGATTCGGCGCGCTTCGCCGGGCAGGCCCGGTATTTCAATTTGGGCCGCTCTGCTCGCGGCGTGGGTGTGTTCAGCGTCTATCGGACGAACGGGAAGCAGGTGCGGGTGATATTTGCGCGCGAGTTCCTGCAGGAAGAGCAGTTCTTTTACAAGCGGCGCGTGACGCAGTTGCTGGACCAGAAAGACTGAGCATGACCGCAATCTCCAACTGGGAAGCCGTGCCGGACTTCGAGAGCGAAGAGTCCGAGGCGGAATACTGGCGTGAGCATCGGCTCGACCTCCGGTTGATGGATGCGGCGATGGTCGCCGGAGCGGAATCCACGGAATCAGTGACCGTGACGTTGCGCATGGACCCGCGGATGCTTTCACGCATCAAGCGCCTCGCGCGGTCGCGATATCTGAACTACCAGAGCATGGTCAAGCAGTGGTTGAGCGAA
Source organism: Pseudomonadota bacterium (assembly GCA_009922615.1). Classification (GTDB taxonomy): domain Bacteria; phylum Verrucomicrobiota; class Verrucomicrobiia; order Limisphaerales; family SXTU01; genus SXTU01. Next base: position 60,416 of record RFVF01000024.1, read on the forward strand.
CGGATGGAACAGGAATTACGGGACAAAGCATCTAAATGAAAACGACGACAAAACGAGCAACCGCAGCGGCACGAAGCTCGGGGGCATTCTCCCTCGTGGAACTTCTGATGGTCATTTCCATCATGGGTATGATCGCGGCCATGACGGTGGCTGGCATCAGAAGCGCGTCCTACAAGCGGGATCGTTCGGCCGTCGAGGTTCAGTTGTCCAAACTGGTTACGGCCATCGAATCCTACAAATCCAAAACCGGAACTTATCCGCCGGACTGTCCGGCCAACGCCGCCTTGAATCCGGACCGGAACCCGCTGGCCTACGAGTTGGGTGGTGTTCGCATCGCCGGCGGCAGCTTTGTGGCCGAGGCTGATCCCACGCACACCGTCACGCCTCCCTTCGCAGTTTTCCCCGGCCTGGGAGGTTTCGTGAACGCTGCCCCGGCCTCGCCCGCGAAGCTGCGCTACTCCCTCGATCTGCGCGGTGGTTCGAGCAAAACGGCTGACCTCGTCATGATTGATTACACCGGCACCGGGCCGATGATGTTTTTGAAGGTGCAGGCCGATCATCCCACCTTGGGCACCAATGTCTGGCGTTACCGCGCTTATCCTGCCACCGGGCACAACCCGAAGAGCTTCGACCTCTGGGCGGAGATCAAACAAAGCGGCGGCGGCACCAACATCATCGGCAACTGGAGATAATTTATGCTGAAAATAAAACCCAACTCTAATTCAACTCGTTCCAACCATCAGGGCATGACCTTGATCGAACTGCTGGTCGTCATCAGCATCATTGGCGTGCTGGCTGGTCTGTTGCTGCCGGCCTTGGCTGGCGCGAAAAAGAAGGCGCGTGAGACTCAGGCAAGAAAAGACATGGCCGACATCAAGGGGGCCATCAGTGTCTATCAGCAGGATTACAACCGCTTGCCAGCTTCGACTCCTGTTACCACCGCTGCGAACGATTTTACTTATGGCACGACTGGCACTGGCTACGGCACTAATATCATCAACAGCACCGCAGCGACCTACCAAGCCAATAACTCCGAGTTGATGGTCATTCTCAACGGCGGCAGCACCAACGGCATGACGCTGCCCATCGACCCGTCGGTGCAGAACAACATGCGCAACCCGCGCAAGACGGGTTATTACAGTCCCAAACTTGCCACCGGCTCCAGCGCAACCGCTGGTGCGGGCATGGGAACCGACGGCGTGATGCGTGATCCGTGGAGCAACCCCTATATCGTCGCGCTAGATCTCAACTATGATGGTTGGGTTTCCAATTCGGTGTATAATGCATCCGCCATGAATGCCAGTGGTTCCGCGCTGGTGCGCCAGGGAGGCGCGGGCTCCAGCACTTACGCCTTAAAGGACTCCGTGATGATATTTTCCTTCGGTCAGGACGGATTCTTTGACAAGACCCTTGCTGCTGATGCCGTGCCCAACAAAGATAACGTCGTGAGCTGGAAGTAAGCCATGAAGCTTCCCACCCAAACCCATTGCCCAGCGGCCTGTGCCGGTTGGCATGCATCGTTGGCGGGGGAGGCTGGCGGGGCAGGAGAGCCGCGTGCCCAAGCCTTTACGTTGATCGAGATGCTGGTGGTGCTGGGGATCATCGGCATGTTGGCGGCCATGACGCTTCCCTCCATCAGCAATTCGCGGAAGGGCAACATCTCCGAAAGCGTGACCCGGCAATTGATGGACGATCTGGCCAACGCCCGGCTTAAGGCCATGAGTCAGCGCACCAAGGTATTTGTGGTCTTCGCGCCGGACTTGAACTGGTTTGGAACGCTGAACTCCACTCAGGTCAACATGCTCACGACCAATCTCGCCGCTAATACGATCGTGGGCGGCCAGTTGACCACCTATGCACTGTTTTCCCCCCGTATCGTGGGTGACCAACCCGGCCAGAGCACGCCGCGCTATTTGAGCGACTGGCGTTCCTTGCCCAGCGGGTCGTTCATCCCTGCCTCACTATTTCGGGAGCCGGGTGTGTTTCACAATGTTGCTGGCAACTCGGTGACCAATGCTATTCCCGCTGATGATTCCCCGGGGTCGGTGATGATGAATCTACCATTCGTCGGTTTTGACGAGCAGGGCAGGTTGTTCGGGAAGAACACCAATATAGCCATCAGCATCATCGAAGGCAGCATTATGCATCCAACGGATGCTACTGGGCAGACCAATCAAGTTGTCAATACAGACGCCGTGGAGACTTCCGCGCCCATTCTTTCGGGTGGCATTGTGGCGGGGATCGAATATCTGGTAGCCGGACAATTGATCGGCGGAGTCAGGCCGGGCATTCGTTATGCCGGGGTGACCTATCGCGCCGGGCAGACTTTTGTAGGTCGGACCGGCTTTCCGAATTACACCGCGCCAGGCGGTGGCATCCCACTGGGCCGGGTTGTGCATCATTATGGCGTGCGCATTGACTGGATTACCGGTCGGCCCAAGGCCATCAAACCCGAACTGCCATGAACCTTTCTCGCCGTTCTGTCTTTCCCGCTCTGCCGACGGCCGAACAGGCCTTCACCATGGTCGAGGTCGCCCTGAGCCTGGCAATTGTGGCGTTTGCCATGGTCGCCATCATCGGCGTGATGCCGGTGGGCTTGAACGTGCGGAAGGAAAACCGGGAGGACACCATCATTTCGCAGGATGCGACAGCTTTGATCGAGGCCATTCGCAGCGGAGGAGGCGGTTCGAATCTGAATACAATTGCGGCTGCATTGGTGCAGATGACGGGGCCAGCCAATGCGCTCACGGGCAGCAACTACACATCGGCCGACGTCATCAGCCGGCTGTGCATTCCGCGTTGGGATTCGGTCAATGCGCCGAGCCTGGTGCGGGCCTACTTTCATGCCATGAGCGGCACGCTGGGCGATGTGTCCGGCACAAACGTCTCCCCGGTGGCATTCAGCTATGTCGTGACCTCGGAGGTTACCAACTATACTGGCCTCCCAGCCAACGCGGCACTCAACCGCTTTCTCACCAACAACCTCTACGAAGTGAAGCTCACGTTCCAGTGGCCGGTGTATGAGCCACCGGCCGGTCAGTTCCCCACGAATTTCGGCAACGGCAAGCTAGTGATGCGGACTTTGGTCAGCGGCGAACTCGTGACCAACGGCTCCGGTGGATACCTGTTCCGGGGGGCAAATTACTACGGTCAATGAAAACCAACTCCACCACCATTCTTGGCCGGCTTCAGTCGGGCGTCACCATCCTCGAGCTGATGGTGGCCGTGAGCCTGATTTCATTCATCATTCTGGCGCTCTACCAGATGTTTGATCGCACGCAGTCGCTCATGCGCGGTGCGGTGCGCGAGGCGGACAAGTTTGAGAACGGGCGGGCGGCCATGGACATCCTGCGCCGGGATCTCTCACAGTTGGGCTACGTAAAGCAGCCCTTCGATTCAGGCACCGGCGCGATAACGAATTGGACGGGAATCAGCCTGCCCCCGACCGCTTATAGTGCGGCGGCAACTTATCCTCCGGGCAGCACGGTGCGCTCAGGTGGAACCGCGTATTATGCCATGGCGACCACGACGGGGGTCGCGCCGCCCAGCTACCCGTGGACCTATGCCGCCCCCAATTTCCGAGTTGGTGGGTTTTTGCAGGTAGCGAGTCCGATGAACATCTCCTTGCCAGGCTTGTAGCCGGCGTTCGAGATCGCCGCGAGGATCACCTCGAGCGCCTCGGCGCAGGTGCCGATGTGCGGGGCGAAGCCGCCCTCGTCGCCCACGGCCGTGGCCAGCTTCTTGTCCTTGAGCA
>RFVF01000231.1 GCA_009922615.1 Pseudomonadota bacterium
GTCATCTCGACGAGCTTGGGCTTGGGGTCGTAGAGGTCGAGGTGCGACGGCGCGCCGGACATAAAGAGGTAGATGACGCGCTTGGCCTTCGGTTCGTGATGGAGGCGCTTGAGCAGGCCGGGCACGGCTGGGCCGGTGCCGGGGATGGTGGCTACGGCGCCGGGCCTCAGCAGTGACGCGAGCGCGAGCGCGCCGAGGCCGGTAGAGTTGCGCTGGAGGAACGCGCGGCGGGTGAGGAATTTTTCGGTGAACGAGTTCATGAGGTTACAGGCTGATGGTTTCGTTCAAGTTGAGGATCACGCTGGCGACGGCGGTCCAAGCGGCGAGTTCGACGGGGTTCGTGCCGTCGGGGGTTTTGAAGTCGCCGACTTTCAAGAGGGATTCGGCGGCTGGCTTTTCGGCGGCAAACAGCTCGCGTTGCTTGGCTAAGGTTTTTTCCAACACCGAGCGCTCGACGGAACTTGGTGTGCGGGCCAGCGCCAGGCGCCACGCATAGGTGAGTCGCGCGGCGTCATCGGCTCCACCTTCCTTCTGGATGCGTATGGCAAAGGCGCGGGCGGCTTCGACATAGACCGGGTCGTTCATCAGCACGAGCGACTGGAGCGGCGTGCTGGTGCGGGCTCGGCCGGCAGCACACACTTCTCGGTTGGGCGCGTCGAACGTCAGTAGACTCGGATAGGGTGTGCTACGCCGGTGGTAGATATACAAGGCGCGGCGATACTGCCCTTCGTCGTGCTGTTGCCGCCAGCCACCGCCACCCATCTCGTTGATCGACCAGATGCCGTCCGGCTGGTAGGGGAACACCGGCTTGCCACCGAGCTTCGGGTTCAGCAGGCCGGCGATGGACAGCGCGTTGTCGCGGACGAACTCGGCGTCGAGGCGGCTGCGCGGACCACGGGCTAGCAGGCGATTCTCGCTGTCCTTCGCGAGCAGCACCGGCGTGACGGCGGCGCTCTGGCAGAACGCGTGACACATTACCATCTGCTTGAGCACGCGCTTCACGTCCCAGTCGCGGGCGAAGTCGGCGGCGAGCCAGTTGAGCAGCTCGGGATGGCTCGGCCATTCACCCTGCGAACCGAAGTCGTTGATCGTCTTCACGAGGCCGATGCCGAACATCATTGCCCAGAAACGGTTCACCGCCACGCGCGCAGTGAGCGGATGCTGCGGCGAGGCGAGCCACTGCGCGAGGTCAAGCCGTGTCAGCCGGTTGGTCGAGGTGGTCGCGGGCTTGGGCAGGAACGCTGGGAAGGCGGCTTCGACCTTGTCGCCGTTCTTGTCGTAAGCGCCGCGCACCTTGATGAAGGTGTCGCGCGGCTGGGTCATCTCGGCCATGACCATCACGGTGGGCACGAGCTTCTCCACGTCGGCCTTGGCCTTGCGCACGTCGTCGGCGGACCGTTTCGCGGCGAGGTAGTCCGTGGCTTGGGATTCGCGGAAGAACTTCCGCAGCTTGTCGGTTTGCTCCTTCGTGCGCTTGGCCTTCTCGAGGGTCGCGAGCGCAATCGTCGGGCCGCCCGCGAGCGTGGCGACTTCCTTCTCCGTCAGCGCGCGCGGGAAAATGTGCAGCTCATCCACGCGGCCCGTGAAAGGCGAGCCGCCGCCGCCGCGCCGACCGATAGCAAAGGGTGCGGTGGTCTTGATGGTGCCTGGGAGCTTGTCCTTGAGCACCTTGGTCGCGACGGGCTGGCCGTTGAGGAACATCTTCAGGCCCGCCGCCTTCCCCGAGCCGTCGTAGGTGAACGCGAGGTGCTGGAAGGTGTCGGCGGCCAACTCCTTCTCGGTCTGCACGTGGATGACTTCCTCCGGCCATTTGTGGATGAGGTGAACGCTCGCTTTGCCGGCAGCGAACTCGATGTCCCAGCCCCGGAAGTTCGGGCCGTTCTCCATCTTGCCGATGGGCGCGCCGGTGGTCTTGGCGCTCGTGCGGACCCACAGACCGACGCTGAACTTGTCGGCCTTGTCGAAGTCGTAGCGCGCGCCGAGGTCGGCGTGGCCCTTGCCGTTGAGGAGAAGTGAGTTGCTCTCCACACCATCGGCGAAACCTGTCTCGCCCTTCAACTCAGCTTCGATCTCCTTGCCGTCGTGCGTGACGCCGTGGGCGTTGGTGTTCAGCGGAAAGTGGTCGTAAGGGCCCGCGAGGTTGCGGGCATTTGGGTCGGTGGTGACTTTAGTTTCCCAAGCGAGCTGTGCGGCGTCTAGCTTGCCTTCAAGCTCCTTCACCAGCTTGTCGGCGGCGGCGATTTGCTCGTTGAGCTTCGCCAGTTCCTTTTCCTGTTCCGGCGACGGCACGGCCATGCGCGGCTCGGGGTTGAGTGTGCGCGTGCCGTCCTTCCCCTTCTCGGGCACGTTGTGGAAGAAGGCATAGAGGCTGTAGAAGTCGCGCATCGTGACCGGGTCGTATTTGTGGTCGTGGCA
>RFVF01000232.1 GCA_009922615.1 Pseudomonadota bacterium
GCTTGGGGATGTTCGACGGCAAGCTGCCGCTGAACGCCGACGGGCAGGTCAACTTCGACGCGATGTTTAAGCGTCTGCGCAGCGACAAGAAGCTTGCTGAGGCATACAACGACCCCAGACTGCTGTCAGAGGTTGAGACTGCGCCCGGTGTGTATATGTCACACCAAGCAGTTGGAACGATTGGCGGTCACGGTCGCGCAAGCCGTGGCCGACAGGTGACCTCAACGGTTGGCCCGGAAATGGGCGTTCGCAAGAACGACGGCGTGCTGGCCGGGCGAATGGGCTACTCGTTGGACCCCGTCGTGATGATGCACGACGCCAACAACATCAGCAAGATTATTGCGTCTCGCGATTTCTTGATGCACGCGGTGCAGGCGTGGGCGGTGTCGGACAAGAACGGCCGACCGATTGTGATGCCCGCAAAGGACGCAATGCGCCTAGACGATGCGCAGTATCGCGCAGTCCCGCTCTCGCAGATCAAGAACGCGGAGACGACAATCCGCGAATGGCGTCCCGGGAAGAAGAAGGAGGACGACCTTCCGCTCACGTTTGTGGACGATGGCGGCGTTGACGGAGCCGAGAAGGTGGTCGTGTTCCCGCGCGATATTGCCGACAAGCTTCAGTATGCGTTCGGCAACCCGCACGGTTTTTGGAAGAAGTACGACAGCGTGATGCAGATTTGGCGCAGCGGTGTGCTTGCGTTGACCCCGCGTTGGTACATCAACAACCTTGTGGGTAACACGTTCTTTTACGGCGTGTACACGGGGATGGACCTGACGTCGCTGCGGATTGCGCGCGCAGCCGCAAAGCAGGCAAAGGCCAGCGGCAAGGGAAGCGTGATCCCGCACCAAGTGCACGGCGAGGGTATGTCGTCACAGGGGCAGGACACCGTGATCGCGGGACTTGACGCCGGTGCCAGCGCAACTGGTGCCGGTAAGGGGCGTTTCAGCGCCGGGTACTACCGGGTCACCGACCGTGGGTACCAGATCAACAACGTCTTTGAGGGTGCCGTTCGCGACGCGGCATACGTGCACGCGTTTAAGAAGTTCCTGAAGGACAACGGTCAGAGCGTCAAGCGGCGCGGTTTGAGCCGTAGGGAAAACGACGCCGAAATGCTGGAGGCGCTGGCAAACGCGCCTGATCACATTAAGCAGCACGTGATCCGCGAAACCGAACGCTGGATGGGCGACTACCGTGGTCTGAACCGGTTTGAGCGCGACGTGCTGCGCCGTGCAATCCCGTTCTACTCGTGGGTCCGCGTGATTAACACGTGGCTGTTTGGAATGCCGTTCCGAAGCCCTCTGCGCGCACGGGCGCTTGTGCTGGCCGGTCAGATTGGGCGCGAGTTGCAGGGCGATCGTTCGTACCTCCCGTGGTGGGAGCAGGGACGTATTGAGGATTTCCTTGGCTTCAACGGCTGGGCGCTGCGCACGCAGGGGCTGAACCCGATGTCGTCGGTGATGGAAGAGCTTGTGCCGTTCGGGATGAAGGGTGCAAGCCCCACCGACATCGGGCAGGAACTGCTGGCATCGTTTGGTGGTCAGAGTTCCCCCGCAATTCAGGCAATTGTCGGGATGATGACTGGACGCAAGATGTTCGGCGACCGCGCGTACACAGCGCCCGCAGGTTACGGGGGCACGGTGCAGGCGTTCGGCAAGGAGCCGCAGTACATCAACACGGTTACCGGTCAGGTCGAAACGCGCAGCAACCGTGGTCAGGCACTGATCGAGGGTGCGCTTCAGATGGTGCCGTTTGCGACACAGGCGCGCGACCTGCTCTCGTGGGGCAAGACGCCGTACGACAGTTCTTCGACGCTGGAGCTTGCGCTTGACAGGCTCACCGGCAGCGGTTCGCCGGACCTGTATCAGCCGCCGAAGCAGTCGTCTGGGCGCGAGAAGATTCCGGGCTTGTCACCGCTGCTGGGGCTTGCCGGTCTGCCGGGGTCGATGTACGACAAGAACGTGGAGCGCGAGTCCGACCGTGGCAAGCGCTTCAAGTACACACAAGCGGAAATGCAGCAGCGTCGTTTGGCGGCGCGTCAGGCGCTGAAGAGGAGCGGGCAGGGTGGCTGAGGCATCGCTTTCGCAGCAGATTTCGGCGTACCTCAGCCGTAAGGGCAGTCCCCTTGCGTCGTACGCAAACGACTTTGTGCAAGTTGGGCAGAAGTACGGTCTGGACCCACGCTTTCTTGTTGCAATCTCTGGCGCAGAAACGTCGTTTGCAAAGGCTGGGTCAAAGCTTGCAAACCCGTTTGGCTACAGGTCCGCAAAGAAGTACTCCGGCCCGCGCGAGGTGCTGGAGCTGCTGGGGCGCGACCTTTCGCGCACAGGCGCTGGAGCGCTGTATTCCGGCAAGAACACGATTGGTCAG
>RFVF01000233.1 GCA_009922615.1 Pseudomonadota bacterium
TTTATAAGGACCATCTCCTTTAACTTCAATGTCTGATTTAAGAGTTTCAACTATAATATCACAACGTTTACCATGTACAATCCAGAAGAATTTACAATTTGTTCCATAAACAGTGAAAGAATTATTTTCAACTTCAGATACATATAGATTTGATGTAGAACCATTGTATATAGGAGTAATTTGTACAGTAAAATCTGTAGCAAGTGCTTCTACATAATGAGGTAATCTAATAATTGTTGAATTATTGTTTGTAATTTCTGCTTTTCCACGATAATAAACACCAGCTTCAGGGCCTTCTAAGCATACGTGTATCAAGTATTTAGAAGGATCAGTTGGATTATCTATAATGAATGATTTATTTAATTGAAGTGTAAATTGACCAGAAGTAGGTTCATTAACAGTAAGGCCTGCTGCACTAGCGCCGATACTGGTAATAGTAATAAAATTTGGTCCAGTTGCGCCTTGAGGTCCTCTGAAACCAGTATCACCTTGTGCTCCAGTTGCACCTTGAGGCCCTGTTGCAGTGCTTTCAGGCCCTGTAGCACCTTGAGGACCAGTAGCACCTTGAGGACCTGTTGCACCTTGAGGACCAGTAGTTCCTTGAGGTCCAGTAGTTCCTTGAGGACCAGTAGCACCCTGAGGACCAGTTGCACCTTGAGGACCTGTTGCGGTGCTTTCAGGACCTGTAGCACCTTGAGGACCAGTAGCACCTTGAGGACCAGTAGTTCCTTGAGGCCCAGTAGTTCCTTGATGACCAGTAGTACCTTGAGGACCTGTAGCACCCTGATGTCCAGTAGTTCCTTGAGGACCAGTTGCACCTTGAGGCCCTGTTGCGGTGCTTTCAGGCCCTGTAGCACCTTGAGGACCTGTAGCACCTTGAGGTCCAGTAGTTCCTTGATGACCAGTATTTCCTTGATGTCCAGTAGTACCCTGAGGACCAGTAGCACCTTGAGGTCCAGTAGTTCCTTGAGGACCAGTAGTTCCTTGATGTCCAGTAGCACCCTGAGGACCAGTAGTTCCTTGAGGACCAGTAGTTCCTTGAGGACCCGTAGCACCAGTATCACCAGTAGCACCTTGAGGTCCAGTAGTTCCAGCACGACCTTTGTCACCTTGAACTCCTGTTGCGCCTTGAGGACCTGTTGCGCCTTGAGGACCTGTTGCGGTGCTTTGAGGTCCAGTAGTACCTTGAGCTCCTGTAGAGCCTTGAGGTCCTGTAGCACCTTGAGGACCTGTTGCGCCAGTAGCACCTTGAGGACCTGTAGCGCCTTGAGGTCCAGTAGCACCTTGATGTCCTGTTGCGCCTTGAGGACCTGTTGCGGTGCTTTGAGGACCAGTAGCACCTTGAGGACCAGTAGCACCTTGATGTCCCGTAGTGCCTTGATGACCTGTAACACCTTGATCCCGTAGTGCCTTGATGACCTGTAACACCTTGAGAACCTGTAGTACCCTGATGTCCAGTAGCACCCTGAGGACCAGTAGCACCTTGAGGACCTGTTGCTGTGCTTTGAGGACCTCTGTTACCTGTCTCACCTGTTGCACCTAAAGGACCTGGATCTCCATTTTCACCAGTTCTGCCTTGAGGACCTGTTGCGCCAGTAGCACCTTGAGGACCAGTAGCGCCTTGATGACCTGTTGTGCCTTGAGGACCTGTTGTGCCTTGAGGACCTGTTGCGCCTTGAGGACCAGTAGCACCTTGAGGACCAGTATTTCCTTGAGGACCAGTAGTTCCTTGAGGACCCGTAGCACCAGTATCACCAGTAGCACCTTGAGGTCCAGTAGTTCCAACGCGACCTGCGATACCTTGAACTCCTGTAGCGCCTTGAGGACCTGTTGCACCTTGAGGACCTGTTGCGGTGCTTTGAGGTCCAGTAGCACCTTGATGACCTGTAGCGCCTTGAGGACCAGTAGCACCTTGATGTCCTGTTACGCCTTGAGGACCTGTGACACCTTGATGACCTGTAGCACCTTGAGGACCAGTAGCACCTTGATGACCTGTTACGCCTTGAGGACCAGTAGTACCTTGAGGACCAGTAGCACCTTGAGGTCCTGTAGTTCCTTGAGGTCCGGTTGTACCCGTAGCACCAGTATCACCAGTAGCACCTTGAGGTCCAGTAGTTCCAGCACGACCTCTGTCACCTTGAGTTCCTGTAGCGCCTTGAGGACCTGTTGCACCTTGAGGACCTGTTGCAGTGCTTTGAGGTCCTGCGGTACCTTGAGCTCCTGTAGCGCCTTGAGGTCCAGTAGCACCTTGATGTCCTGTTGCGCCTTGAGGACCTGTGACACCTTGAGAACCTGTAGCACCTTGAGGACCAGTAGCACCTTGATGTCCCGTAGTGCCTTGATGACCTGTAACACCTTGA
>RFVF01000234.1 GCA_009922615.1 Pseudomonadota bacterium
CCAGCCGCCGCCGGACTTGGCCTTGCCCTGACCACCACCGTTGGGATGGTCAACCGGGTTGCGCGCCACACCGCGGCTGATCGGGCGGATGCCCCGATGCCGACTGCGACCCGCCTTGCCGAGAACCACGTTCTCGTGCTCGGTGTTGCCCACCTGGCCGATGGTCGCATAGCAATTCTCGTTGATCTTGCGGATTTCACCCGAGGGCAGGCGAATCTGCGCATAGCCGTCGTCCACCGACATCAGGGTGGCCGAGGAACCGGCGGAACGCACCATCTGCGCGCCACGACCGGGCTTGATCTCGATGTTGTGGATCGGCAGGCCGACCGGAACATTCTTCAGCAACACGCTGTTGCCGATTTCAGGGCCGGCCGTGGGACCGGAAATCACCTTGGCACCGACGGCCAAGCCGACGGGGGCGACGATGTAGCGCTTCTCCCCATCCTTGTAGGTGAGCAATGCCAGCCGCGCGGTGCGGATCGGATCGTATTCGATGGCCGAAACTTCAGCCTCAATGCCGTGCTTGTTACGCTTGAAATCAACCAAGCGAATCTTTTGCTTGTGACCGCCGCCGATGCCGCGAGCTGTCACGCGTCCGTGCGTGTTGCGGCCGCCGGTCTTCTTGCGGATGACCACGAGATTCTTCTCGGGCTTGGACTTGGTGATGTCGCTGTAGTCCGAGATCGTGATGTATCTCGTGGACGGCGTCAGCGGACGAAAGGATTTGACAGGCATGGCGGGAGATTAGGTGAGGTTGATCTTGTCCCCATCTTTGAGGGTGATGATGGCCTTCTTCCAGCTCGCGTCGCGGCCGGCGTGCTTGGTGTTCTGGCGGCGGGCCTTGCCCCGGACATTCGAGGTATTGACGGCTACCACCTTGACCTTGAAGAGCTCTTCAACAGCCTTGCCGATCTCGATCTTGTTGGCCCGGCGGTCAGCCACCACGGTGTATTGATTGAACCGCTCGGCCTGCATCGCACCCTTCTCACTGATGCGCACCGTCTTGATGATGTCGAAAGAATTCATGGCGGTTACTTGTCGGAGAGCCGGAGCGCGACCTTCTCCAAGGCGGCCTTGGTGAACACGAGCTTGTCGCAGAGCAACGTTTCGTAGGTGTTGAGTTTCTCGCCGCTGGTCAGCTCGACGTTCGGCACGTTGCGCGAAGCGAGCGTGAGATTCTTGTCCTCACCAGCCACGAGCAACACCGTATTGCCGGCCAGCTTGAGGGAACCAAGCACCCCAAGGAACTCCTTGGTCCTGGGGGTGGCGAGCTTCAAATCATCCACGACCACCACATCGCCCGACTTAAGCCGTTCGCTGAGCGCCTTGCGGAGGGCGAGGGAACGAACTTTCTTGTTGACCTTCTTGGCGTAGTCACGGGGCAGCGGGCCGAACACCACACCGCCACCGGGCCAGAGCGGAGATTGAGTGGAACCAGCACGGGCGCGACCGGTGCCCTTTTGGCGCCACGGCTTCTTGTTCGTGCCGGCAACCTCGCCGACGCGCTTCGCACAGGCGGTGCCGCTGCGTTGCGCGGCGTTGTAGGCGACGACGGCGTCGTGAACCGCCTGGGTGCCCCGGCCGTTCTCGATCAGCTCGAAGCCGACTTCGACTTCGCCCTGACTGGTGCCCTTGTTGTCCAAAATGGGAAGTTTCATGGCTTACTTCTTCTTGATTTCCTTCTTGGCCTTGGCGAGTGCTTCCGCCTGCGCCTTCGCGGCCTTCGCGGCTTCTTCACGATCCTTGCGTGCCTGCGCCACGGGATACTTCTTCGCCTCGCGAATCACGACGTAGTCACCCTCGGAGCCCGGGATGGAACCCTTGATGAGGATCAAATTATCTTCCTTGCGCACTTGGATGACTTCCAAGTTCTGCGTGGTGCGGCTCTGCTGGCCCATGTGGCCGGGCATCTTCATGCCGCGCATGACCGTGCCGGGGAACAGGCGCTGACCGATGGCGCCCGAGCGGCGCTTCCAGCCTTTGCAACCATGCGTTGCATCGCCACCCGCGAACGCCCAACGACCGACGACGCCTTCGAAACCGCGACCTTTCGTGGTGCCGATAGCGTCCACATAGTCACCCACCATGAACATGTCCGGCCCGACGATGTCGCCGGGCTTGACGGTCAGGGAGAAGTCGCGGAATTCCTTGATGCGCTTGACCGGCGCGCCCTTGTGCTTGGTCACGTGGCCGAGTTCCGCCTTGGAGAGCCGCTGCGCCTTCTGGTCATCGAAGCCAAGCTGGACGGCATTGTAGCCGTCCTTGCCATCCTTGGCC
>RFVF01000235.1 GCA_009922615.1 Pseudomonadota bacterium
CACGAATCCGAAGCCATCAGCCGCAACTACACTCACATCGACACGGAGACCAAACGCAAGGCCGTGGACAAGATGCCAGACATCTTCCCCGACGAGTAATCCATCGAACACTCCCTTGGGCCATTTGCGTGCTGAGTATTCGAGACGTCCCCTCGTCGACTCAGTCCATCGATCCAGAGTTTTGTAAGAATCCCGCCGTCAAACTCGCTGTTGATGGCATGAAGCTTAACGCAACGACGACAGCCCCGGTTCAAGCCGACAATCAGCAGTCCATCATCCCCGAGTTCATTCGTTTGCCAAAGCCGGGCACTCTTTGTCGCTGGACTGGTCTTTCACGCAGCAAGCTCAACGAATTGATCCTCCCCAGCCCGTTGAACAGCTTCAAACCACCCGTCCGGTCGTTGTCGTTGAGGAATCGCGGCCAGATCAAAGCGGTGCGGTTGATCGTGCTGGATTCGTTGTTGGGCTACTTGCGTGGCCTCCTTGAACAGCAATCCAACGAGAACAACGGCGAACACTCAACGGCTTGTGGCGCGTCGTAAACAGTAAGCCAGCGCGTCCATGCAGGTTTAACGAAATAAAACATGGGGACGGCAGCGATTGCTCGATCCAGTCCGGTCTGCTATCTTCAGCTCAGAAAGGCCCAGACATGCCGGAACCAAAATCAGAAGCTGAACTACAACTGCTGGAAAGGCGGTTTCCTTCGGTGGCTTGGTCGGTCTTTGCGGCAGCACGGGAGCGGGTTCTGGCTTCCGGGCAAAGTGTGCTCCAGTCAGAAGGCGGCTCCATCTACGAGGTGTTTCCCGATGGACTAAAAGTGTTTGTCAAAGCGGTTGAGCCACCGATTCGCGTGACCTCCGGACGCAAGTTCATTCTTTCGTGAGATCTTACCGTGCCGACTCACGGCGCATGGTGTTGGGATGCTTCGCGGCCACCCTTGCTTGCCCATTCCATTGTTTTCAGCTATGAGACATGTGTGCAGCGACCTTTTCTGGAAAACCCCCGTTCGTGCATGAAGTGTGAGGTCGCGAAGCCCTCTGAATCCAGCACTTCATGAAGCCCACGTTGGACACGCCCCCGCGCTGCATTGTGATTGCTGGACCCAATGGAGCTGGCAAGACCACCTTTGCCCGTGAATTTCTCCCCAAGGACACGGCCATTGTTCATTTCGTCAACGCGGACCTCATCGCGGGTGGACTTTCTCCCTTGCGACCGGAACTGGCGACACTGGCCGCTGGTCGCTTGTTCCTGACCGAGCTGGACCGGCTCGCCAAGGCCCGGGCGGACTTCGCTTTTGAGACGACGCTAAGTGGCCTCGTTTATCTGGGCCGGCTCCAGAGTTGGAAGGCCGCTGGCTACCGCATTGAAATCGTCTTTCTCCGCCTGCCCTCGCCTCGCCTGGCCTTTCGCCGCATCGCCGCACGCGTAAAACAGGGTGGGCACAATGTTCCGCGCGCTGACGTGCTGCGGCGTTTTACTCGCGGCTGGAACAATTTTAACACCGCTTATCGCCCGCTGGCCGACACGTGGGCGGTTTATGACAACTCCGGGGACACTCCCCGCCTGCTGGAGACTGGACCATGAAAAACAACAACGGAAAGAAACCCGCCCGGACGTTTGCCACCGCCGTAGGCCGTGCCTTGAAACGTGCCGGACAAGTGGCACGCAAGACCGCCCGCGCCCATGGCACGCCCGTTTACATCTGGCAGGATGGCAAGGTCGTGGCCGAAAAACCGTGAGGCCGCTCACACCACCGGCGGGGTTGTTCAGACTGAGAGGCGAGACCGAATGAAAGCCATCGAACTGGAAATGCCGGATGACGTTTACCAAAAGCTGGAAGGCTTGGCGTCGCACGATCATCAACGGGTGGATGCGTTCGCGCGGCAGAAGCTGGAGGAACTGGTGGGGGCCGTGGAGAACTTCGCGGAGCTGGAACGTCGTGCGCAGCGGGGCAATGTGGACCGGTTCCGCGCCGCAATGGCCAAGGCGCCCAACGTGCCGACGATGCCGGGGGGATGAGCTGCCGCGATAGGAAAGAAGCGAGCAACGGTGCTTCTCTGCTCTCGCTCAATCACTTCGTTGATTGCCGGCCTCTGGTGCTCAACACAAACGGCCCCGCAATTCTAGCAGCAATCAACACGCCCTTCTCTTTCCGCAATCGGCCCAACCACTCCGCCTGCACATCCGCCATTGCTTTTGGAGCATCCCCGCTGACCATCGCCTTCTCGTAAAACGCCTTCATGATCTCAACCGACCAC
>RFVF01000236.1 GCA_009922615.1 Pseudomonadota bacterium
TCGCATGAAACATCAGCTCGAGTTCGAGAAGCCTATCATCGAGTTGCAGCGCAAGCTCGACGAGTTGAAGAAACACCCGGAGAAGCACTCCATGGGCATCAACCTCGACGAGGAGGTGCGGCGCATGGAGGTGAAGCTGGAGGAGACGCGCCGGCAGATTTACCTGAACCTCACCCCGTGGCAGCGGGTCATGCTCGCACGGCATCCCAAGCGGCCTTACACGATGGACTACCTTCGCACGGTGTTCACGGAGTTCTCCGAGCTGCATGGGGACCGGCTTTACTCGGATGATCGCGCGATGGTCTGCGGCTTCGCCAAGCTGGCGGGCCGTCCGGTCATGGTCATTGGCACGCAGAAGGGCCGGGACACAAAGGAAAACATCCTGCGCAACTTTGGTTCCGCCCATCCCGAGGGCTACCGCAAGGCCCTCCGCCTCATGAAGCTGGCCGATCGCTTCGGCATGCCCATCATCACGCTGATTGACACCGCCGGGGCTTATCCGGGCATCGGCGCCGAGGAGCGTCACATTGCCGAAGCCATTGCCGTGAACCTGCGCGAGATGACGTTGCTCGAAGTGCCGATCATCGCCGCGGTCATCGGCGAAGGCGGCTCCGGTGGCGCACTGGGCATCGGCGTCGCGGATCGCGTGCTCATCATGGAGAACGCCTACTACTCCGTCATCAGCCCGGAAGGATGCGCCGCCATTCTCTGGAAGGATCGCGCCGCCGCGTCCAAGGCAGCCGAGGCCCTGCGCATCACCGCGAAGGATCTGCTCGAACTGGGCCTCGTGGATGAGATCGTGCCGGAGCCATTGGGTGGGGCGCACAATGACCTGACGACCACGGCGGCGACGCTCCAAAAGCATCTGTTGAAAAACCTGGCCCAGCTTGATGCCCTCTCCACCGGCGAGCGGCTCCGCCAGCGTTACGGCAAGTTCCGGCACTTCGGGCATTTCAACGAGACGGCTCCGCTCGGCGGCTCCACACTTCAGGCCCAGCCGGCCTGAGGTTGCCGGGGCACCGGGGCCGTGGGCAACCAAGACTTGTGCAGTGGGCGGATTCGGTGCATGTTTTCCACGTCGTGGCGTCAAGGACGCGACCGGTAACAACCATTCCCCGTTCGCGGATGCCCATCGGCTGACCGACTTTTCCAGACATGGCTAGTTTCGTAGATTTGATTCGCGGGTTGGTGGATAACGGCGAGGAGCTCAAAGCCTCGGCGCGCTTCCGCTTGGGCAAGCTCATCGCCAAGGGCGGCATGGGTGTCGTGTATGAAGCCGAGCAGATCGGCGCGTATGGCTTTGCCAAGAAGGTCGCGCTTAAGCTCATCGAGCCCTCCACCGCCGGCCAGGCCGAGGTCGTCAAGGCGTTCATCGGGGAAGCCCGGCTCGTCGCCCGGCTGGTGCATCCGAACATCGCGCAGGTTTACAACCTCGGCCGCACCTCCAACCACATCTTCATCGTCATGGAGCTGGTCCACGGCATGAACTGTCAGGAGCTGCTCGCCCGGCTTGCCTCGCAGGGCTCGCGCCTGCCACGCGATTTTGCCGTGTATATCGTCCACCGCATGTTGCGCGGGCTTTCCTACGCGCACAGTCTGGCGGGCGATGACGGCAAGCCGCTCGGCCTGGTCCATCGCGACGCGCACTTGCGGAACATTCTCGTCAGCTACCAGGGCGACGTGAAGCTTACCGACTTCGGCATCGCGCGGGCCCGTGGCTTCCTGCCCAAGGACAGCCCCGACGTCATCGTGGGCCGGCCGGACTTCATGAGCCCTGAGCAGATTACCGGCAAGGCGCTGGACTTGCGTTCCGACGTGTTCACGGCCGGCGTGGCGCTGGCCACCTTGCTGTTGAATCACAACCCCTTTGCTGGCGAAAACTTGGAGGACACCCGTCGTCGAATTACGGTCGCGCCCTTGCCGGATTTCGCGGTGCTGGACAGCCGGATTGACCCGGAGTTGTGCGACATCCTGCGCCGCTCGCTGGAACGCGACCCAGACAAGCGGTTTTCCAGTGCCGAGGCGATGATGAACGATCTCGAACGCTACCTCTTCATCAACCGCGTCGGTCCCAACACCGAGAGCTTGCGCCGTTTCATGCAGGACTTCCTCAAGCCCGCGGATGACGATACCCGCATCCTGAGCCGCGCCGAACTGGACATGCCGCCGCTGCAGGAGACCGAGGATCTGGTCCTGCCCCCGACCCAATCCCTGCCGATGGTCTGATCCGTAATCAGGCGGGT
>RFVF01000237.1 GCA_009922615.1 Pseudomonadota bacterium
CTTGGCACTAGCGATGTTACCGCTGAAACAGCAGATGTGACTGGAAATCCAACTTCTGGAACTCCAGCACAGGCAAAGACTGATGATGGCGAAGAAGAAGTGGACAAAGATGAATTGGAAGAATCCCTTAAGGAACTTGAAGACCTTCGCAAATGGAAGGCTGAAAAAATCAATGAGGAAAAGATACTTTCCCTGCTTAAGGAAAGTAAATTAGAGGCAACACCTGTGTTCGTGAAGCAACTTTCCGCAATCGGTGAAACGATGTGGGCAGAAGCGATTGAAGACAGGAAGAAGGTTGCTCTTGTCAGAGCTAGTGTTAAGCCAGTTAGTTCGACTGCAATCCAAGGCGAGTCGAATTACCAACAGTTCCGTGAAAATGTCCTTGGAAAGTAAAGCCATCATTAAGGAGTCCTATCAATGGCGATTACTTATTCTTTCGGTGCGACTAATCCTGTGGTAGCTCCTGTTGCCACCGACAAGGCGATTCAAGTTGGCGATCTAGTAGCACTTTCATCGGGAAGTTCTATTTCTGCCCTTGATTTCCCTTGGGATACCGACTTGGCGACCACCCAAGAAAACTTTGCGGGTGCTTTCCTAGGTGTTTCTGGACAATTAAAGAGAGATGATATCGCACTTGTGTACGGTAACTCAGTAGCCAACCAGATTCGCATTGATTGCTCTGGTATCTACGAAGGAACCTATACTGGTTCGGCACTTATTGTTGGGGATTTCGTTGGCCCCACATCAGTTTCCAATGTTCTTCAACCACAATCCTTGGTAAAAGTCGCTAGTGTTGACCTTGCCATTGGTCGTGTTGTCGAGGCACTCTCTGGTACTGGTACTGTGAAATTCCAGTTGTTGTCATCCCAAAACCCTGTGGCCCGATAATCCACAACTTTTTAAGGAGATTAGCATGAAGAGTCTAGGTAAAAAGCTGAAGGAATTCGGCCAGCAGAATGGGATTGCAAAAACCAAGCAGTTCTTTTCTGAGTCAATCAGCAAAGGCGATATTGCGGTAAATCGCATTTCCCTTCGTGGTCTTGCCGAAGGCATCATTGGCGATGATTGGGCTGAACAGCTTAATCGCTTCAATGGCCCTGAGAGAACCTTTATGGAAGCAACTGAGGCAGTTGATGCTTCAAATTTTGCTGCCATTACTGGTCAGATCCTCATCACTACGGTTCACGAAAAATACAAGCTGGCATCGTTCATCGGTGACCAACTTGTAACCAGCGTTCCCGCTGGCCAGAATCTTGCTAGTGAGATCATCCCTTGGTTGAGCGACATCAGTCCTTCGCCAGAGGTTGTTCAGCCTGGTATGCCTTATCCTCAAACCCAGTTCTCTGGTAACTATGTACGACTTCCTGCAATCGAAAAGGTTGGTAGGATCTGTGCAATTACCGCAGAAATGATTTACAGCGATAAGACCTCCCAAGCTTTGGCATCTGCCGAATCCGTAGGAACATATTGTGGTCTGGTTCGTGAAGAGAGAATTCTCAACACCGTACTCGGACTCACAGGGAACTATGTATACGGTACTGCTGCTGGAGCAGAAGCAACCTTGAACACCTATTCAGCCACCGCACAAAGTGGTATGACATATGGTTTCATCAACAAGGTTACTTCCTACTCTTTGAGCAATTTTGCCAGCATTAACACGCTGGAACAATTGTTCTACCAGATGAAAGATCCCAATACCGGCAAGCCAATTGATATTTTTGGCCCTGGTATGCAGATGTTGGTAATGCCTTTCCAAAAGTATACTGCTTCTAGGATTCTCAATCCTCAGACAGTTACCAAGAATGGGCCTTACGCCACCTCTGGTGATGTCGAGCAGTTGGAAAGTCCAAATCCGTTGGATCAAAACTATGGTCTTCTCACATCCGCTCATGCGAGAAACCTGTTGGTTACCAGCGGTATTTCTGCTTCAACCGCAGACAAGTATGTTTATCTTGGCAACTTCAAGAAGGCTTTCGTATGGCGTGAAGCCAAGCCGATGGAAGTTGTTCAGGCTCCCGCCAACAATTGGGCTGAGTTCAATCAAGACATCGCAGTCGCCATCAAGGCTTCTTGGTGGGGTTCTGCTGGTGTCATGGATCCTCGCTATGTTGTTCAAGGACTTCCCGCCTAGTCCTTCCCACCCCGAGGCTAGGGGTCATTTCTTGGCCCCTAGCTTTATTTTTTCGAGGTT
>RFVF01000238.1 GCA_009922615.1 Pseudomonadota bacterium
TGGGTTGCGGAGAACCCGCCCGCACCGACGCAGGCAGAGCTTGACGCCGCAAACCCACCGGCGGCACCGGCTGGTGACGCCGCAGACCCGAACGCAGGGAAGAGCGCCGGGCAGCAGTACGCAGCGCAGCAGGGCTGGCTTGGCCCTTGGAACGACAAGCCCGCGCTTGACAAGGCGCACTATTCCGTGTTCCAGCGAACACTGCCGACCGGCGAAAAGCGCTGGTTTGCAGTGAGGAAGTAGCCAGTGGCCGACTACACCTACAGGGCAAAGCCGACGTCCGAGAAGCTGGACGCCAATTACGGCGCTGGCAACTGGACGATCAAGAAGGTCGGCAAGAAGAAGAACACGCGCTGGGTTGTTACCCCGAAGGTCAAGGCACCGACGGAGCCGTCGCTTGGCGGGACGACCGCTGCCGACGACGACCCGCTTGGGATCAAGTCTGCGCTAACGCAGTTCAACAACCGACAGGACGCCTACCAGAAGAAGCATCAGGACTGGGCAGGCGACGTCCGCAAGTGGTCAGAAGCGTCGCTTGGCACGCTGTACAACGCACGCGAAGCAGCAAACAACGCGTACGTGGAACGGTTGCGCGGTATTGGGGCACCGGTAGCTGGTGCCAACGCACCAGTTGTTGGTTCCACGACTGGTGCAACACCGGTTGCAGACCCCAACGCTGCTGGTACTAACGCGCTGAACCAGAACGCCGCAGCACAGGCAAAGGCAAACCTCGGCCTTGCGGCACTGCGCGGAAATCAGGACAACCAGAACCAGCTGGACTACGTCGCAAACCAGCTGAAGGGCTTTGACTATTACGCGGCGCAGATCCCCGCGATTTACAACGAGTCCAAGACCAAGTACGAGAACTCGCTCACAAGCGCCGTGCTGGACCTTCAGGCCAAGAAGGAAATTGCGCAGGTGGGCGCAGATGCTCGCACCTACGCCGCCGAGCAGAACCTCATCGCCTCGCTTGCGGCAACGCAGGGCAAGAACTCCACCGCGCTGATCAACGCAATTTCCGGGATTCAGCAGACCGAGTCCAGAAACGCCACAAACGTGCAGGTTGCCGGTATTAACGCCAAGTCGCGTCAGGCAATCTCACAGGCGTCGATCAACGCCGCGTGGAACCGACAGACGCGCACGCTTCAGGCACAGGCGCAAAAGGCACGACAGAACGGAACGCAGGCCAAGTTCTTTCAGACCACGTGGCAGTCGTTCTTGAAGGGCGTTCCGGTCAAGGATCCGACGACCGGCGTTGATTCGTTCAACCAGCCGGGGTCGGTCCCGCCCGCAATGTCGCTGCTTCAGGACCCGGCAAAGGCTCCGGCTGCTGCTGCTCGTTGGCTTCAGATCGCCAAGAACCAGCTCGGGATGTCAAAGAAGCAGGCTGCTGCGTACATCCTTCCGTACCTTGGAAACAACGCGCAAGCAGCAAAGATCCTTACGCAGGCTGGCCGGGCGATCGGCTGGTAGCGACAGGTGCCCGTTGATCAGACCAGCTGGAAGGCAGTTGTCCAAGGGCTGACCGGCCCCCCGCCGGTTGTGCGCCCAACGGGGAATGCCCCGGTCCGCCGCCGTGCGGTGCCCGGGCGCGGGAACCCGCGCGCGCAGGCGCAGAGGCCGGTTATCAAGCCGACTCCGGGCGCTCCGCGTAAGACCTCCGATTGGAACATTGCCCTTAGCGAGCTTGGGCTTGGTGGTGGGAACAAGGTTGGCGGTGCCGTTAAGGCCGCGTCGTTGCCGGACTTTATGGGCGCGTGGAAGCCCGTTGCCGCAAAGCCAAAGCAGGACGAGGGGCACTCGGTACTGGGCTTTCTCGGAAATATTGCCGGTGAGGTCAAGGACACCGCGCTCGGCCTTGTCGAAACCGGCTATCAAGGGATCAAGTCCACCGGGCAGGGGCTGTACGGCGGAACAATTGGGTGGATTCCCGGGACCGGCGGCGACACTGCGCGCGAAGCGTTTGTCAACAATTTCAACAACAACCTTGACGCAGTCTGGTCAACGCTCAAGCAGAGCGGCAGCAACTGGAAGTCTGTTGTTACCGGCGATTTTGAGCCGTTGTACAAGCACCCCCTCAGCATGGCGCTTGACGTCGCC
>RFVF01000239.1 GCA_009922615.1 Pseudomonadota bacterium
CCCCGGTCAGATGCGCGGGCCGATGGCGATTCCGATGTTGCAGGAAATTCTCGACTCTGAAGACGGGCCGGTGTTCACGCACCTAGGCGAACAGCTCGCGGAGATTCATAACAAGCGCGTGAACCTCGTCAAGCGGTTCTACGAGCCGATTCGGACGCTGCACTACACGGGTGCGAACCTTCGCGACGAAGTGATGGTGTTCAACAAGTCCCTGATTCTCAAAGATGGATGGGACTACGAGATTTCCGTGGACCGGGCGACGTTACTGCCGGAACTGGCGTCACTCCGCGAAGCTCGCGTGCGTGAACGTCTCGAAGGCCCACTGGCCGCGCTCTACATGAACCGGCGCACTGGAAAGATCGACATCTCGAAGATCGCGGACGACCTGAAATACAACGATACGAACCGCGAAGATCGCGAGTCTCAGTATCGGAAGCTCGCTCGCGAATTCATCATGGTG
This sequence comes from Pseudomonadota bacterium, assembly GCA_009922615.1. Taxonomy (GTDB): domain Bacteria; phylum Verrucomicrobiota; class Verrucomicrobiia; order Limisphaerales; family SXTU01; genus SXTU01. The sequence goes on from RFVF01000239.1 coordinate 461, forward strand.
CTTCAGCGCGGCGAACAACTCGACCCGAACCTCCCCATGCCATTCTACGACCACGACGTGTTGATGGACGAATTCGAGTCGGTGATGTCCACGACCGAGTGGCTACGTGCCTCTACGACCGTGAAACAGGGCTTTGTAGACTTCTACAACAAGTGCCAGAAGTTCCTGCAAGACCTGCACGATCAACAGCAAAACGTCATGGACTCGAAGATGATGCAGAACGCGGTCGCAATGGCCACGCAGCAAGCCGCCGCGAAAGCCGCATCCACAGCCACAGAAGCCGCGATCACGCAGGTTGACCTGCAACGCGACCAGGCACAAGGCGGCAACGGCCAGCCCTCACTGGTGGAGACGATGCAAGAGTTGATGCGGAGTCAGGCCGCGCAGCGTGGTAATGGTGGCGGTCGAGGGCCGATGTAGCGTCACGGCGTGACTGTCAAACTTGACAATCGTATTGACACGCGATGTCAAGTTTGACAAGATGCGCGATCATGTCATGGCAAGTTATCGACTGGGGAAACGTCCCAAGTGACTCACCCTCAATCAATTACGAGTGTATTTGCGGCTCTGTAGCCCCCCTGCCTGTTGTCGGGCTGGTTATGGCCCAAATTGGCAACGACGACAGCTCGTCAGCCCTCGTTTTTGAGCCTGGAAAACGCGCCCTACCGCGTCTGATCCGCTGCACAAAATGCCGTCGAAATCTTGTCCTCGAAGGGGACGAATAACCCATGTACGGAAAACTGTTTGCGTCAACTTTTACTGGTTCACTGTGTGGCTCTGGGCCAACTGTTTTCGCGGTGTGGTCGTACGTCATCGCCAACACATACGAGAGTTCTATAGAGCTAAATCCGCGATTACTGGCTGGAATTATCGGTGCCGACGTGGAGTCTGTAAGGAAGGCGATTGACTTCCTTTGCCAGCCTGACCCAGAGAGTAGAAATCCAGATCACGATGGGTGCCGATTGATTCGTGATGGGCAGTTCCAGTATCGCGTTGTGAGCCACGCGATCTATCGCGCCATGCGAGACGATGAAGCCCTTCGCGCATACAACCGAGAGAAGCAACGCGAGTCACGCCAACGTCGAGGTCTGTCAACCTTGACTGTCAATGACTGTCAAGCGACGTCAATACAGACAGATACATATACAGAAGCAGATACAGAGGTACGTACCGTTGAAGCGGTACCAGTACGTACAGTAAGAGAAACCTCCGTGTCAACAGCGCCGAATGAAAATCACGGCGGCGGTCACGACAGGCGATTCGCTGAACGAAGGAACGGAGACGGAGCGAATGAGCCTGGTTCACTCCCGAGAGATCACGCGAAGCACACGATTTGCGGTGGGCCGACTTCCAAGTTCTGTCTGACTTACAACCAGTACGACACCCTCGCGAAGAAATACCACGGCGAGACTCCAGGCGAGACTCGCGAAGCGATCAATTCATTCTACGAACACGTCAAGGCGCTCATACCCGAAGGGAAACTACCGGGCGACATGGTGTGGCTCCTTCAACACTTCGATGCGTGGCTGATTCAGATTGGTCGGATTGCGCCAGCTCCGACGAAGGCGAAAAAGCAACGGCGCGAACTAACACCCGAAGACCTCGCTCG
>RFVF01000240.1 GCA_009922615.1 Pseudomonadota bacterium
ATCGGCCAGGCCCTCGACATCATCGGCACCGAGCAAACCGTGGACACCACCACCGCCCAGCCGACGCTCAAGCTCGAACTCCTCGCCGGCCAGCCCAACGTGAAATGGAAGAAGGCCAGCTTCGACGGCGTGGAAATCTGGGTGGACCGCGGCACCGGCCAAGGCTTTGTCTTCCTCGCCATCGACACCGTGCCGGATTACCTGGACACCCACGCGCTGCCCGCCCCCGGCCAGACCGCCCTCTGGAAATACAAAGCCATCTACCGCCTGGCCGACGAACCAGTCGGCCACTGGAGCAATGAGGTGAGCCTCGCCGTGCGCGGGTAATCCTTGCGCCCTTCCAACAGGCGGGTTTTTGAAATGCGTTGTTCTGACAAATTCTTACGCACTGCTAATCGCGTGCCCCGCGAGGCTCGCCTCCTGGGCTGACGCGCTGTTCAGCTCAGGTTCCCGCCAAACGTTGCGTGCCCGTTTTGCCTCTGCTGTCATGAAGCGCTCAACCACCGTGCAAGACTTCGCTCATCGCCCCGGCCACAGGAGCGGCACGTGCCCTTGGCAAGGGCAACGGGTCTGCCTATGTTACCGCCCATGAGCCCGCGCCGCTGGCTGATTTTTCTTTTCGCCCTGGCCTTGGGGCTTTCCGTCGGCGTGGCGGAGCCGGAGCGGGCGGGTGGCCAATCGGTGCGAGAAGTCATTCCGGCTGGCAACAATCTGAACAAGGCGGTGGAGGAACTCTCCCGGCATTCCGATGTCATTGCCGTGGCCAACTCCATGCAGGCCGACCCCGCTGCGCTGGCGGCACAGGCATTGAACGGCAAGGCGTTCATGGAAAGCAAAAACGTGGAAATTCGTTTCTACGGCAAGGTGGTGGATCAAAATGAGCAACCGTTAACGGGGGTAGCCGTGCAAGGTCACACGCGCGAATGGCGAATGAAAAACCCTTTCGAGCCAGAAGGCAAGTTCATGAACCCAGTAGCGCTCACCGGCGCTGATGGATTGTTCAGTTTTACGCGCCTGTATGGGGATTCCTTTCAAATCCATTCCATAAAGAAAGATGGATACATAATCTCAAAATCAGCAAAACTGGGATACTCCTACGGGCCGCTCGCCCATTTCTATCAACCCAATCCACTAGCGCCTGAAATCTTCCATATGTGGAAGACCAACGGAGCGGTGCCATTGTATGTAGTGAATATTTCCATGAGCATTCCACAAGACGGAACCGTGCTAGCGTTCGACCTCCGGCGTAACAGGCGGGTGACGTTGCCAGGCGAGGACACCGACCTCCGCATCACGCTGGATCAGCACGCGCCACCGGGACAACGCAATGCTCGCGTGCCATTTGACTGGAGCTTTGTGCTGGAAGTGCCTGATGGGGGAGTGATTGAAACGCGGGATGAGTTCATGTATCTGGCCCCCGAGCAAGGCTACCAGCCCAAATGGGTGGCCGAGTATCCCAAAGACGCCCCAAACTGGAAGGCTCGCCGCGAGGTGGACTTCTATCTACATAATCGGGCCGGGCAGCAATACGGACGCTTGGCGGTCAGCTTCAAGGTCAGCGCTGGTTATCCAACTGGTTATCTGACGGTGCTGGGCTATTTGAACCCCGTCGGGCGGGTGTTGGAATACGATGGCCGGCTCAAGTTGCAACCGGAGCTGATCAACCAGCCTAAGCCCCAGTTTGGTGCACCTAATCCCGCGCCGGCGGTCAATTCCCCGCCCGCCAACGGAGCGGTTAGTTCGCCGCCTCCCAGTTCGCCGCCGCCGGGTTCCCCGGCTCCACCGCCATTCGGTGCGCCAAATCTTCCGCAGCCGCCCCCGGGTTTTCAGGCCCTCACCAATCGCGGCAAAGCCTTGCCGCCGCCCGTGCCGGTTCGGCCACAGTAGCGGCACGCGCCCTTGGCAAGGGCAACGGGTCTGCCTATGTTGCCGCCCATGAGCCCGCACCCCTGGCTGATTTACTTACTTGCTTTTGCACTGGGGCTCTCCGCGGCAGCGGCGGAGCCGGAGCGGGCGGGTGGCCAATCGGTGCGAGAAGTCATTCCGGCTGGCA
>RFVF01000025.1 GCA_009922615.1 Pseudomonadota bacterium
CGAGGAAGAAGACAAGCGGGAGCTGGAGCTTGTTGACCTTCGCGCCGCCTTCGCGGGAGAGGACTGCGAATTGCCACAGCATCAGGCTCGACACCTCGCGCCGCCGGTAGCGGTTGCGCAGGATGTAAATGGCAGCCAACGCCGGAAGCGCGGCAGCGGCCATCAGCGCGAGTGGGTAGGTGAGGAAAGGCATTGCAACTTAAGCAGGCACCAGCAACTGCGCCTCTTCCAACGCGGGCAGGCTTGCGTCCAGCTTCTCCGCCACGAGCGAGACGAAGCGCGCGCCGGTCTGGCGGCAGGCGGCGTCCCAGCTTTCGCGGTGACGAGCGAGGGCGTCGCGGAACTGCGCGGCGACGGTGGCGTCCACGAAGATTTCGCGCTCCTCGCCGGTCTCGCTGTCCACGAGCTGGATGTTACCGTGCTCCGGCGGCTCGGTGTCGGCTTGGGCGAGGAGCTGCACGACGAAGACGGCGGCGGCTCCGTCGGCGAGGCGGCGCAGGATGGTGAGCGGCTCGACGGGCCACATGAGATCGCTGATGAGCACGCGGATGCCGAGGCGGCGCAGGCGTGGCGGGAGGATGCCGAAGGCTTCGTCGAGCGGGCGGCGGCTAGTAAAGGCGAGGCCGTCCCACGCGGAGGGAAGCATCGTGTCGTTGGCGGCGCGCTGGAAGCCATCGCCGGCAAGCCACGTGGCGTGCGTGCAATGGCCGTTCTCCGCTGCGGTGCCGAGGAGCGCGGCGAGGCGGAGCGTAGCGCCGGACTTGGGCGTGTTGTCCAAAGCCATCGAGCGCGAGGCGTCGAGGACGAGATCGAGGTGGGGGTTTACCTCTTCGCGGAAGAGTTTGATGGTGAGCCGGTCGGTGCGGGCAAAGACGTTCCAGTCAATCGTGCGGAGGTCGTCGCCGGGCTGGTATTCGCGGTAGTCCTGAAAATCAATCGAGGTGCCCGCGCGACGGCCGAGCTGGCTGCCGGTCGTGCCCGCAAGCGCCGTCTGCGGCACCGCGAGCGCGTAACGCTGACCGAGCGCTTCGCCAGCGAGCAGCGAATCGCGGAAGGGCGGGTTCATTCCTTCTTCTTTTTCGTGTCCGGGTCCGGCTTGATTTTCGTCAGGTCCGGCAACTCGGGATCCTTCATGGCAGCGTCCGGTGCGGCGGCTGGTTTGAGATTGCGCGGGGCGAGTTGTGCTGGGTCTGCCGCGGCGGCAGGAGGCGCGGGCTGCGGGGCGACGGTGAATTTGCGTGGTTCGCGTAAAACCGGAATGGGTTTGCCAATCTGCCAGTAGCGCGCCAGCAGCAACAGCATCAGCAGGAACAACCCTACCAACGCGCGCGCGAACGACCGCCGTCGCGCCGCCCGACGCTCGGCGAGCCGCCGGTCCAGTTCCGCCTGCGTGTCGCGATCCAATTGCGCGGTAGACGGCGCGACTTTCGCCGCCGCCTCGATGCTCCGCCAATCCACGGAGGCATTCGGCCGAAACGTGAACAGGTAATAGTAGGACTGGCAGCCATCGGTCGCACAATACCCGCGCAACACCCGTGCCAGCCGTTCGTCCCCGACGGTTTCCGCCTGGGCTCCCAGGCCAAGCCGCAGCAAGTCCAGCGCGCTCAACTTGGTTTCGCAATGCTGGCAGCGCACCGCGACGTGGGACGTGAGGAAATCCACCCGGTCGGTCTCGGCGATGCGGGCTTGTGCGAGCCGGACGACTACGTTGACCAGCGTGGCGGGCACCTGATCGAGGTGGATAGGCAGCGAAGATGAGGTGGGATTGGCCATGGCAGCTCACTGGGGTTTATACCAAACCCATTCCTTCGTGGGTTCGTAGGGAAAGTAGGGATCCGTCCGCAAGGAATCGCTGAAGTCGTGCATCGCCACGTGTCCATCGGTGAACAGAATCGGCGACATGAACCGGCCGGGTGCGAGCGCGGGGTCGGGAAACTCGACCAGGCCACCGAAGCCAACGCGGTGCCACTGCGACCACAGCATCAGTGGAATTCCCGGTTTGTTATACGGATGCGCCGGAGGTTCGTGAAATTCGATGTAGCGTGATGGTTCATCCACCCACCCTTCCGGCTTGCCAGCCATGCCGCGCAACGGATCCGCTTGAGACAAGAGCGTGATGTTGGTGCTGGGATTTCCAGAGAATGGCGCGATCAAGTTGCCCGCGTTGTAATGATAGCTGCTGCCCACCATGTCCCACGCGGAGGGAAATGCGTCGTGCACCACACAGCCGGGTGCATCCGACAGGCACGTCATGCCCCGGTCGTTCGGGCAGCGAAACGTGTTCGTATTGCCGGTGTAGAGATTGAGCGGCCGAGCCTTCGAGGAAGGATACCAGTCAAAAAAATGCGGGTGCGTATCGCTCGGTTCCTGGCCGCCCATGGCATATTGCGCATTCTTGTTCAGGTTGAGCTGACCGACCGGCGGATTGGGATCGCGAACGAATTTGCGGGGAAAACGCCCCGCCGCGTCATCCGTGTATAGCTTCGCCGCTGTGCCGATCTGCCGGAGATTGTTCAAGCAGGCCGTTTCCCGCGCGCGCTCCTTGCTCTGGCCCAGCGAGGTGAGCATCAGACTCACGAGCACGCCGATGATGGCGATGACCACCAGCAGTTCGATCAGGGTGAACGCAGCCGGACGAAGCGAACGATTACACCATGTGTTCATAGGGGAGGCGGGGTGACGGGCGCGGCAGGCTCAGCGCGCGGGACCGGTTGGAAGGCGTGGAGTTGCTGACGAAACCAGCTCAGGTTGATGACCAAGCCCAGCGCGGCGAGGAACACCGCGCAGAGCTGGTGATCGGCGATGAATGCGCGGTCCTTCAAGGCGAAGACGTTGAAAATGTTGCCCAACTGACGCTCTTGCAGTGCGTCCCACGAAAGCCGGTTGACGAAGAAGAGAACCAAGTTGGGCACGATGGCCCACAGGGCGGGCAACGCCACGCTGCACAACCCGGCGAAGATGGGCGACCGGTGTGGCTGAAACCGGCGGTGGATGAACAAGCCAAACAGCGCGTAGGCCAACGTGTAGAGAAACAACACGCCGGGAACCCAGGCAAAAAAGAATTCGTCACCCGTCGTCACCCATGCGGCCCGCCCCCGGCCGGCCGCCGCGCTGCCAAGGAGATTCAACCAATCGGTTTGAGTCGCCAGAGCCCCCAACAGCACGGTCGCCACGCTCAACATACACGCCCACGCCAAGCCCCCCGCCGAGCCGCTATAAAAGAAAAAGGCCAGCGCCCGCTTCATCGGGTTGATTGGGATCGTGCGCCGGATGCGCAGGCTCACGTCATCACCTTCGCTCACCGCGATCAGCAATGCCACGATTAGCCCCCCCGTCACCACGCTGGACCAAGAGTTCATCGGCTCCAATGAACCACCGGACACCGACCATGCCACCGCCACCCCGAGCGTCAGCAGCCACGTGCCGGTGAGATAGGCCCGCAAGGGCAAGGCGCGGTTGGCAGACGGCGGCGAAACCAGTGCGATGGCCGCCAGGTGAAAAAAACCAAACAGCAGCAAGCCCAGCAACAGCGCACTCAGCGTCGGCCCCCAAAAGTCCCAAGTGCCCAGCCGGCTGCCGACACCCTCGCGCATCATTTCCGAGGACATCGCGACCATCATGCCCACCAGGCTCATCATGAACATTCCCGAAGGTGCCCCCACGAGGATTTTCAAGCCCTTGCTCGCGGGCAGACAGGACAGAAAAATCGCCGCCTGCAACGAAAGCACCGACAGCAGAAACGCAATCGTCAGCAAAACAAACACCGTCGGCAGGTCAATGCCCCGCAGCAGATTCGTGAACACCATGAACGGCGCGCACACGCTGAAGAACAGCACGGTCAGATAAATTCCGCAGAGGAGTTTGCCCCGGATGATGCGCGCCGGACTGAGCGTGGTGATGTAGAGCATGTCCACGTTGCCCTCCTGCCGCTCCGCCGTGAGCCGGCCCGCCACGTAAATCGGGATGAAGAAAAAGCCCACGACGCTCAACACCGGCAAGAAGACCTGAAAAATGTCGCGCCCCAATGCCTGGTTGGGATTGATCGTGAAACTCTCGCCCAGCAAAAAACCCACCGTAACGAAGAACAGGATGGTGAGGAACACGAGCAGCATCCCCGTGATCGCCCAGCTCCGCACGGCCTGCCGGAGTTCCTTCACGACGATGGGATTGGGCTCCCACGTGCGCCAGTTGGAGAGAGTGGGGAGATTCATACCTGTGACTCCTTCCTACTCCTACTCTCAATCGTAATCCTGCTCTCTTCCTGCCCCGGGCGAACCGCAGGGGAAGGAATAATATTAGGAGCAAGAGTAAGAGCGTTCACTGCACGCCTCCTTTGGTGACGTTCATGAAGATGTCCTCGAGGTTCGCCTTGCTCTGTTTGAACTCGGCGATCTTGAAACCCTTGCCCACGAGGTTCGCGAGCAGCTCGCAGCCGGCCGATTCCTCGCCTTCCAACTCTAGCAACACCTCGCCGCTGACTTCACGGGCATTGATGACATGGGGTGTTTGCAGCAATTCCTTCACGAGCGCGGCCGCGTCGCCCAGCACACGGATGGCGAAAGCCCGGTGCGGCGTGCTCTTTTTCAAGACGTCCGCCACGGTGCCTGACTCCAGCAGTTTGCCCCGCTCGACGATGACCACACCGTTACAAATCTCCGTCAGTTCCGTGAGAATGTGCGAGCTGATGAGGATGGCCTTGTTCTGCGTGGCCAGCACCATGAGCAGCTCGCGCAACTCGACGCGTGCACGCGGGTCCAGGCCAGCGGCGGGCTCGTCAAGGATGAGCACATCGGGATTGTGAACCAGCGCGCGGCCCAGTGTGACGCGCTGCTTCATGCCCTTGGAAAGCGCCTTGAGATGCTTGTCGAGGATGCCGGTGACACCGGTGAATTCCTCGACCGCCCCAACCGCCTCGCGTCGCTTCGCGCCCTGCAAACCATACGCCCGCGCGTAAAAATCCAGATACTCATGCACGGTCACGTCGTTGTGCGCGGGCAGCGAATCGGGCACGTAGCCGACGCTGCGGCGCGCATACTCCGGTTCCTCGCGAACGGAGACGCCGTTGATGAGCACGTCACCCTCAGTCGGCTCCTCCAACGTGGCAATGACGCGCATCGTCGTGGTCTTGCCCGCGCCGTTGGGCCCGACGAAGCCGAAGACGTGGCCGTTGTCGAAGGAGAACGTGAAGTTGTCCACAGCCACCGTCTTGCCGAAGCGTTTGTGCAGTCCGCGAACTTGAACTTTCATTTCACGTCCTCCGGGCCGAGCAGGCCGATGATGGTTTGGCGGGCGCGGGTCTTGCCGGGGTTGCCGAGGCCGTTCTCGATGAACGGGGTTTCCGCCAGCACTGCGAGGTAGGTGCCCCGGCGGAGATAATTGATCGGCGTGCCGACCAGCGTGTCATGCGCGGCCGGCCAACTGCCTTGGTAGAGCGATGAAGGCATGATGGCTGATGTGGCCTGTGCCGAGGTCGAGTCCAACAACAGCGGGACATTCTGCCCCGCCCTAAGCGCTCCACCGGTGAAAATCTGCCCCTGTTCATCGCGCATCCACAGCTTCTGAATGTCCGCTCCCAAGCCATTCACTACCGTCACGCGCCCGTCTGGCAGTTTCTGCATCGTGATGCGCTCGCGGCGCGTCTCGGACTTGCGCAACGCGAAGTGAGCGGGAACGCGCGCCGTGACCCAGCCACGCGTGAGGTGCTGCGCTTGCGACAGTTCCAACTCGCGCGCGCTGCCGCCCTTGTAGCCGCTCAACTCTACGAGCGGCGTGACCTCGGTTTCGTGACTGTAGCGCAGGCCATCACCCGGCGTGAGTGGCGTGTAGAACGCCTGCCGCGCCAGCGTCGTCGCGCGGTGCGCGGCCTGGTCCAGCACGGTGATCGCCTCGGTGCGGGAACTCGGCGTGATGCCTTCGCTCAATAACGAGTAACCAAAGACGATGGCGCAGGTGACGAGGGAAATCACTGGAATGGTCCAGAGCATGGCCGTGCGGCGGTTGGCACGGGCGCAGAGAAATATGTTCAGCGGGCCAACGATCAAGATGAACGCCAGCATGATGAAGACGATGCCGCGCACGGGGATCTGGACGTTGTCGATCACCGGAAACTCGTTGTTCGCGTTGCCCTCGGTGGGCATGGCTGACCACGGCTGCCCGGTCTTGCTCGTTGCGGTGCGAAGCAGTTCCACCTGGGCCCGGCTCAACGCAGACACGTTCACAGCATTAAGGAGCAGGCACTGTCCGAAACCGGCTAGGAAGTGATGATCGTCACCGAGCGGATGGTTCCCCGAAACGGAACTCCGCCATTCCTTCGGCAACTCTGCCAACCCCAGCACCGCCACCGCGCCGCCGACTTCGACGTAGCTCCACAGCGCGCTCTGCGTGGTCGGCGACATCGCGGCGAAATCCGTGCGCGAAATCACGATCAAGTCAAACGGCGTGAACGCCAGCCACGACTCGCTCCAGTTGCCTGCTTCCAACTCGCTGCGCAGCACCGTCGGGCCTTGATAGGCCGAGGCGGACGGACCACTCCGCATCCGCGTCGCCCACGTGCTGCTCGCGCGTGCGTCGGTCGCATAGGTGCTAGTCGAACCGTCGCTCAACTCCACCGCATCCACGCTCACTCGCCCTCCCGCCGATGATGCGTCCATGTTAAGGCGAACGGTCTGGATGGCGTTGGTCAATGCGGGCAACGGAATTTGCAGGAGGCTCACCGAGAAAGTGCGGTTCGCGCTGTTGGTCACCACGACGGTCGCAAGGTCCACACCGTCCGCACCTTTGAGCACGACGGTCTTGAACGCCTGATCGTAACCGAGCTTGTGGATGCGGAGAAATTTTGCTCCCGTCCGCAGCGGCTTGAAATCCACCTCCAACCACTCTGGCCCGCTGCGACTGCCCTCCGGCGCCCACGCGAACGGCTGCATCCCGCTGGAACCCCGCGGCACATTCGGCGCGCCCGTCGCCTGCTCCGCCGAGTAGGGTCCGGCGGGCGGACTCGCCACCACGCCTCCGCGAAACGCCTTGTCCAAGTCATCGCTGTTTAAGCTGCGGCTCACGAGCACCGCGCGTGGGCCGCCGGGGATGCTAGCGTTGCGCTGCATGTGCTGGTTGTTGCCCCCGCGCGGGATCGCGCCGCGATACCGCCCGTCCACGAACACCTCCACTTGGTTGTCGCCGTTGAGCAGGAGCGGCGGCTGCCAGAGCGTGACGCTCACGGTCGCCCCGGGGCTGACAGTGACGGTGCGACCGACGCGCCGCAGATTGTTGCCCCAATTGCCGTGCACCTGATGCGGCGTGGCGAGCGTGACCTTGCGCGTGCGGTCAGGGGACTGGTTCTCCACGGAAAAACGCATCTCCACGTAACCGTGGTAAGTCTGGCCTTGGAAGAAAACCTGCGGGGCGACCGCAATGTCATCGAAGCGCTCGGCTGCAGAAACGGCCGCAGCCAGCCCCAGCAACAGCGAAACCCACAGGACCGCGCGGTTCGCGCGCGGCGCGGTAATTCGTAGTTGACGGGCGCTCCCTGCGGTCATGCTGCACATGGGCCGGTTTGGATTTGGTGGGGCCATTGACCCCGAAAATCACCGGGTGGTCAACCAGAAGTTCACCGGAGCGGCGGCCTTGAAGCTTGCCATCAGCACTTCCCTTCGCTACCAGAGCGCGCATGAAATTGCTCCGCCCTGCCCTGCTCTGTATCGCCACCCTCATCCTCACCGCCGCCGCGCACGCCGCCGGCCCCGAGACCTTCAAGGTCAGTGAGTTCACCTTCAAACGCCCCGCCTCCTGGGAATGGGTCGAAGTCGCCTCAGCGATGCGCAAGGCGCAGTTGAAAGTCACCGCCAAGGACGCGAAGGAACCCGGCGAAGTGGTCTTCTTCTTCTTCGGCCCGCAGAGCGGCGGCACCAAGGCCAACGTGGACCGCTGGCTCGGCCAGTTCGAGGAAGGCCGCGACAAGATCAACGCCAAGACCGAGGAGAAAACCGTCGGCAAGGTGAAGGTCACCTACGTCTCCGCCGAGGGCACCTACAAGAGCGGCATGCCCGGCGCGGCCCCCACGCCCAAGCCCGGCTTTGCCTTGCTCGGAGCCATCGTGGAAGGCGAGGAAGGCAGCGTCTTCGTCCGCCTCACCGGCCCTGCCGCGCTGGCCAAAGGCGCGCGTGCCGACTTCGAGAAAATGATCGAGAGCGGGTTGAAATAGCGCCCCGAAATGCGGCATGCGCTCGTGCTGAGTAGTAATTAGTAGGAAGTGATTAGTGAGGTGCAGAGCCCAGGTGGCCCTCATCAGTAATTACTAATCCCTCTTGCCCCATGCGCTCCCTCGCCCAGCCGGCCGTGCTCTGGCGCGCAGCGATCGCCGGAGTTCTTACGGCCGCCGCTGGCTACCCGCGCCTCGCCAACTGGACCCAGCGGCCTGACGCCCTATGGTTTCTCGACGCCGCGTTGGGCTGGGCCGGCTTCGTGATGTGGGCCGCCGTCCTCGCGTGGCATCGAGGCTACAGCGGACACGAGGTTTTCCCGCGCCAAATCCCCGGCCACCTCTGGTGGACCGCCGGGGCGCTCGGCGTGGGCGGCGCAATCATCTCCTATCACTGGGGCGACCCGCTGCTGCGCCAGCTTGCGCCCACCGACTTCCCGCGCACGCCCGGCGCTTGGGTGGAACACCTCCTCTTCAGCCTCGCGCTGGAACAAGTCTTCCTCTGCTTCGCGCCCGTGGCGTTCCTCGTGCGCCTCTGGCCCAACGTCAACGTCGCCGCGACCGGCACCGTGCTCTTCAGCCTCTTCGTCTTCACCCTGAAGCTGGACGCCGGAGCCGCCGCCGTGCCCGGACTGGTGCTGGCGGGGATGTTCCTTTTCCGCGCACTGCACAGCGGGGTGACCGTGTGGCTCTACCTGCGTGGCGGCGCGTGGTTGGTGTGGTTCTTCGCCACCCTGCTGCTCACGCGACTGTGGTTTTCATTCGCGGGCTGACTCGCCCCCGCCCCCCCCCCATGAAAGTAGTCGGAACCCAAGTCGAATCCGACAGACAGAGCTAGTAGCCGCAGCTCCGTTCGATCACACGAACTTGCCGGGGTTGAGAATGCCGCGCGGATCGACGGCGCGCTTCACAGCGCGATGGAGCTGACGCACGTCCTCGTTCGCGGCGAGTTTCCACCACGGTTTTTTTGCGAGGCCGATGCCATGCTCGCCGGTGATAACACCGCCCCACGCGAGAATTTGCCGGAAGAGATCGTCGAGCGCGGCGTCGGCGCGAGCGCGGTTGCCAGGCTGCGCGTAGTCCACCATGACGTTGACGTGGATGTTGCCATCGCCCGCGTGGCCGAAGCAGGCGACGGGTAGACCGTGCTGTTTTTGCAGGCGCGCGGCGAACCTGAACAAGTCCTCCAACCGGCCACGCGGCACGGTGATGTCTTCGTTGAGCTTCGTCAGCCCGGTGTCACGCAGGCTGTAGCTGAATTCGCGGCGCAGGCCCCAGAGCGATTCCACAGCAGCAGCCCCGAAGGCACGATTGACGAAGGTGGGCTCCTGCGCGGCCACCAGTTGCTCAACGTCCTTCAACTCGGCACGCACGGAGCGTGCCTGGCCGTCGAGTTCCACGAACAAGATGGCGCGACAGCCGGCGAGTTGCTCGCTCTTGGTGCGTTTGTAGGCGGCCGCGAGCGTGAACTCGTCGGCAATCTCCAACGCGCACGGCAGGAAGCCGGCCTGGAAAATGGCGTTCAGCGAACGCGCGGCGCCGCGCGGCGTGTCAAAGCCAACGCCGAGCAACGCGCGATACGGCGGCAGCGGCAGCAGCTTGAGCGTGGCCTCGGTCACGATGCCGAGGAGACCTTCCGAGCCAACGAACATCCGATGCAGGTCGAAGCCGGTCTTGTTTTTGTGGCAACGGCTGCCGAGTTGAACGAGGCGGCCATCCGCGAGCGCAACTTGCAGGCCGAGCACATAGTCGCGCGTGACGCCGTATTTGAGGCAGCGTGGGCCGCCGGCGTTGGTGGCGATGTTACCACCGAGCGAGCAGTCGGCGCGGCTGGCCGGATCGGGCGGATAGTAGAGGCCGCGCTTCTCCACCGCGGTTTGAAGCTTGGCGGTGACGACGCCGGGCTCGACAACGGCGACGAAGTCGCGCGCGTTGATTTCCTTGATGCGATTCATCCGCACAACGGAGAGCGCGATCCCGCCTCGCACCGGCACGCAGCCGCCAACGTAGCCGTAGCCCGCGCCGCGCGGAGTGACCGGAATACGGTGCTCGTGGGCGATACGCAGGACGGCGGCGACGGCCTCCGCGGTGCGCGGCAACGCGACGATGTCCGGCGGATGGGCGGCGAACCATTTGTCCCCGGCGTGGGCTTGGCGGGTCGCGTCGTCCACGCACAGTTCATCGGGAGCGAGGACACGGCGGAGTTGAGTGAGGGCTTTTCGGAAACGGTCGTTCACGCAGCGGGGATTAAGATTAGGATTACGCGGAAGAGCAAGGGAGACCAGCGCGACTGGCGCACGGCCGGACTGTGCGCAGGCGCGCCCTATCCTTAGCACGCGCCGGTGCCCGGATCGCGGATCAACTCCCGCGCTGCCTCAGCCTCGGCCTCTGGAACCTGCACGCTGATGCCGCCGACGGCCAGCGCATAGCCATCCATGCTGAGAGCGGAGAGTTCGTCGCGGACGAAGGGCCGCAGGCCAGCGGCCTCAAGGCGGGAACGGATCAACTGGGCCTCGGCGGAGTTGAACGCGGTGAAGACAGTGACGAGTTCCATGGCTCAGGCGGGCGGGCCGCCGGGCGTGCCGGGCGTCACTTTGGGGTCGGCGAAGACCATCGTGCCGGTGGAACTCTGGAGCAGGCTGATGACCTGCACTTCGATCTGTTGACCAATGTGTTTCTGCGCGTTGTTCACCACGACGAGCGTGCCGTCGCTGAGATAACCTACGCCCTGCCCGCGGTCCTTGCCCTCGCGGATGACTTTGAGCGGGAAGACTTCGCCGGGCAGAATGACGGGTTTGAGCGCGGCGGCGAGTTCGTTGAGGTTGAGGTATTTGACGGACTGAAGCTCGGCTACTTTGCCGAGGTTGTGGTCGTTGGTGTAGAGCGTGGCGCCGAGGGATTTGGCAAGCTGGAGCAGCTTGGCGTCGGTTTCTTTTTCCTCAGCCACCTCAGCCTCGTGGATTTTCACTTCGTTGGCGCGGTTGCGCTGGAGGCGAGCGAGCATGTCCAACCCGCGACGACCTCGCGCCCGGCGCAAGGGGTCGGCGGAATCGGCGATGAGTTGGAGTTCCTTGAGGACGAAGCGCGGCACCACCACAATGCCTTCAAGGAACCGCGCATCAATCAAATCCGCGATCCGCCCATCGATGATCACGCTGGTGTCGAGCATGAGCAGGTTGTCGGGCCGGTTTTCGCGGGTGAAGCGGACGTAGGGAATGATGAGCGAGAAATCTTCCTTGTTGCTGCGCATCGCCATGATCATGCCGATGTAGCCAAACGCGATGAACAGGCCCATCCGCAGCAGCCCGCGCGTGACCTCGTCATCCTTGTCCATCCAAAGGAAGACACCTGAGTGGTCGAACATTGCCGCGACCAGAGCACCAAGCAGCAGCCCAAACGTGGCCGCGGAGAATGCCCGCAGGGAAAAGCCCTTCAGCATTTCGTCCAGAGCGATGAGTATGCCCCCAAAACCAAAGCCAATGAGCGTCCACAGCCGCCCGGCTTCGAGCCACTCCGGCCGCACCTGGCTGACGGCAAAGCCACCGAGCGTGCATAGGGCCAGAAAGAAAATGCGGACAACCCAGAGTGACATGGCAGATGAAAGTGAGCGCCGTCAGTTCAACAGGGATTTCATCCGCGGCGTCAGCAGTGGCGTTACAGGCGCGCTGTTCGTCGGCCGGGGCGGTTTGGGTTTGTAAAAGAGGCCGTGGGCGTTGAGGTTGCTCATCAGCACCGCGCCGTTACTGGCGAGGAGGCGGCCGTCGCCCAGGAAGCCGTTGAGGTTGGTCATCACCAAACGCGCGTCGCCGGAGAGGGAGTTGAGGTTGGAAACCGCCCCGCCCACCTGGCCACCAATGGCCGGGAGATCGGCGGCGAGCTGTTTGATGTTGCGGGCCAGCGCCTCGTCCTTGAGCAGCGCGCCGGCGAGGCCACGTCCCGCCTGCAATTCACCGAGCAAGTTGGTGACCTGGGCGGATGCCGTTTCGAGGTTCCGCACAGCGGACTGGATAGGTGGACGGTTGTCGCTCACGGTGGCCTGAAGATCGGTGCCGACCCTATTAAGCTGTTCCGAGAACCGCAACACATTGCTCACCGCGAGCTGAAGAGGCACGCGGTTGGTGAGGAGCAGGACATCCACGTGATCCAGCGTGCCGATGGCCTTGTTCTCCAGCGCCACGGCCCGTTCAACCACTGCCCGGGCCTCCCCGGCCACGCTGCGGAAGTCGGTAAACAGCGCGGCAGCGTTGGTGAGAGATTTTTCGACGCTGGCCAGACTTTGCTCTGAAAGCAGCCGGCGGTTCACGCGGTCCACGGCGAGATCAATTTTCTGCGCAGCCTGGTCAAGCCGCTGAATCAAGCCCAGCGCATCCCGTGCGGCGTCCTGGATGTTGAACGGCGCATGGCACTCGCGCTGCGCGGAACCGTCCTTGGGCAAGGGCGGCAATGCGTTGGCCGTGGGGCTGATGGCGACGTATTGATCGCCGAGAAAACCTTGAGCCTCGATGACGAAGGCTGCATCGCCGGGGATGTCGTGCTTCGCCTCAATACGCAGAAATATCGTGACCGACTTGCTGTCGGGGGCCAGCTCGACATGACTGACGTGGCCCACCGGCACGCCGGCCAGCAGCACGGCGGCTTTCTCCTTGATGCCGCCGACGTTCGTGGTCTTGAGACGCACGAGATAGCTCGGCTTGAGCAGCGACAAGCCCTTCGAGAAGTTCAGGACGAGCACCGCCAGCAGCACCAGGCCGAGGGCGACGAATCCACCGACTTTCCATTCCATGCGTGACTGGCTCATATCAAAATGTGTGCACCTTTTCGTCCGAGATGCCACGCACGAACCGGCTGATCACCGGATCGGTGGCGGCCATCAACTCCTGCGGCGAACCGGTCGCATAAATGCGCCCCTGATGCAGCATCGCCACCCGCCGGCCCACGGTCTGCATGCTGCGCATGTCGTGCGTGATAACGACGGTCGTGACCTTCAACCGTTCGCAGACGCGGACGATGAGCTTGTCGATGCTGTCGGACACAACCGGGTCCAGGCCGGTCGTCGGTTCGTCGTAAAAAACCACCTCGGGCCGGTAGATGATCGCCCGCGCCAGCCCGACGCGTTTACGCATGCCACCGGAAAGCTCCGCCGGTTTTTTTTTCTGGATGCCCGGCATCTCCACCATGTCCAGCGCCTCCGCCACGCGCCGAGCAATTTCCTCCGGCGTATGATTGCGCTCACGCGCGAGGACGAAGGCGATGTTCTCCTCGACGGTGAGTGAATCGAACAACGCGGCGCTCTGGAAGAGCATCCCGAACTTGCGCCGCACACCGAGCAACTCACGTTCATTCAAGTGCGCGATGTCCTGGCCGTTGACGAGCACCTCCCCCGAGTCAGGATGAGTGAGGCCGACGATGTGTTTGAGCAGCACGCTCTTGCCGCCGCCGCTGCGGCCGATGATGACAAGCGACTCGCCGTTCTCAATGGTCAGGTCCACGCCATCCAGCACCTGCTGGTCGCGGAAGCGTTTGCGCAACTGGCGGATCTCGATCATGTCAGCGCCAGCAACCGCGTGAGCAGCAACGTAAGGAAGAAGTTCGACATCAAGATAGCGATGGAGGCATAGACGACCGCCTCCGTCGTGGCGTGGCCGACGCCCTCCGCGCCCTGCCCGCAGTGCATGCCCTTGTAACAGCCGGTGGTCGCGATGATGCCGCCGAAAATGATGGCTTTGATGAACCCCATCAACACATCGCGATGATCGGTGAAGCGCTGCATGTTCACGATGGAATAGCCGGGATCAATTTGGAGCAGATGGACGCCGACGAGGTAGGCCGCGAGGATGCCAATGGTGATACTCTCCGCCGTGAGCAGCGGCACCGCGATCATGGTCGCCACCACGCGCGGCACTACGAGATAATCAATCGGATGCGTCGCCAGCGTGCGCAGCGCATCGATTTGCTCCGTCACGCGCATCGTTCCCAATTCCGCCGCCATCGAAGCGCCGACGCGGCCCGCCACCATCAAGGCCGTCAGCACCGGACCGAGCTCTCCGCACATCGAGACACTCACGACCGCGAGCGTGGCACTGTCCATCTTAACCTTGTGAAACTGGAAGTAGGTCTGCGCGCACAGAACCATCCCGGTGAACGCCCCCGTCACCAGCACCACCGTCTGGGATTTCACCCCGATGAAATACAACTGATCCAACAGGTCGCGCCCGGACAAGCGCTGCGTCGTAAGGGAACGCACGACTTCCGCCACCATCAGGCTGAAACGCCCGAGGCCGCTTAACACACTGTTGATCACCTTCACTGGAACGCTGGTCATGCCGCGGCAGCAGAATTAACAGACCGGCCGCGCGGAGGCGAGCGTTCCCTGTATCGCAATTCACAGTCCGTCCAGTGGAAAACCCTGATGCGCGGGCGCTGTCCGGTTCACCGCTTGCCGGTGGGCTTGGGTGCCGCCGGGTCCGGGCTGAGGCCGTTCAACCAGAACGTGCCGTTGTTGCGCTCGTAGGTGGCGTAACCCTTTTCGCCAAAGACCCCCTTGACTGCACGTTCCGTTTCCTCGCGGATGCCGCGCAGCGCGGCCGCGCGTTGCTCGCTGGAGAGCGTCTGGTCCGTGCGGATTTGTTTGGCCTGATCTTCGGCGGCCTTTTTCATGTCATAAACCTTGACGGCGGCTTCCTTGCCGAGGCCTTCGCGGTCGGCGGTGCGATACATCGCTTGAAAGGCAAAATCCTCGCCGCGCTTGAACTCAGCGTAACGGGCGTCGCCGAGCTGCGCCTTGATATCGTCGTCCAAGGCCTTTTTGGCGGCCTCTTGCTTGGCTTTTTCCTCGCCCTTGAGATTTAAGCCGCCACCGAACGCCAGTCCATATTCGTCGTCGTAAGCTTTGCGTTTCTTGAAGAGGTCGAGGAACTCCTGCTCCGTCGGCTCGAAGCCGGCGAGCTGCATCCGCATTATGTTCGCGGTCATAGAAAACCGCAGGTTGTAATCCAGCATTTCTTCCGGAGTGAGCAATCCGGCCATGGCGGTTTCCGATTCTTTCATCAGCTTGCGCATGTCCTCGGGGTCGGGCGCGCCGCCTTTCATCGCCTTCTGCATTTTGGCCTGCATGTCCTGCATCAGCTCGAAGACCTTGCTCCGCTTCTCGGTGGGCAGGAAATCAAACATCGCCTCGAGCTGCGTGGCCGTGCTGGCCAGCAGGTCCGGCTTCTCGTCCGGGGCGGAACCCAGCAACTGCGTGAGCAAGGCGCGCTTCTCTTTGTTCAACGCGCGCTCTTTTTCGGTGCGCTCCGGGTCCGCGACCGCGCCCATCAAGGCGGCGGGTTTCCAAAACTCGAATTTCTTTTTCGGGCCGGCGAGTTCCTTCCGCTTCGCCTCGTAGAGTTTGTTCACGTCCGCCGTGATGATGTCGCGGATGGTTTCCTCGGGACAACCGATGGCCCGCAGGTTGGCGATGTATTGCTTGTAGTCGGCCGACTCCACGGCATTCCAGTCGAACTTCTGGGCCACGGTGTTCGTGAGCACTTGCGTGACGACGCGGGTTTTCGCGGCCGGCGCGGGCGGAGCCGGAGCGTCCGCAGGCTTGGCCGCACCCCCAGGCGCAGTGGGTGCCGGGGCAGGCGCGGGGGCGGCTGGTTTCATCAGCGCCGCGCCAAGCGCGACGTTGATGATCAGCGAAATGATGAGCAGGACTTTGGGGTTCATTTCTTGTCAGCCGAGGGTGCGGCGGTGGGAGGTTTCGGCTCAGCGGAAGGAGTTGCGGTTGCTGCCGCCCCCGCGAGGTCGGTGACTTCGGTGAGTTTGCTGGTAATCTTGGTCTTGGACTTGGAGCTGCCCACCTGACCGCCCGCCTGGGGGATGTTGAGCGTGAATTGCATCGTGGACTCGCCCTCCGTCACCACGCCCAAGCTGGGATCGCAGAATACCACCCCGGCGACGGTCGCTCCGGGCGCGAGGGAAATGGCCGTTGCCGGGGCGCCTTCCTTCCCGGCCAAGACCCCGGCCATCTCAATCTTGGCAACCTTCTTCTTGTCGCGCTCTTCCCAGCCCTTGAACGTGTTTGTGGTGGTCAAAGTAAACTTGGTAACGCCAAACGGGAACTCGCGTTTTGTCTCCCACTGATCGCCCACCTTGACCGGCTTTTCTGCCAAGCCGAGGTGCAGGGTGTCCCAGTTCTTGATGGCGTCTTCGTTGATCATGCCCCGCAACATCATCTGCACCATCGGCGCGCTGCCGGCGGCGAGCCGGCTCTGCAACTGGGGCAACCCTTCCACTTTCTCGATCTTGCCATCAGCCGCGGTCTGCAACTTGAGCTTGGACCCTATGAGCTTGCGGAACATGCCCGCATTCGGGTTGTTGCGCTCGGTCTTGGGATCGCTCTTCGGGTCGAAGCTGGCAGTCTGCTTGCCCGCCGTCTTGGTGTCTTTTTTCACCGAAACGATCTCCAAGTCGACCTCGGCCCCGCCACCGTCCCGGGCTTTCAACACGGAAAATGCGACCTCCTGCCCATTGGCATCCTCCGTCTTGATCGGCTGCTGGTTGAGCGGGTTTACCATTTCCACCTCAACGAGCGTTTCGTTGTGCACCACGAAACGCTTGCCCACCGGCCACTTGGCACTCAAATCAGCGGTCGGCTCCTCCTTGGGCGGCTCGGGCACTGGCGGCGTAGCGGGAGCCGCCGGAGCGGCGGCAGCAGCGGCGGGCGCTTCCTCCTTCTTCTTGCAGGCGGACAGGCCAGCCAACAGCGATCCAGCGACGCACAGCAACAGCCCGCGACGAAGCGTGACAAAGAGAGTTTTCATGATAGCGACATTGATGGTGGCCAAGTCTGGCTGAATGCGGGACACCTTAACAGCCCCATGGAAGTTGAAAACCACAAACAGGCGGGGATGCAAGCTGCGGAGGAGTGAAAAAGAAGTTGGCTCCAAAGGTAGGACTCGTGAGCGTTACGTTCGCAGCGAAGCTAACACCGACGAAAATACTGCGGTGAAACTGCAACGATTGGTTCCCTGACGTTCCAACGAATTGACTGCATGGCAACGGAACTTTAGCCTCACGCTTGATGGCGAAACAAAAGCAAACCTACAGTGCAAAACGGGAATCCACAGACCATGCTCTGTGCGAGGACAAAACGCCATACCGTGTCAACGGACACCGTTCCAACAGTCCAAAACTCCATTGCATTGACCTGTTCGCCGGTTGCGGTGGCCTGTCGCTTGGTCTGGAGAAGGCTGGATTTACCCCGTTGCTCTTTTCTGAAATCAACCCACAAGCTGCCGAAACCTACATTGCAAACCGCGCGGAACTGAACATTGTCCCCGTGGGTGACGTTTACAATCTCACTGACCTTGATTTGGGGGTGCTGAAAACCTACTGGCGTTACAAGGGAATTGGGGACATTGACCTCGTTTGCGGAGGACCGCCCTGTCAGGGCTATTCCGGCATTGGACATCGGCGCACGTTCAAGTTGGACAAGAGGGACATCCCGTCAAATCACCTGTTTCAGGAAATGGTGCGCGTGATTCGATGCGTGCGGCCAAAAATGTTCCTGTTTGAAAATGTGCGGGGACTACTGAACGCAAGATGGACGCCCGAAGGGGAGAGTGGCGAGATTTTCAAAGCAGTGCTGGCTGAGTTTAAGTCACTGACAGATTACCGAGTCCGTTGGGAGCTGGTTCACGCCAAGGATTATGGGGTGCCTCAAAACCGCCCTCGCGTAATCATGGTAGGCATTCGGGATGATATTTTGCCACATTGGGTGCAAGAGCCGCTTTGTGAGGCTTCGTTCGATGCACCAACTGCGGTGGAATCTGGATTCTTGCCGAAGCCTGAAGGAATCCCCCCAACTCTGGTCGAGCTTCTTTCAGATTTGGAAGACCCTCAATTTTTGAGCCGTGAAGCTACAACTCACTATGTCCACGAGCCAAAAACGGCAATCCAGCGTTTTCTACGGACAACCCGCGATGGTCGGATTTTGGAAAAAGGTGACAAGCTGACTGAGCAGGAATACTCCGCTCACGCTGATTACATTCGCGAAAAATTCGCGCACATGATTGAGAACAACGGAGAGATTCCCCCTCAATTTCAGACCAAAAAGTTCGCCCAACGGGTTTTCCCGCGCTCTTGGGACGAGAATGGGCCGAGCCTGACGGTTACGTCCTTGCCGGAGGACTACGTCCATTACAGCCAACCGCGTGGCCCAACCGTGCGCGAATGGGCAAGAATCCAGACGTTCCCAGATTGGTATGAGTTCAAAGGCCCACGGACAACCGGTGGGCGGCGGCGGGCTGGTGACCCAAGTTTGGGAATTTGGGATAGGGACGTGCCGCGATACACACAAATTGGTAACGCGGTTCCGGTGATGCTTGCTGAAAAGATAGGAGGACATCTGGCGAAAATTCTGCGGCACGAACTGTCCTGCAAGCCATGAATACGCGCCCGCTCAACGAACAAGAATCCAAAAACTTGGCCGCGTTGAACCGGGCAGGCTGCAACAGTGTTTTGCTTTTCGTCACAGAAACCGGCTTACACAAGGCAATCCTCGACGCTACGGAGCCAATGCGGAAACTACTCCGTGATGCGGGCGTCCATGACTTTTCGACCCAAGCCCAAGGGCCAGACAACAAGGCTGTCAAAGAAGCGCGAATTCTCACGGACAACGAATTCAAAACCGTTTCCGTGTCGCTGTATCGGCCAGTCACCAAAAAAGGCGACCCGCGCCTTTGGTTTTACGAGTTCAAACGATACGCTAGCTCGAATGATGTCTTTGCGGTTTTCACTCACAGCAAAGCCATTTACGCGCTGAATCTCACCCGCAGTTCAATCGCGCAGTCAATCGCGGCAGACCTTGATAATCCCGTCACAAAGTTTCTCCGGCAAATCACCTCGACCAGTTCCGCCATATCAGACGAACTGCTGCAACTGCTCAAGCAAATTGCCAAGGCGGGGCCAATTAAGGCGGAATGCGTCGGTGATACTGCGGTTGGCCGCAGTATTGAGTCGGCACTTGGTATTCGCATCAATTCAAGTCGTAACCCTGACTTCAAAGGCATTGAAATCAAGAGTGGGCGTAGCTCCATACTGCCCAGCAAGGAGAATCGCGCCACCTTGTTTGCCTGTGTGCCAGATTGGGATTTAAGCGCGCTCAAAAGCAGCCGCGCCATTCTGGAAACTTTTGGCTACGAACGGGGCAGCGACTTGAAGCTGTATTGCACCGTCACCACGCAACGCGCCAACTCGCAAGGCTTGCAATTCGAGGTGAAGGAAGCGGAAAAATGGTTGCGGGAGTTTTACGCCCGCGAGCCAGTGCGGGAAATTTGCATCTGGCGACTGGACAGGTTGCATGGGCGTTTGTCGGAAAAGCACCGTGAAACATTTTGGGTCAAAGCTAAGTCCATCCAGCGCGGCGGTAACGAGTGGTTCCAGTTGGAATCCGCCACGCATACCACGCGGCCAAGCCTGAACCAATTCGACCGGTTACTGACGGATGGCACCGTGACAATGGACCACCTCATCAAGCGCAAGGCCGATGGCAGAGTGTCGGAGAAAGGACCGCTTTTCAAAATTGACCGCCCGCGACTTGGTGAATTGTTTCTTGGCGAACCGCGCAGTTATGCTTTGCTGTCGTGAGCAAACTTTTCGCAGGTTTGACCCGTAGCGAATTGATGTCGCGCATCCGCTCACGCGGAAACAAAAGAACGGAGCTGGCGCTGTTGAGACTTTTCAGGGCGCACAAAATCACTGGCTGGCGACGGCATCAAAACATTTTCGGGAAGCCAGATTTTCTATTCCTCAAACACAAGCTGGCGGTTTTTGTGGACGGCTGCTTCTGGCACGGTTGCCGCAAGTGTTACCGCGCCCCGAAATCAAACTGCGCTTTCTGGCGGCAAAAAGTTGAACGCAACCGCAAACGTGATTTGAAAGTGAATCGCTCTTTGCGAACGCAGGGCTGGAAAGTTGTCAGATTTTGGGAATGCAAACTTCACGATGATGCCGCTGTAGTAAAAGTCCTTCGGAAAGTGTTGCTCAACACAACGGCAACACCTCGCGCTCACCGCACTTAGAGCAGCGGAGAAACACCTTCGTTTGCCCGCTGTCTTCATCGCGCTGCGCTATCACGCGGAGCTTGAAGGATTCGCACTTTAGACACCGCACAACGAAGCGACGGAAGGGGCTATCCGCGTGCGTAGCCGGGGGCTGATAATCCTCCCGCCGTTGAAACCATCTTGCGCCATTCATCCGCGCACGGTCGCACGGCGAGACGGACAAGGCTTGTCCTAGTCAAAAACAAAACAACCCCCGCGCGGATGGGAGCGCGAAGGGTTGCTTGCCGTAGTCGGGATGAAGACAGAACCGACGACGAAAAAACTAAGCGGGCTTGCCGTTACGGTGAAGACGGGTTGACCTATCCCAAGGCGGGGCCAAAACCACTTCAAACCCGATTCGTTCAAGAGTCTCTTGCACGCCTAACCTGCGGAAAGTCTTCTGTTTGTCGGCGTCACTCATTCCTTCAAACAAAACCCTAGCCGCTTCCGTGGATTGTGGCGACAAGTCCGGCTCGTCCAAAGTTGAAGCCTTTTCGCAAATCAAGCCGCGCTCTTGGCGTGTCTTGGCGTTGGCGTAGCTCTTAACAGGGAAGTCCGCTTCATAGACTGTCACTCTGGATTTTTTGGTTTGGGTAATCATAAGATTCTGGGGCTAACTCTGCTTCTTGTTCCTTTTTGCAGCTTTCTCGACGGAGCATCTCTTGCAATAGGGGCCGAAACCGCCGTCTTTCCTGTGGTAAAACTCTGAAGTGTCCAACGTGCGGGAACAAAGGCAGCACGTTTTGAACGATTCTTCCACGACACCGCGAAGGACGTTCATGCTTTCAAGTATCTTGGCGTAGCTCATACGCCAGTAGTTACACGTAATTCCTCACCGATTTCGGAAAAGAATTTTTCACAACTGGAAAACCCCGTGTAATTCATGCTGACAGGAGACATTTCAACTATGAAGCAATGGGAGCAGTTCCGAACAGAATCAGCCGCAAAACAGTTCACGCGAAGCCAGTTCAACGAGCTACTTGCACGCGAGCAATCAATGATTGATGAGCCGTTGTTTTCCGACGTGCTTACGGGGATACCGGAGACGTGGAGAACGAACGAGGGCTTTGAGTGCTTCATGGCCGATTGCCCGCATTGCTTTTTGAGTTCTCCAATCTGGCGTTTGGTGAAGTCCAATCCACGATTGCCCTTGTTGGCCGCGAATGTCGTGACCGTTCTTCATCAGAAGTATCAGCCTACTTTAGTCGCCGACGTTAGGAGCGTAGTCAACGAGTCGAGAACTGCCAAAGAAGCCATTCAAGCTCTCAACAAGCATTCTGTCCCCTGCCCGGCAGGAAATTGGACACCGGATTCGCTCAAAGACTTTTGCCGTGTGAACAATATCAAAAAGCAAACTTTGAACTTCTACGGGGACGCCGTCCGCTAGTTTCATAGTTCCTCCGCCCTTGCCAGCGGCAAGGGAGCTTCGGAGGTTTTCACGTTGCGGGCGGCTCTCTCCTTCTTTCCAAAAATGGACACAACCCCGAAACCTTCCGATGATGAAATCATCCGCCGATTCGATTCCGCGATGATGGAAGCTCGCAGGCTCTACTTGTCAGACACGGAAGATGATTGCCAAGCGAGGATTCGGGGCTTGGTTGGCGAATCCTCTGATTTGATTTACAGAAACAAGCGAAGGAAAGTCTTCCCGAAAAGTCGGTTCTCGACTGTGTTCGGCATGGCCAAAGTTTTCTGCGCTGGCAACGTCCGCAAGCAACGAGCGGACGAGGTTATTTGGAGCGTGCTTCGTGATAGCCGTTACTTTGACTGAGCAAGTCGGGCTTTGCGCTTTAGGTAGGCGCGGGCATTGATTATCCGAATTTTGTCTTTATTGAACTTTCGCCACTCCAAAAGGTTCGCGTAGTCTCTTGCGTAGTTCTCTGCGCGATTCTTGGCGCGGGCTTTTAACTCGCAGGCTTTGCACGCCGCTCGCCTACGATTCAACCCACGAAACAAGGGGTAGAAATTATCAAGTGGTTTGGTTGCTGAACATCTCGTGCAATTGCGATATTGGCTCATACCTATTGTAATAAGTCAGGCGAGCCGTCTTACAAACAAACGGATAATGTCCCGCGATTTTAAGATTTTCCTTGGACTGATACGCCGCCCATGTTTTGAGCTTTTGTCAGGTTGTCCGTCTTTGGCTGTAATTCTTGGGGGCTAGATAAATCAGCTCCCCCTCTTTGACTCTAACTCCAATGCTAAACAAACATTTCCATTAACTCCACTCCTAAATCGTAAATCTTTCGTGAGCGTAACATAATCTTAGAGAGAACGGTGGCGAAAGAAAAGCTCAACCCATCTCTTTACCTAAAAAAAAGTTGCGGCCAATTTTTGATTACAGTTTCCAAATGAGCGTTTCGATTCTGTAAATTGGCGGCATGAAAAGATTGTTCGTCGCTTACTACCGGGTATCCACCAACAAACAAACCGACGGTTACGGCATGGACGCGCAACGTCACGCCGTCAAAGAATTCGTCAAAGACAAGGGGGAGCTACTGGCCGAATATGAGGAAGTGGAGTCGGGAGCCAACTGCGACCGGGAGCAATTGGCCAAAGCCATTGCCCTCTGTCGGAAGCGAAAGGCTACCTTGCTAATCGCCAAGTTAGACCGGCTCGCCAGAAATGCCGCCTTCCTGCTGAACCTGCGGGACAGTGGTTGCGACTTCCTCGCAGTGGATATGGCCGGGCTGGATAGGTTCGGAGTAGGCATCATGGCCTTGGTTGCAGAGCGAGAGCGGGAACTTATCGGCGAGCGCACGCGGCAGGGCTTGGCGGCTGCTAGACGGCAAGGCGTCCGCTTGGGCAATCCAAACCCCGCCAATGCCCTTAAATGCGCGCTACGGGCCATTAGCGCAGGCGCTGACAGGTATTGTGAGAACATCCTGCCAGTAGTGCGACAAGTCCAAGGCGCGGGCGTGGTGACGCTCCAAGGCATTGCCGACGTTCTCAACGTCCGGGGTTTTACTTCCCCAAGAGGTAGCCAGTTCACCCCGCAAACGGTTCGGAACCTTCTCGCCCGCGCCGCTCGCGCCGGGGGGTAAAGTGCTTATTTGGCACGAAGTTCAAATTTCCCCAAATCCAAGCCAAACCATCGGCCCCGCTCACCAACCTTCACAGGGATTGAACAACAAGAGAACCCCATCAAAGCCCCGCCCGACTCTACCCTTGGACGCTTGATTTTAAGTAGCGGGGTGTTTTGTGGTTTGATGCTGCAATGATTTGCGGAGAATTAAAAGTCAGGCTAGGCAAAGAAGGTAGAAACAAGCTCAGTCCTTAGCTTCTGGCTACTTTGAAAGGCAGTTCCAAGCATTGCAAAGGTTGACCATCGGCAATTTGCAAGGAGGACGGCTTCACTTAAAATGGGGTTAAAATAGCTTGTCAATTATCAATAAAGATTCTTTCAAATAATCTGATACTTTAATCCGTCTTGTTCTATGATAGTGGTAAGGATACCCGAGTGGGTGTTCCTTAGACGGTTCTGCAACTGCGGGCAACGTATGGCAACAGCGACGACCCGGAAAAGACTTGCGCCAAACATAGCGCGAGAAGGAGTAGCAAACCGCGCAACCGGAAACAGGCTTCAAGCTACCAGTAAGCCAAAATACCGCGAGAGCGGACGAAGGTATTGCGCGGAGGGGTTCAATGGTGTTTCGCCTAGACTCTCAAGGAATTGAGCAGACCCGCCTGTTAAGTGCGTTTTTAACGTGATTTAACAGGGTAGGCTGTTGCCTACCTCTAAGGAATTGTATCATTAGTATCCCCCGGCTTTTAATCGTTCGTTAATCTGAGATTAGGAGCTTAATTTCTTTCAATTAAAGTGCGAGGCAATACGAATTGATAACAATTAAACATTCAAGAACAAGTAAGAGGATACAGCCCCCGACTACTCCGAAGACAATAAAAACAAAGAGCTACATCAAGACGTTGACGAAATGACCCCAAGGGAATGAATCAATGGATTGACCCCCGAAGGGGGATACCTTACTTGAGCAAATAGGTAGAAATGAACGTAAGTGAATGATGCCTGTTTGTGATATTACAATTGAATCTGTTCCTGTCCTACGGATTAAAACAGAGTTAAAAGTAACCCCCGACAATAGACCCCGATACTTTTAATTGCGGGGTGAACCTCACGCTCTATCCGTTTTTTCTCACAAGATTACTCGCTCTTAGTTTTCACATTTAAGAAATCTGGCGTTCTTCGTGTGAATTGTCTTGAAGTCAAAGCAAACTATGGATAATATCTAATTCATAGTCCGAGAATTACCTCGGATTAGAAATGCGGTAATAACAAAGATAGAAAATATGTCAAAAGATACGCAAATTGCTTGGACAGACCATACATTCAACATCGCTTGGGGCTGCTCAAAAATCAGTCCCGGCTGCAAAAACTGCTACGCCGATACTCTTAGCCATCGCTGGGGTTTGGACTTTTGGGACGAAGGCAAAAACCGAAGAACATTTGGCGCGAAGTATTGGTCCGAGCCGTTGGCGTGGAACGTCAAGGCTCAAGCCGACGGGGTGCGCCAGCGTGTGTTCTGTTCGAGTATGTGCGACGTGTTTGAAGACCATCCGACGATTGACGCGGAGCGCGAGAAGCTCTGGCCGCTAATTCGCCAAACTCCGTGGCTCGACTGGCAACTTCTCACCAAGCGAGCCGAGCGAATCGCGGAAAACCTCCCGGCTGATTGGGGTAGCGGTTACGGGAATGTCTGGCTTGGGGTGTCGGTCGAGTCAGGAGATTACGAGTGGCGTTTTAACGAGCATCTTGCCCATATCCCCTGCCAAGTCCGTTTCGTCTCCTACGAACCCGCCTTGGGGCCGGTGACGGGCCTAGAATGGGCAAAGCTTGGCTGGATAATCTACGGCGGGGAGTCGGGCAAGGGCTATCGAAGCGACCAGACTGACTGGGCGCGACACGTCAAGAGCCGTTGCGCAGAGTTCGGGGTTTCCTTTTTTTACAAACAGGGAGCGGCATTCCGACCGGGGACAGACCCGACACTAGACGGAGCAACCATTCAGGAGTTTCCGCAGTCCGTCGCCTTGGATTTTCAGCAGGCGGCGTGAACCTTAACCACCATCTCACCAATATGATTCAAAACACCTACTCCCGTCCTCCCGCTTCCGCCTACGGCGACAGAATTCCGTTGCCACCCGCTCGCATTGATGCCGCCCAAACCGCTGCAATCCTTGGTTTTCAGGCACATGACATTCCGACATTGGTAGCGGCGAAAATGCTAAAACCCTTGGGGAAGCCGGTTCAGAATTCGGTGAAGTATTTCGCCGCTGTCGAAGTGCTTGCGCGCTTCGATGACCCTGATTGGCTCAACAGAGCTACGCAAAGGACTTCCGAGCGTTGGGAAGTGAAGAACGCCCGAAAGAAGAAGTCCATAGCAACGGCCAAACCGCAGCCGCCAGAAATCAGCCTTGCGGCCTAACGGCTTGCCGCAGGCTTTTTTCGATTGAACGCCCCCCCCCGCGTTCGGCGGCTTATCCCGCCATCCTTCCCACCGCTTCTGTCCCGTGCTGTTCCCCCGCGCGTTGTGTGTCCGACAATCGCACAATCTTCCCCTCGTAATCGTCCATTGCCGGGCAAGTGACTACGGCTCCCTTCGCATACGCTCGATGGACGGCTTGGCTTTTGTGACCTAACGCAAATTGAGCGAACCTTTCGGGATAGCCGCAGCTCGCTGCGCGCTCTGCCCATGCGTAGCGATAACAGTGAAGGCTCACGCCGGTAATTCCTAAGAGCTTGCATCGGCGGTAGAATTCAGCGGCGCGGTCGGAACTGCTGATTTTTGCGATGGTCGGAAACAAAAATCCCGTCTTCGGAAGTTTTTGAAGCAACGCCTCCAAGTTTCTCCCGATGGTAAGATGCGCGTGTGTCCCGGTTTTAAGGCGGTTAAATTGAATTGTCTTCTGTATCCAGTTCACATTTTCTGCGGTGAGGTTCGCCGCGTCGGTTTGTGCCGCACCGATTTCCCAAAGCATCTGGTAGAAGTGGCGGCGTTCCTCGTTCGTTTCGCCCGCGACAATTTTGGCGTGTTCCGTTGCCGTGACGCCACGGAAGACACGCTTTTTGACTTTGGGCCAGAGCTTGCTTGCGATGATGGGGGCCGGAAGCCAACCCATGCCGCACGCGAGATTGTGGAGCAAGCGCAACGTGTGATTTACCGACGCACCGCCCGCGCCCAAGACCGTGAGAAGGTCGTCCGCGTTGGTTTCGACAAGGGGCTTGTCTCGGATTGAGGAATAGACCGGCGAATTGACTTCGCGTGTGCGGCGTTCGCGGGTGGACTCGCGCCCGATGCCGCAGAAATGTTCCATGACGAACTTCCAAGTGCGCTTCACCGATGCCGGGTCAATCGCCGCAAGGTAAGTCCTGCCAAGCGCACGGTTGAGCGTCGGTGTTTGCACCGCCTCATTTTGAGCGTGGATGAGCCTTGCCGCCTCGCGTTCGTCCGTCGTGTGAAGGCTCACCTGCTTTCCGGTTTCAGTGTGCTGGGCGTAGAACACGCCTCCGCGCCTGAATTTTCGATATGCTGCTTTCATGGTTTTTGGCCGTATTCAGCATACGAAAAGTTTGGGTTTCCCCCTTAACGAGCAGTGGGCGAGTAGTTGCGCCCTTCGCCCGAATTGTCACGGAAGGCGAATTTCGCTGACACTTCCGCTGACAGTAGGGGGCAAACCACTCCAAATTCCCATCGAAACCTTCAAAAACAAGGCGTTTTGAAGTTGGCTCCAAAGGTAGGACTCGAACCTACAACCGTCCGGTTAACAGCCGGATGCTCTACCATTGAGCTACTTTGGAACCCGTTCGGCCCGGGGAAGCGCAGTGCCTTTGCGCTCCAATCTCCGCATGCATAAAACCTCGCTCTGTTTGCTGGCCGCGCTGTGGTTCGCCGCCAGTGTCCCCGCCCAGAATCAGCCCGCCGCCGCGCCCGCGCCGGAATTCAAGAAGCTCGCCGGCCCGATGGACCTCAAGGCCGGCGACACCGTCGTCTTTCTCGGCGACAGCATCACGCACCAATGCCTCTACACTCAGTATGTGGAGGATTACTTCTACACCCGTTACCCGACCAAGCGCCTTCGCTTCCACAACGCCGGCGTGGGCGGCGACCGCGCGTCCAGCGCCCTCGCGCGCTTCGAGGACGACGTCGCCAGCTTCAAGCCCAAGTATGTCACCATTCTGCTTGGCATGAATGACGGCTCCTACCGCGACTTCGACAAGGCCGTCTTCGACACCTACCAGCAGGACATGACCAAGCTCCTCGACCAGCTCGCCGCCATTGGCGCGACCGCCATGCCGATGACGCCCACCATGCACGACGCGCGTGCCGCCCGCCTGCGCGGCAAAGGTGCCGAGCCACGCGACACCTACTACAACGGCGTGCTCGCCCTCTACGGCGCGTGGCTCCGCGAGCAATCGCAGGTCCGCGGCCTGGGCTTCGTGGACATGTGGTCGCCGCTGAACAGCCTCACGCTCCAGGAGCGCAAGAAGGACGCCACCTTCACCCTCATCAAAGACGCCGTGCATCCCGATGCCCCCGGTCAAGTCGTCATGGCCACCGCCGTCATCAACGACATCTGCCCCAAGACTTCCGTCTCCAGCCTCACCATCGCGCCCGGCAAGGACGGCAAACTCACCGCCACCGGCGGCAACGGCAAGGTCACCGACTTCGCCGCCGACGGCGACCGCATCACCTTCACCTTCACCGCCAACGCCCTCCCGTGGGTGCTCCCGCCCGACGCCGCGGAAGGCTACAAGCTCACCGCCGCCGGCCACCGCTACAGCGGCGAAATCTTCTCCGCCCGCGGCCTCCAGCCCGGCAACTACGAGTTGAAGATTGACGGCCAAAGCGTCGGCACCTGGAGCGAGCACACCCTCGGCTTCAAAGTCGAACTCCAAGCGAATGACAAAACCCCGCAATACCAGCAAGCCTTGAAAGTCGCGCTCCTGAACAAGGAGAAGAACGACACCGCCACCCGGCCCCTGCGCAACCTCTGGGGCCAGCTCAAGGGCAAGCGCAGCCAGCTCGCCCAGGCCGCGTCCAAGCAAGACCCCGGCCTCGACGCCAAGAAAGCGGACTTCGACAAATGGTTTACCGGCGACTTCAAAACCGGTGTCGCCAAGCTCAACGCCGCCGTGGACGAGTTCGACGCGCGCATCTACGACGCCGCCAAGCCCCTGCCCCGCAAGTATGAGCTGGTGCGGTCGAAGTGATACCCACTCCGCGCGGAACCGGATGCGCCTTCGCTGCGAAAACTGAGACCGACTCAAAATTTCCAGCTTCCAACTCGGCCCGCCGATTTCTCAGTAGGAATAAAGAGCAAAACGCTCAAAACTCCGGCTCCAGCGGCGGGCGCGGCCGGTATTTCTTCGCAAGGGCCAAGGCGGCTTCGAGTTTGCCGACGCCTTGGGTGCAGGTGGGGTTGCTCAGGCTGGCCGCCGCCACGCAGACTCCGGTGAGGAGACAGCGTTGCAAGTCCCAGCCTTCGTGCAGGCCGTAGAGCACACCGGAGCAGAAGGCATCGCCCGCGCCAGCGGTGCCGGCGATGTATTTCTGCGGGAGGTTCAACGAGGATTGCCAGGAGTCCTTGCCATCGCGCGTGCGGGCAAAGCCGCCTTCGGGGAAATGGATGACGACGAGTTCTTTCACGCCGCATTGGAGCAGCGCGCCAGCGGCGTGACGGAGGGAGACGGTGTTCAGTTTGCCGTCGGGCTGGCGGATTTTGAAGCCGGTGGTCTTGCCGGCCTCAATCTCGTTGAGGATGCAGTAGTCCACATATTTGAGCGCGGGAGTGACGATCTTGGTGAAGCGGTCGCTGTCCTCGCTCACGGTGTCCACGCTGGTCTTGAGCCCGGCTTCCTGCGCAGCGGCGAGGAGCGCGGCGGCCTTGGTGCCGAACTTCTTGTCCTCTTTGTCGAGCGCGTCGAGCAGCAGCAGATAGCCGAGGTGAAAAATCTTGGCCTTAGTCTTGGTGAAGTCGAGGTCCTTGCCGTCCCAGAGCGCGTTTGCCCCGCGACAATGGAAGAAGGTGCGCACGCCGCCGGCCGCCTCGGTCATCACGTCGGTGTAGGAGGTGGGCGCGTCGGCGGTGGCGCGGAGGAATTTGGGATCGATGCCCTGGCGTTTGCAGTCTTCGAGAATCTGGGTGCCGAGCAAATCCTTGCCCACCAAGCCCGCGCCGATGAGCGGGAAGGGCGCGCCCAGCCGGGCGAGGTCCACGAGCACGTTGTAGGGCGCGCCACCCGTGCCCTCGGACTGGCTGCTGATGTTGGCCAGCCGTTCGCGCTGCGGGAAGACGTCGATGATTTTGACCTGATCTACAATCCAATTGCCGCCGCCCAGGAGGCCGCTGCGGTTGGATCCGGATTTTGCTTTCATGTAAAAAACTGCTCGGTCCGCTGCGCTTCAAGTAGCTCAGGGTGAGCAGGAGTGTAGCGGACCAACGCGTCGCTTGTCTGCAAAATTCTAGCCCGCCGCCGGGCGCTACTTCTTCGCTCCCTTGCGCGGGCCGGTGGCCAGTTCCCGGATCGGCCAGTCGGGCGAATCGGTGCGCGAGGAGGCGAAGAGTTCCTTGGCCCGTGCGACCAGTTCCGGCCGGTCTGCGGCGAGGTTTCTTGCTTCACCGAAATCGGTGGCCAGATCATACAGCTCCACGGGCGCATCCAGCCGGCCGAGCCGGATGGCCTTCCAGCGGCTGTCCATCAACACCGCCTGATTGAACCCGCGCTCGTGAAATTCCCAGTAAAGCAACGGGCGGGCTTGCTTCTCCGTCTGCCCGAGCAGGATGGGCAAGAGGTTCACGCCGTCCACCGTGGTCGGTGCCTTGGCCCCCGCGACCGCACACGCCGTCGGCAGGAAGTCGGCGAACCACCCGACTTGCGCCGAGACAACGCCGGGCTTGATGTGGCCCGGCCAACGCGCGATGCCCGGCACGCGGATGCCGCCCTCGGTGAGGTTACGCTTCATGCCGCGCAACGGGCCCCACGGTTGGAACAAGTCCGGCGTGTGCCCGCCTTCGTTGTGCGGGCCGTTATCGCTGCTGAAGAATACTAGCGTGTGCTCATCGAGCTGGAGCTGCTTCAGGCGCTCGAAGAGCCGGCCGATGTCCCGGTCCAGGCGCGTGATCATCGCCGCCTGCCCCTTGTCGGGCGCAGACCAGTCCTTGTCGGCGTAGGGGCCGAAGTCCGGGACTTCCTGGCCGTTCTTCAAATCACGGCCCGCCTCGTTATTCGCATGCGGCGCGGTGAACGCGAGGTAGAGAAAGAAAGGCTGATCCTTCTTCTGCTCGACCCATCGCAACGCCTCCGCGGCAAACAGGTCGTGCGAATACTCCAGCTTCTCCGTCGCGTAGCCGATGCCGAACCGCTGGGCGACGGGGTTGCCCGCGCTGCCCGCCGTGACCTTGTTCTGCAACTTCACCTGCTCCTCGCCGCGCAGGAGGAAGTCCGGGTAGTAATTGTGCGCGTGGTGCTGGTTTGCGTAGCCGAAGAAATAGTCGAAGCCCTGCCGCGTGGGCAGCCCGATGGCGGCCTCGCCCTCGTCGCCGAGGCCCCACTTGCCAATGAGCGCGGTGGCGTAACCGGCGTCCTTGAGAAGCCGCGCGACCGTGACATCGCCGGGGCGCAGGGACTGGGCGAGCGGGTTGGCCGTCCCCGCGTTGCCACGCACGCGCGTGTGCCCGGTGTGCAAGCCCGTCATCAGCACGCTGCGGCTCGGCGCGCAGACCGTGCAACCGGCGTAGAACTGCGTGAAGCGCATCCCTTCGGCCGCCATGCGATCCAAGTTCGGTGTCTGGATCAGCTTCTGCCCGTAGCACCCTAGTTCGCCATAACCCAAATCGTCCGCGAGGATGAAAATGAGGTTGGGCTTCCGCTCGGCGGCGGGCAGGGAGATCGCAAGAAGCACCAGCATGAAGCAAGAACGGGCGAAGCACATGAGGTCCCGATGGAAGCGAACCCGGCGTCAGCGCGCGAGCCAATTTCACCTGCAACCTTGCGCAGTCCCCTGCCCTCTCCTTAAATCCCCGCGTGCCGACCAAAGTCATCGCCGTCGCGAACCAGAAAGGTGGCGTGGGCAAGACCACCACCGCCGTCAACCTTGCCGCCTGCCTCGCCTGCCTCGGCCAGCGCGTGCTGCTCATGGACATCGATCCCCAGGCCAACGCCACCAGCGGTGTGGGCCTGCCCAAGACCGAGGGAGCCAGCAGCTACCGCGCGCTGCTCGGCGAAGACACGTTGGCGGAGCGCATCAAGCCCACGGCCTTCGAGCGGCTCTCCATCATCCCGAGCGAAGTGGACTTGTGCGGTGCGGAGATCGAGCTCTCGCGGCTGGAAAATCACCTGCATCGACTCAAGCTGGCGCTTCAGCCCATTCGCGAAGCCAAAGACTTCGACCTCATCGTCATTGATTGTGCGCCGTCGCTGGGGATTCTCACGCTCAACGCCTTCGCCGCCGCCGACGCGCTCTTGGTGCCCCTTCAGTGCGAGTATTACGCGCTCGAAGGCATCTCCATGATCCACCGTGTGCTCGGCCAAGTGCGCGAGTCCGGCGTGAACGCGAAGCTGGAACTGCTCGGCGTGGTGATGACGATGTTCGATGGCCGCACGCGGCTCTCGCAGCAGGTCCTCAGCGAAGTGCGCGAGCATTTCGGTGACAAAGTTTTCGAGACGGTCATCCCGCGCACGACGCGCCTCGCCGAAGCCCCGAGCCACGGCCAGCCCATCATTCACTACGACAAATACAGTGCCGGCGCGTCCGCCTACGAGGTGCTCGCGCAGGAAGTGATGGAGCGGCTGAAGGCTGCGTAGTTGGATTTCTGCGAAGGGCGCAAAGCGCACAAAGGAGCGCGGAATGGAACACGCGCGGTTTATCCGCCGCAGTGTTTCTCTTTGCGCCCTTTGCGCCCTTCCGCGGCAAGAGAGCTTTTCACGGGCCTACAGCTCGTTCTCCTTGTCCTCGTAGAACAGCCGGTAGGCCCGGTCGTAATCCGCCTCGGGCACGAGCACGTTGGCCTCGCGGTTGAGATCACCATCGTCCGGCAGCGAGGGGTCCACCCACTCCTGCACCGCCGCGATGCCGTGCTTCTCCAACATGAGCACGAGCATCTCGGTGTTGATGACCGGCCCAGTGTAGAAGTGTTTCATCGGAGCGAACGCGCCGCTTGCTCCGCCAGCGTCGCCAGCCATCGCGCCGCGTCCGCCTTCGCTTGCTCCGGCGTGGTGAGTTGCGTCAGCCCGCTCGTGGACTGAAACCATTTCCGCAGCGCCGCCTCGTCCTGCACCACGCCGCCGAGACCGAGGCAAGGCACTTTGCGTTCGCGGCAGCGCACCGCGATTTCGCCCGGCCCCTTGCCCATGAGCGAAGAGCGATCCAGCGAACCCTCGCCGGTGATGACCAAGTCCGCCGCGCGCAACTGTGCGTCGAGCTTCGCGTGCCGTGCGATGAGCGCGAAGCCCGGTTCCAGCTTCGCGCCCGCAAACGCGCACAGCCCGAAGCCCAGCCCGCCCGCCGCGCCCGTGCCCGGCACGCCCACCAGGTCACGGCCAAGCTGCGTTTTCACCACATTCGCCAGCCGACGCAAAGCGCGCTCGGCGCTGGGAAATTCCTCGGGCCGCAACCCTTTCTGCGGGCCATACACCCGCGAGCAGCCGCGCGCGCCGAGCAACTTGTTCTGCACATCCACCGCCACGGTGAACTGCGCGAACAGCTTCCGCCGGCGCGGCGCGACGAGCCGGTGCAACTGCTGGAGGTGCGTCCAGCGGAAGAGTTCTTCGTCGCGGCGGTTGATGAACTTCCAACCCAGCCCGCGCGCCACTCCAGCCCCGCCGTCGTTCGTCGCGCTGCCGCCGATGCCCACGAAGCAACGTCGCGCCCCCTTCTTCGCCGCTGCTTGCAGCACCGCAGCGAGGCCGAACGTGTCGAGCTGGAACGGATGAAATTGTTTCGGCGGCAACATCGCGAGGCCGATGATGTTCGCGGATTCGATGACGGCAGTTTTGGATTTCGCGTCCCACCACCACACGCCGTCGAGCGGACGGTGCGCAGCATCCACGGTCGGCACGCGCTGCAGCTTCGCGCCGAGCGCGGCGCTCAGAATTTCGCCGAAGCCGTCGCCTCCGTCGCTGATGGGCAAGAGTGTAAGCCGGTCGGCGGGCCGTTCCCTGCGCCAGCCGGCGGCGATGGCCTTGGCAGCGGCGTGCGCAGTGAGCGTGCCCTTGAACTTGTCCGGAGCAATCAGAACGCGAAGCGACATGGCGGAAGACTAGGCCGAGCCAAGCTCCAAAATCCAAGCTCCAAGTTCCAATGAGCCCGAAGCTGCTTGTGGAGCGCGGCCTTCACGCCACGGGCCCTCCGCGCGGACTGCTTCAGTTTGGAGCTTGAGTTTTGGAGCATTGCGAAGGTGCAAAGAAAGCCTTGTCAACGCGACTTCCCGTGGCACTTTACGCGCACAAGTTATCTGAACGTCATGAACAAACCCAAAATCATCGCCTACCTTAAACCTTCCTGCGGCTGGAGCATGGGCGTCCGCGCCGTGATGAAGAAATACGACCTGCCCTTCGAGGACCGCGACATCATCAACCGTCCCGATCAGTTCGAGGAGATGGTGCACAAGACTGGCCAGACCAAGCAGCCCACGCTCGAAATCAATGGCCAGATGCTCCCCGACGTAAGCGGCGACGAGGTCGAGGCCTACCTGCTCGCCAACGGCCTGGTATCGCCAAACACGAAATTGCCTGACGCACCGACCAATCAGCCTTGCGCGCACGAGATGCCTGCTGGTGCGCCGATGGCCTTCAAGCGCTGAGGCAACGGCTCATTTGCCCGAGGACGCGTGCCGCGAGGTGCGCGTCCTTTTTGTTTGGTGGAAGCCAGTGTGCGGAGACTCTCGCTGGAATTACGAATGGCGAATAAAGTGCGGCGCGCGGGCTCGTGGCCTAGTCATTCATCGTCACTGACGTGGAACAGCGCGGCGGCCTGCGTGAGTTGGTCGCCACTGCCGAGCAGGAGCAGTTTGTCCCCCGCGCGGACCTCTTCGTCCGGCCCAGGATTGACGTGGCTCTCGCCGTTGCGCTCGATGCCCACGATGCTCGCGCCGGTGCGCGTGCGGAGTTCCAATTCGCGGATCAGTTTACCAACCACCGGCGAACCTAGGTCCACGAGCACCACACGGAGTTGCGCGTGAGACAGCAGGCGGAAGTACTGCGTGGTGCTCTCGGGCCGCGCCGGCGGCGGACTCTCGAAGGTCTCGATCAGCGCGACCTGCGCCTTGGAATACCAGCGCACAAACGCCCGCCACCACGCCCACATCACCAGCGCCACCACCAGCAGCAGCACCAGCAGCACTTCGAGCGGCGGCAGCAACGGCGAACTCAGCACCAGCACCAGCAGTCCCAGTCCCACCGCGCCCGCGAGCGGGATGCCTTGCGCGATGACGGTGCGGATGCTCGCCGTGCGCTCGCCCGCCGCCTCCGCGCGCACGCTCACCTCGGCCACGAGCAGGCCGAGGGCTTGCAACTTTCGGAAATTCGCGATCAACAGCGGCAACGCGAGCACCGTCGCGCCCAGCCACAGAAATGCATTCAGGCCGATGTCGCCCCCGGGCAGCTTCGGCAGCCACGCGGGCTTCCGCTGGCCGAGGAAAGCCGCGACGATGAACACGCCCGCCGTGAGCACGACGTTGAGGCCCATCTGCCAAAACCACTTCCGCACCATGCGCCCGACCAGGCCGGGCTTGCGGTTCGCCCGGAAGCGCCCGAGCCACTCGGTGTAGAGATCGAGATAGTTCGTCAACGCCCGCGGCGCGTGCCGGCTCCACCAAGCGACAAGGTTGTCCGACTGGTTCAACCGCACCGGCGTAAGGAAGGCCGTGATGACGGACACCGCAACGGCGATGGGATACAGAAAGTCGCTCGTCACCTTCAACTGCAAGCCCAACGCCGCGATGATGAAAGAGAACTCCCCGATCTGCCCCAGGCCATTGCCAACGCGCATCGAGGTCCAGTTGTCATTTCCCGCCACGAACGCACCAAACGCGCAGGCGACGGACTTGCCGATCACCACCGCCAGCGTGATGACCACGATGGGTGCCCAATGTTCGGCCAGCAGCTTGGGCTCGATCAGCAGCCCGATGGCGACGAAGAACACCGCGCAGAACAGGTCGCGCAACGAGCTCACCAGGATTTCAATGCGCCCGATCTCCCGCGCCTCCGCCACCACCGCACCGATGATGAACGCGCCCAGCGCCACGCTGTAGCCCAGCCTGAGTGCCAGCAGCGAGACCCCGAAACACAGACCCAGCACCGTGACGAGCAAGACCTCGTTGCTGCGAAACTTCGTCACCCAGCCCAGCAGGCGCGGCACCAGCAGCAACCCCAGCACGACGGCCACGACGAGAAAAATTCCCAGCCGGCCGAGCGTGTCTGCCACCTGCCCGGCCTGAAGCCCCCCCGTCATCGCCAGCCCCGAGAGCAGCGCGAGCAGCACGATGGCCAGCAAATCCTCGACGATCAGGATGCCAAAGATGATTTGCGCAAACGGCTCTTTCGTCAGCCGCGACTCCTGCAAGGCCTTCACGATGATCGTCGTGGACGAGATCGAGATCATCGCGCCGAGGAACAGCGAATCCATGCGCGTCCAGCCGAACCACTGGCCCACCTCGTAACCGACCAGAATCATCAGCAGGATTTCCAGCGGCGCGGTGATGAGCGCCGTGGTGCCTACCTTGCGCAACCGGCGGAAGCTGAACTCCAGCCCGAGGGAGAACATGAGAAACACGATGCCCAGTTCGGCCAGGGTCTTGATCGTCGTCTCATCCGAGATGAGCGGATACGCCAGCACATGCGGCCCGATCAGCACCCCCGCGAGGATATAACCGAGCACGACCGGCAGCCGGAGCTTGTGGAAAAGCACCGTCACCAACGCCGCCGCCATCATCACGATGGCGAGGTCCTGAAGGAACGTCGCGCCGTGCATCGACGCGCACAGTCTGACGAGGGCGCGCGCGCCGGGTCAAACCCTCGCGCGGAAATTAGCTGGATTTCCGGATCCGAGTAACCGGGCGAAGTGGAGACGCGGCGGGGACAGTCGACGACTGCGACTTCTCGACCGAGCTCGACCAGCCGTAGTGCTCCAACCATTGCTCCGTCGGGGCTTGGATGCGCACGTGGCGTTTCGTGAAAGGGTCGCGATAGGCCAGTTCGACCGAGCGCAAGGCCAGAGTCGGACGCGTGTAGGGAGCTTCCGTTGAGGAGGGGCCGTAGAGCGGGTCGCCGAGAATGCCGTGGCCGACGGCGTTGAGGTGGACACGGAGTTGATGCTGTCGGCCCGTCAACGGATGCGCTTCGACAAGCGTGAAGTCCCCCTTGCTGCGCACCACACGAAAGTGGGTTTCGCATTCCTTGCCCTCGCGCTCATCCACGCGCATGCGACCGAATTGCTGCGGGTCCGGCCCGAGCGGCAGGCGGCAGGTCCATTCCGCCTTCTGGGGCCGGCCGTGGACGATGGCGAGGTAGCGTTTCTCCATCCGGCGCGATTCGAAAAGCCCGCTATAGGTTTCCACGGCACCGAAACTCTTGCCGAAGAGCAGCACGCCGCTCGTATCCGCATCCAGTCGGTGGACGTAGCGGAGGAATTTCAAGTTCCGCGAGCGCGCCCAGAAATCACCGCCGGCGATGGAGGAAACGATGGCGGCCTGGAGATTCCAGCCGGTGCGCTGCCACGAGTGCGGCACGAGCATCCAGCCCGAGGGCTTGTCGATGGCGATGACCGACCGGTCCTCGAAGAGGATCGGAATCGGCTCGACGTCGGGGAGTTCGATGAAGGGCGGTTTAGGCACGGGAGAAAGTAATGAGTTATCAGTGTTCAGCAGTCAGTCATCCATCTCGGCCAAGACCGACGCGCTTACTGAACACTGATTACAGTAGTCTGAACACTGATTACTGCGTGGGCCGAGGAGCGGGTCTGGCGCGCGCCGGGGATTCACTTCCCAGGCTTAGCTTGGCTCTGGAGCCATTCGGTCGCGCGGTGGATGAGCGCAGTGGCGTTCGGGAGGTTGAGCTTGTGTTTGATGTTCTCCCGGTAGGTCTCGATGGTCTTGTGACTCAGCTTTAGCGCCTCGGCGATTTCCATCGTCTTCTTGCCCGCGCCGAGAAGTCGGAAAACCTGCAGCTCACGATCCGAGAGGCCGGAGATTTCGGAGCCGGCGGGAGCGGTGGCATCAGTGCCGCCCTCGACCAGCTTGCGCATGGCGAGAGCGGCAACCTTGCGGCTGACGTAGAGGTCACCTGCGACAATCGTGCGGATACCTTCGAGCACGTCCTGCGTGGCGCGCTCCTTCATGATGTAGCCGCGGGCTCCGGCCCGGAGCGCGCGCTCGGCGAACAGCGTTTCGTCCTGCTGGGAGAGCACGAGGATGGGGAGCTCTGGGAACTGCGCTTTGAGGGATTTGATGAGTTCGAGGCCGTCGCCATCGCCGAGGCAAAGGTCGGTGAGAAACACGTCCGGCTTTTCCTTCTCCACGCCGCTACGCACGGCGGCCACGGTCTCGGCCTCGCCGCAGACGGTCAGGTCCGCTTCCTTGTTGATGAGGTGCGTAAGGCCGACGCGGAGGAACGGGTGGTCATCGGCCACGAAGACGCGGATCTTCGCCTTGCCGGCGGCTGGCGGCGCGACGGGCACGGGCTGAGTGGCAGCGGATTGAGCGGCAGGTTTGGCTTTGGCGGCTTTCATGGCGGGGAGAGTTCGCTGGCGTGAGTGACGCGGTTACGGCCGTTTTCCTTCGAGTGATAGAGCGCGTCGTCCGCGCGTTTGACGAGCGCCGCTGTCGTGGGAGTGTCCGCGTTGAGCGTGGCGACGCCGAAGCTCGCCGTGACCGCGCGCAATTCCCACTTGGCGTTTTCGATGGCCACGCGCGTGCGCTCGGCCAGCGCCAGCGCGGCCTGCTGGTGAGTGAACGGCAGCAGCATGGCAAACTCCTCGCCGCCGTAGCGCGCGACGAAGTCCGTGCTGCGCGTGCTCTCGGTCAGATGCTTGGCAACGCGCTTCAAGACCTCGTCGCCAGCCGGATGCCCGTGCGCGTCGTTGAACGCCTTGAAGCGATCCACGTCGAGCAAGATGAGCGAGAGCGGCAGGTGATAGCGCGTGGCGCGGTGGAACTCATCGTCAAGCCGCTCCTTGAACGTGCGGTGATTCTTCAAGCCGGTGAGCCCATCCGTCGTCGCCAGCGCCTGCAACTGCTCATTGGCGATGCGCAACTGGTCCTGCTGCTCGCGCAACTGTTCATTGCGATGGTTCAACTCGGCTTGCGTCGCGATCAGCTCACGGTTCTGCTGCACCGCGCACTCGTAAGTGGAGAGGATGATGTTCACCAACTGCCGCCGGCCCGCCGTGACGTGATGCTCCTGGCCTTCGAGCATGACTGGAATCGGCTCCGCGTCGGCATCCGGCGGCGTGGGCGGGCGCTCCAGGAGCGTCTGCACGCGGGCGAGCAGGAGCGACGGCGTGTAAGGCTTGGTGAGGTAGTAATCGGCCTTGCACTTGAGGCCTTGCAGGATGTTCGCCGGGCTGGAGAGCGTGGTCAGCAGGATGACCGGGATGGTGCGGGTGCGGAGGCTCTCCTTGATGGCGAGGCACATCTCGTAGCCATTCATGCCGGGCATGTCGATGTCCGTGATGACGAGGCGGAACTCGCGCATGGCCAGCAGCCGGAGCGCCTCCTGGCCG
Source organism: Pseudomonadota bacterium (assembly GCA_009922615.1). Taxonomy (GTDB): domain Bacteria; phylum Verrucomicrobiota; class Verrucomicrobiia; order Limisphaerales; family SXTU01; genus SXTU01. The sequence goes on from RFVF01000025.1 coordinate 39,015, forward strand.
GTGGTGGCGAGCGTCACCTGATAATCCGCGCGCTCCAGCACCTTGCGCAGCGTGAACGCCTCGGTGGCAATGTCCTCGACGATGAGGACGGGCGTCCCGTGGCCGCGGCGGATAATTTGGGTCTCGTCAGGCATGGAAAGAGGGACATAGCCGCGAAAGGGCGCAGAGGTCACAAATGAGTGCCTTCGCCCAAATGGCTTTGCGCTCTTTGCGTTCTCTCACGGCCAATGCAGTTCTCATTTGAGGCGGCGGGTCACTTGTTCCCCGCGCGGTAGAAGTCGAGCGTGTGCTCCAGACCCTTTTGCCAGGTGACTTCGGGGACGTAGTTCAGGCCGGCGCGGGCGGCGGAGATGTCGGCGGCGGAGTGCTTGATGTCGCCAGTGCGCGGGGGCATGTGGACAGGCGCGAGGTTTTGGCCGGTCTGGCGGTTCAACTCGGCGGTGAGCTGGAGCAGGTCAATGCTCTCGCCGCAGCCGACGTTGAAGACTTTTCCCGCGACCTTGGCAGCGTCGCCCTCGGCGGCGAGGAGGTTCGCGTTCACGACGTTTTGCACATAGACGTAGTCGCGGGTTTGCAGGCCGTCGCCGAAAATCTTCGGGGCGGTGCCTTGCAGCAGCATCGTGCAGAACTTGGCGATGACGCCGGAGTAGGGCGAGTTGAAGGACTGGCGCGGGCCGAAGACGTTGAAGTAGCGGAAGCTGATGGCCTCGAAGCCGTAGAGCTGGTGGAAGAGCTGGCCGTAGCGCTCGGCGGCATATTTCTGGAGGCCGTAAGGCGAGATGGGCGCGACGGCGTGGGACTCGTGCTTCACGGGGGCCTCGGAGTCGCCATAGACGGCGGAGGAGGAGGCGAACATGAAGCGCTTCACGCCCGCGTCGCGCGCGGCAACGAGCAGGCCGAGCGAGGCGTCGAGGTTGTCGCGGTTCGTCTGAACGGGCTGCGCGACGGAGAGCGGGACGGAGGGCTGGGCGGCTTCGTGGAAGACCCAGTCGCAGCCGGCGACCAGCTTCTTCACGAGCGCCTCGTCGGCGACTTCGCCTTGGACAAAGTCGAGTTCGTCGCCGGGCTTTTTCCAGGCGAGGTTGATGACATTGCCGGTGCTGAGATTGTCGAGCACGACGACCTTAGCGCCGTGCAGACAGAGCGCCTCGCAGATGTGTGAGCCGATGAATCCCGCGCCGCCCGTGACGAGTGCTTTCATTATTTGAAGTGGCGCAGTCTTAGCGGACGCGGGATTGGATTGCCAGCCAATCTCTCGGAGAGGCTGGGCAAGGAGCTGAATCGCCAACAACAGCGGCGCAGTTGTAACTCGCCGCTGAGGCGCTCAAGCATTCGCCTCCAAAGGACGCCGCCCCACCCGATCAGGTCTGCAACCGCTACTTGATCTTCTTCAACTCGGCATCGGTCCACGCAGACTCACGGCCAGCGGTGGCGGTGCGCACGGATTTGATGAAGGCGGGCGTGACCGGGTCGTAGCCGTGGTCCCATTCGCGGCGGATGAAGGTGAGAATGCTCGCGAGTGTTTCGTCGTCGAGCGTGCCGTGGCCGGGCATGTCGAGGTCCCACTTTTTGCCCAGCACGGTGACGGGCCCGCCGAGGCCTTGCAACGCGATGCGCGCGAGGCGCTCCGGGGAGCCGGCGACCCACTCGGAGTCCACCAACGGCGGCGCGAGGCCGTCCATGCCGTAGCCGTGCGCTTGATGGCACGCGGCGCATGTCGCCTCGAACGAGGCCTTGCCTTGGGTGAACAACTTCTGCTCCGGCTCGGTGAGCGGGCGAATGACGGGGAGGACAACGCCGGGTTTGCCGGGCCACACGACGACCTTGTCGAGCTTGGTGAAGGCGGACTGAATGGCCTTGTCGTCGGACTTGGCGAGCGCGGCGAGCGCGGGTGGCTCGGCGGCGAGCTTCACGTATTTGACCCGCGGCGGGGGCTCGCCTTTCTTCCCCGAGGGAGCGGGGGCGTTGAGGCTGGCAAGCACGGCGAGGGTCTGCCACTTGGGCGTTTCCTTGCGGGTGATTTGTTCGAGGAGGCGGTTGACGCGTTCACCCTTGGCCTGTTGGAACACACTCTTGGCCAACGCGCCGATGAACGTTTCTCCGCCGGGGACCTTCGCCTTGTCGGACCAAGCTTTGTCGGCGAAGACGCGTTCCAGCACGTCCACTTCGCACAGAGCGAGACCACTGATGACGGCGTCGCGAATCAACGCGTTGGTGCCACCGTTGCGAGCCAGCGTGAGGAGGGCGGCTTCGGCGGCGGGATCCTTCACTTCGCCGAGCGTGAAGGCGAGCTGCACCTGCACGTTGAAGTCCTTCGTGGCGGCGAGCGAGACGAGCTTGGCGAGCACCTGATCCTTGTCGCCGAGTTTCAAGGCCCCGTCGGCGATGCGCACGGCGGCGGCCTTGACCTGGCTGTGCTTCTCCTTGTCCAACGTGGCGAGCAACGTCGCGGTGTCCATCTGCCCCATGCCATCGAGCGTCCACAGAGCATGCAACCGGGCGCGCGGATCGGCAGCGGAGAGCGCGAGGCTCTTGAGCGGTGCGATGGCGGCCGTGGCGGGCTGCTCGACTAGCAGGCGCTGCGCGGTGTCACGCACCCAGCCGTTCGGGTGATTGAGGCGGTTCACCAGATCCACGGGCGAAGCTGACGTGAGCTGTGGGACGGCGGACGGACTCTTGCCCTCGTGGACAATGCGGTAGATGCGCCCGCGGCGGTGAACTTTGTCGAGCCCGCGATCCTCGGCTTGCTTGCGCAGATAGCTCGTGAGGAACACGCGGTGCTGGAGGATGCCCTGATACATGTCGATCAGGTAGAGGCAGCCATCGGGCCCGGTGTAGGCGTTGATGGGACGGAACAATTCATCCGTGGACGTGAGGAACTCGGCCTGCTGGTAGGGATTCACGCCGGAGATTTCGCCGGGCTTTTCGGTGAGCACCATGCGACGAACCATGTTGCCCGCAGGCTCGGGGATGAAGGCATTGCCCTGAAACTCAGCGGGGAAATTATCGCCGCGATAAATGACCGGTCCGCAAGTCGCCGTGTAGGTCGCCAGTGTGCCGTCGGGCTTGAGCTGCTTCTCCTGATAGCCGCGGTTGACGCCGGGATTCACGCGCCCTGGCCAGACGGTCTGGTCCTTCAGCGGCTGCACGTTCAGGCCCGCCGTCGTGCGGTAGAAGGGATTGCGAAAGTAGTATTCGCTCGGCACGAGATCCATGCGGAGCTGGTCGGAGTTCGAGTTGTAATACGGCCGGCCCCAGTCATCCATCGTCATGCCCCACTGGCCGCGAAAGCTGGTGGGCAACCGCTTCCAATCCTCATCCCCGCGACGATAGCGGTAGGTGAGATTCGCGGAGACAATCCAGTTGTTCATGAACCACGTCGGGCTGTTGCCGGTGTGCTCGGGATTCTTCAGGCCGTTGGGCGCATAGTTCTTTTCCACGAGCACGCGAGAGCCGGGCTTGAGACTGGCCTCGATGGGATACCAGTAAAGCGCGGGCGGCTCGCAAACGAGCACGCCGCCGTAGCACAGGCACAACGCGCGCGGCATGACGAGCTTGTCCAGGAAGACCGTCTTCTTGTCGTATTTGCCGTCGCCTTTGGTGGATTCGAGAACGCTGATGCGGTTGATCGGCTCCAGTTCGCCCTCGGCCGTGGGCGTGGGCATGTAGCTGGGCATCTCCACGACCCACAGGCGGCCCGCCGCATCCCACTGCATCGCAATGGGCGTCTCGACGAGCGGATCAGCGGCGGCAACCTCGATGCGGAAGCCGGGCGGGAGCTTGAACGTCTTGAGCGCATCGGCGGGCGCGAGCGGCGGATTGGCGGGGATCTTCTCCTTCGGCACGCGGGAAACCTGTTTCTCGCCGGGCTTGTCGCCGTTTTGGGCGAGCGCGACCGACGCGGTGAGAAGGAGCGAAAGCAGAACGCGGAACGTCATGGTGTTATGAGTCACAGTGTCAAACCAGCCGCGACTCAGACGCGACCGGGTGACGGAAGTTACCCGGAAGTGCAAACCGTGCAAGGCTGGCAGTCGTCACCTGGTGGTCCTGACTACTTCGCCAGCGCCAAGCCGACCGCGCCAGCCACGGCGATGACCGCGCCGAGCGTCGAGCGCGGCGAGGGGCGCTCATGTTCCAGCCAGCGCGCGAAGGGCATCACTACCAACGGCGAAAGCGCGACTATGGGCAGCACGACGGCCGAGGGCGTGGTCTTGAGCGCCCATTGATAGCAGCTCACGCCGAGCGTGGGGCCGGCGAGGGCGTTGAAGAAAAGCCACTTGCCGGACGTGCGCCACTTCTCCGCCGTGGACAGGTCGCCGGGCGAAGCCGTTGCCTCCGCACGGGCGAAAAGGAACTGCCGTTTCACCACGAGCAACGCGAGGCCGGAGATGATGACGCCGCCGAGAATGCGTTGATACGCCGCCGTGAGGCCGTCCATCGGCTGGTCCGCGAGCCGGCAAAGTTCATACGCCTTGCGACTCAGGACCACGCCGCCGCCCTGGCCGATCGCCCCGAGCACGGCGAAGAAAATCCCGATGCCAAACTGCCGCCGGGCTTCGTGCGACTCGTGCTCCGGCGCGAGCGCGATGGCCACGCCCGTCAGGATGACTCCGCCGCAGGCGACCTGCACCGCCGTCAAGGTCGTGCCCAGCCACAGCCACTCGACGAGCCCGGCAAACGGCGCGGCGAGGCAATGAACGATGAGAATGGTGAGGCGCGAGCCGAGGCGCGGGTAGGCTTGAAAGAGCGAGACATCGCCCAGCCCAAAGCCGATGCAGCCACTCAAGATGAAGATGTAAAATCCATCGCCCGCCAGCCCGGCGCCGAAGCCGTGCGCGAGCGCGGCGAGGAACAGCGTGGCGAGCGAGAGGCGCCAGAAGTTTGCTTCGGTGCCACCCATGAGTTTGGCCACCCGCGCGCCGGAAACGGCGGAGAAGGCAAACAGAATCGTGGCGAGGATGGCACCAAGCATCGCGGCGTGTTAACGGGAGGCCACTGCGAAGTCACGCGAATTGCCGTCGGCGGAAGTCATTCGCAACAATTGGTTCCCCGCTTCGTTCTCGCAGGACAAGAAAAACGGCGGACGGTTGCCCGTCCGCCGTTCGAGTGAGTTGAGTTTGTGCTCAGGCTTTCGGAGCTTCGTCAGCGGCAGGAGCAGCCGGTGCCGCTTCGCCGCCGCCTTGTTCCTTCTCGCGCTCTTCCATCGCCGCCTTGCGGGAGAAGCGGACGCGGCCACGCTCATCAGTGCCGATGCACTTGACCCAGATGTCGTCGCCGACCTTGACGATGTCCTCGACCTGCTTCACGCGGAAGTTGGCAAGCTCGCTGACGTGCACGAGGCCTTCGCTCTCGGGCAGGTATTCCACAAAGCAGCCGAAGTCCTTGATCGAAACGACCTTGGCCCGATAAACCTTGCCGTCTTCGGCCGGCGTCGCGGGTTCCTTGCGGCCGGGCTTCTCACGGCGTTCGCCGCGACCACCACGTTCACCGCGTTCGCCGCCGCGCTCGCCGCGACCGCCGCGTTCACCACGACCACCGCGCTCGGGGCGTTCGCCGCCGGAGCTTTCGCCGCCGCCTTCAGCGGGAGCTTCGGCAGGCGCGGCCTCGCCTTCGCTGGCCACGGCCTCGCCACGATCTTCCATCGCGGCCTTGCGGGAGAGGCGCACGCGGCCCTTCTCATCCACACCGAGGCACTTGACGTAGATCTCGTCGCCCATCTTGACGACGTCTTCGGGCTTGTTGACGCGCTTGTTGGAGAGCTCGCTGACATGGACGAGGCCGTCCTTGCCGGGGAGAAATTCCACGAAGCAGCCGAATTCCTTGATCGTGACGACGCGGCCACGATAGATCTTGCCGATCTCGGCCTCGCGATGAGCGCGCCGATCTTCTCGGGGTTGATCTTCACAGTCACGATGCGCGGGGCGTATTTGTTCAGCTCCTTGCGAGACTCGGGAATGGTCTTGAGCATCGAGTCCAAGATGGCGAGCCGGGCGATGCGGGCTTTTTCCAAGGCTTCGGCCAGAATCTTGTGCGGGAGGCCGCGGAGCTTGAGGTCAAGCTGGAAGCCGGTGATGCCTTGAGTGGTGCCGGCGAACTTGCAGTCCATGTCGCCGAACGCGTCTTCCCAGCCGATGATGTCGGTGAGCAGGCGGTAATCGCTGATGACGTCGTTGTCATCTGTCTCGGAGCAGAGGCCGATGCTGATGCCAGCGACGGGGCGGGTGATCGGAACGCCCGCATCCATGAGGGCCAGCGTGCCGGCGCAAACGGAGGCCATCGAGGTGGAACCGTTGGATTCCATGATCTCGGCGGTGACGCGGATGGCGTAGGGGAAATCGGCAAAGGGGATCACCGGTTCCAGCGAACGCTCGGCGAGCGCGCCGTGACCGATCTCGCGACGACCGGGGCCCATGATGCGGCCCGTCTCACCGACCGAGAAGTTCGGGAAGTTGTAGTGCAGGAGGAACTGTTTCTTGGTCTGGCCACCGGTCCAGGCGTCGAAGCTCTGGGAATCTTCGGTGGTGCCGAGTGTGGCCAGTGCGACAGCCTGGGTCTCACCGCGGACGAACACGGAGGAGCCGTGCGCGCGGGGGAGCAGGCCGACTTCGCTGGAGAGCGCGCGTAGGTCGTCAATGCCACGTCCATCGAGGCGCTTTCCGCTGGTCATGATCATCTCACGAGCGGCTTCCTTCTGGATGTAATAGAAGGCTTGGGAGACGGTGAACTTGGTCACCTTTTCCGCGCCGTATTTCTCGACGAGCTTCACGCCAATCTCGTCTTGAATGGACTTGCACGCGGCCTCGCGGGCGAGTTTGCCGGGGGTGAGCAACGCGGTGGCGATGCGATCGCCGGCGAGCTTCTTGGCTTCCTTCAACACTTCGTCGGGGACGAGGAGGAGCGAGATTTCGCGCTTCTTCTTGCCGATCTGCGCAGCAAGTTCCTTCTGCGCGACAATGAGCGGCTGGCAGGCTTCGTGGGCGAAGCGCAGGGCGTCGTTCAAGTCTGCCTCGGTGATCTCGTCGGCACCCCCTTCGATCATCACGACGTCCTTTTCGTTGCCGACATAGACGAGGTCAAGATCGCTCTCGGCCATCTGCGAGTGGGTGGGATTGGCGATGAACTCACCGCCGACGCGGCCGACGCGCACCGCGCCAAGCGGCCCGGCGAACGGGATGTCGCTGACCATCAGTGCGGCGCTCGCGCCGAGGATGCTGAGGATGTCGGGATCGTTCTCACCGTCCGCGCTGAGGAGGATGGACTGGACCTGAACTTCGTTGAACCAGCCCTTGGGGAAGAGCGGGCGGATGGGCCGGTCGGTGAGGCGCATCGTGAGAATTTCCTTCTCGGTGGGGCGACCTTCGCGCTTGAAGTAGCTGCCGGGGAACTTGCCGCAGGCGGCGGCCTTCTCGCGGTAGTCCACGGTGAGCGGGAAGAATTCCTGCCCGTCCTTGGCCTTCACGGCGGCGACGGCAGCGGTGAGGATGATGGTTTCGCCGAGTTGGACGGTGACGGCACCGTCGGCTTGTTTGGCGAGTTTGCCGGACTCAATGGAAAGAGTTTGCCCTCCGACTTGGGCGGTGACTTTGACTGACATGTTGTTCTTGCTGGGGTTTCGACCCGCGCACCGGGAGGAACTTCAGTGAGCACTCGACGGGGCGGGTGCTGAATGAAATTTCCCCATGGTTACGGGCCGGTTTCTTAGCGGCGGGATGGGTGTGGGTCGAAGCTGGGCGTCGCCGCAAAGGCCGCCCAGCTCCGAAAGTGAAAAGCCTGGCGGTTACTTGCGAAGCTTGAGCTTCTTTGTGATGGCCAGATAACGGTTGTTGTCCGTGTTCTTGAGGTAATCAAGCAGGCGGCGGCGCTGGCCAACCATGATGATCAAACCACGGCGGGAACTGTGATCCTTCTTGTTGCCTTGGAGGTGCTCCGTCAGGTGATTGATGCGCTCGGTGAGCAAGGCCACCTGCACATCGGCCGAGCCGGTGTCCTTCGCGTGCAACTGGTGGTCAGTGACGATCTTCTTCTTAGTCAGTGCTTCCATACTTTCGTTTATTCAATAATGAAGGCGGGAGCGTAGGATCTTGTCCCGTGGGTGTAAAGAATTATTCCCCCACCAATTGGCGTGCGTAGAAAAAGCATGCCAACTGACAGTTTCAGCTTCCGTTCCGCAGAGAAGTTTGTTTCACTCCCCGCCATCGCGCAATGAAAGACGAGAGTGTGGACCTTGGCATCTGGGACAAGCTCACCAAAGTGGTGCTGGTCCTGCTCGTCTTGTCCATCGTCGTCGGCATCGTCTCGCTCTGCGTGCCCCTGATCCAGCAAAACGAGCGGATGCGCACGCGCAACCTCGAGCTGGAAACTCAAATTCAGCGCGAGGAGGAAATTGCCCGGCACTCCAAAGCCGCGCTGGATGCCCAACGTTCCGACCCCAAAGCGATTGAGCGCCTCGCCCGCGAGAAGCTCGGCTACGCCAAGCCGGGCGAGGTGGTGATCCGATTTCAGGAGCCGACAGCCAGCACGCCGGCACAGTGACGGGTGGGTTTGCGATTGATTTTTGGAAAGCCTTTCCCGCAGAGTCCTCACGCTTCACCGCAACGCAAAACACTAACCGAACCAAACAAACATGGCCCAGCCCATCTACCACCCGAGCCTCGAATGCGCCCAGCACGGCGGCAAATCCCTCGCCGAGGTGCTTGATTTCGCCAAGGCCGCCGGCGCCACCGGCATCCAGCCCAGCAACTACCACCTTAACGGCGGCAAGCTCCTGAAATCCGCGAAGGAGATTCGCGACACCTTCGAGTCACGCGGCATGACGCTCGACGGCATCTCTGCCCACTGCCCGTTCTGGGTCCACACCAGCGCATGGACCGGCACCAAGTCTGGCAATCCCTTCATCGCGCCGGACATCGCCAAGCTGCCCGCCGATAAAATCGAGAAATGGCACGAGAACTATTTGCTCAAGCTCATGGATCTCGCCGCCGAGTTGAACGTGAAGATCATGCCGATGTTCTGGGGCGTGGCCTTCGGTTGGGAACTCGCCAGTGGCTACCCGTGGGGCTTCTGGGCCGGCGGTGGCTTCGACCTCCTCGCCGAGGGCAAAGAGCGCTTCGTCAAAAAGACGGCCAAGCTCCGCAAGCACGCCAACGAACTCGGCATCAAGCTCTGCCACGAAATCCATCCCGGCACCGCTGCCAGCACCGCCGACGACTTCAACATGCTCGTCGAAATCTGCGGCGGCGACGCGTCTCTCGGCGTCAATGCCGACCCGTCCCACTGCTGGGAAGGCGAGTCGTGGGAGAGCCGCTTCCTCAAAGTCGGCAGCCGAATCTACGCCGCACACGTGAAGAACTTCGTCGTCCGCTCTGGCTTCCCGCTCCGCGCGATGCAGCCCGACTGGGGCAAGCGCGCGATGCAGTTCACCGACCTCGGTAGTGGCGACCTGAACATGCAGCGCTACGCCGAACTGCTCATCCACGTGGGCTATCCGCAGCGTTACATGAGCGTCATGGGAACGAAGGACGCCCCGCTCGTCGTCGAAGCCGAGAGTGCCCACAAAGACCTCGACTTCTGCTCTGCCGACGGCGTGCGCTACGTGAAGAACAACCTGTGCTTCCCTGCCGCCGCCGGCTCGTTCGAGGACGGCATGGGTGCGTAAGCGAACCGCAAATCATTTCCGGCAAGGGCGCGATACAAATCGCGCCCTTCGCATTTCAGGGGAGCCAACGCGATGATTTGCGAAATTCGCAGGCCGACTCAATTCACCACGTTGCGCGGAGCCCCGCCCAGCAGCACGCGGCGGACATTCTGGCTGCCTTTCACACGCATGTCGTTAAGTCCCTCCTCGCAGTAAAACGCCGCGTGCGGATTCAAGATGAGCCGATCGTGCGCCGGGTGCTGGGGATCGCGCCACGCCAGTAGCAACGGATGCTCCGACACCGGCGGCTCCTGCTCCAGCACGTCCAACCCCGCGCCTGCGAGCTGCCCACTGGCCAACGCCTCCACCACCGCGACCGGCTCCACCACGCCGCCGCGCGCAGTGTTCACCAGAAAAGTGCCGCGCCGCATCTTCGCGAGAGTCGTGCGGTTCATCAAATGGTGCGTCTCCGGCGTCAGCGGACAATGCAGGCTCACCACGTCGCTTTGCGCGAGCAGTTCATCAAGTGACTCCACGCGCCGCACGCCCAGCGCCTTCTCCCGGCCATCCGGCGCATACGGATCGTAAAACACCACGTCGAAACCAAACGCCTTGGCTCGCAGCGCCGCCGCCGTGCCGATGCGCCCGACACCCACAATGCCGAACACCCGCCCGCGCAACCGGTGCACCGGTTTGTATTGTTCGTAGGTCCACGCCCCGTGACCACGCCGCAGCCGGCTGTTGAGAAAGTGCGTTCCGCGCATCAGCGAAAGCGCCAACCCCAGCGCGGAATCTGCGACTTCCTCGGAGCCGTAGTCCGGCACGTTGCACAGCGCGATGCCTCGCGCGCGGCAGCCTGCGCCGTCCACGTTGTCGAAGCCTGCGCCGCATCGGATGATTACCTTGCACTTGCGCAACCGGGCGAGGGTGGCCTGCGTGACCTTCAGAAAGTGATACACCATCACCGCATCCGCATCGTCGATCCGGCCGGCCATCTCATCCTCGTGCTTTGCGTCGAGCGCCACCACCTCGGCGAGGTCGCCGAGGATGCGCCGCTCCACGTCGAGCGGCTCACCGACAAAATCCGTGACCACGACTTTGAATTTAGCACTCATGTCGGCGGGACTTGTAAGGGAAGCCCGCCTAGTTGTCGAACCCGCGATGTCCCGCATTTCGGCATGGCCTTGCCTCCGTCGATTTCGCACATTCGTCCGCAATGAAACCCGCTGGCACAAGCCCGGTGTTACCCGCTGCCGGCTGGCTGGTAGCGGCGGTCGCGGCCTATGTGCTCTGGCCCGGCAGTGTTCCACGCTTCTTCTTTCTGTGTGCCGCGCCATGGCTCGCTTGCCGGACCTTCCGAAATCAGAGCATGGCGATTCTGGGTGCCGGTTTTGCGGCCACGCTTTACGCCACCACGTTTCTGCTGACGCCGGTCTGCGCGGCGCGAATGTTCCAGCCCACACCGACGGCCGCCGTGCCTTCGCCGACAGTGCAGTTCGCGCTGGTAGTTTTTGGCAGCCTCTGGCTCTGGCTCGCGCTCGCTCCCGCACCACCTGTGTTGGAACGGGTGGGCGAATTGCGCGGACGCAGCGTGCTACTGTGGGCCGGGTTGCTCATCGCCGTCTCGGCTCTGCCGTGGACCGCAGATATCGCTTACGGCGGGGACGAGCATTACCACCTGAAAGCACTCGTGGCAGCGCACCTGCATACGTTGCACCTTGGCGCGCACGCCGGCTTTGTCCTGTTGGTGCTGGGCTGGCTAGGGACGGGCCTCTGGCTGATTTGCCGAGGTGGAAAAGCCACCGAGAAGTTGCTGCTCTGGGGCTGGGGAGCAACCGGACTTGCACTCGCCGCCGGCGGGCCCTGGCTGCAACCCGCCGCTGATTTGCAGGATGCTTTCAATCAAGACCGGATGCTGCGTTATCCTGCCAGTCAAACTTGGCTGGCCGCGTGGCTGTGGGAAGGGACGCGCGCCGAATGGGGAACAGGGCTGCTCTTCGGCTTTGAAGTGCTGCGGTTCACTCCGGTGCTCGCTGTGTTTCTGCTGGGATTGGTTTTCCTGCAGGATCGGCGCTGGCGCAACGCGCCGCCAGCGCTCTCACTACTGGGCGTCCTGTTCATCGCCACGCTTCCCACACTGCTCTACCATGGAACCCTCCTCTATCTGGAACTGGCGCTGTTACCGTTCTTGTTTCTACTCGTGCGGGAAGGCCGACGCTGGCTCTTGGCCGGACCGGAGCGGCTGCGGCACACCAACGCCTGGTGGGCGGCACTGACGCTCGGCTTCCTCAAAGACACGGGGATCATCGCCGTCGGCCTGCTGTGGCTGGCACGGGTGGGCGTCCGGACAATGTTTCTAATCCGCCGCCGCGAGGTGTCGTGCTCTGCACTGCTGGCAGAGGCGCGGGTGGGCTTCGTCGCGCTGGGACCGGGTGTCGTTTATTTGAGCCTGAGAACGCTGCACGGCTCACGGCCCTACCAGCCGCATTTGGAAAATATCCTTTCGCTTTCGTATTGGCAGCAGGCGGCGGCCGGAGTCGGTGAGCAATTCGGCGTGCTTTGGTTGCCCGCCCTTGTCGGAGGCTGGCTGCTCCTACGTCGCCGTGCGTGGGCGCAATGGCTCACGATCAGCAGCTTGTTTGGCGGCATCTGGTTGTTTCACTTACTGGAGGAACCACGTTGGATCGGCCTGGCCCGTTTCAATCTGCTGCTCTTGCCCGCCGTGCTGGTGCTTGCCGGAGAAGGCCTAGCTCCAGTGCTGGGTCGGCGGAAAATCGCGTTGATGACACTGCTCCTGCTGCTCGCCGGCAATGCCGCGCTCAGTCCGGTGGACCGCACCGGGCACCGGGCCAATTGGGGTGGATCTGGAGAACGTTGGTATGACTACACCGAGTGTCTAGAGGAGCTTCGCCGACTCAAGCCTGACGCGCGCGTCGCGCTCGCGAACACGGCCCACTCCTACGGGATCGGAATGACACTGCAACGACTGGACTGGTGGATCGACACGGTCAACCTGCCCGTCACGAACCCGGATGACGTGAGCACTTCATTGCGCGGTTTACTGGAACTTGCCGACACGAAGGCCATTGATTTCGTGATCTTCCGCTGGGATGGCGCTCCCCAGCTGGCGCACCACCATCAACCTGTCGGCTACGTCCGGCTGCGCGATTTTTCCTCCCCCGGTGGCGTGCTCACGGTGTTTGTTCGTCGGGGCACGCTGCCACCAAGTCCTCACAGCAACCCTTGATACGCCAGCCAGAGGCCGCGGAAATACTTCATGGTGCGGATCGGATCGGTGCTGGGCGGAATCTCGGCGAAGGTGAAGCCGGTGAAGCCAATCTCCGCGAGGCCCGTGAGCAGTTTGCGGAACGGGTATTCCTCCAGATACAGGTCGCGCATGTGGACGGTGAAGATTTTGTGCTTCACCAAGTTGAAGTTCGCGTCCCAACCGTCACCGAAGATGTCGGACTGGTTGGAGTTCCAGCAGATGCCTACGTTCTTGTGATCGGCGGCGTCCAGGATGGTCTTGATGTGTGGGACGAGGTTGGTGCCGGTGCCGTGGACTTCGAGGCGGATTTGCTGGCCGTGCTGCGCACCGAACTCCCCCAGTTCGCGGAGGGATTTGCCGATCTGGGCGAGCGTCTGCTCGACGGGAACTTCCTTGGGCAGCGCATTGGGGCGCACTTTCACACCGGTCGCGCCGACGTCCTCGCCGAGGAGGATGTATTCCTTGGTGGCCTCGATGTCCTTGCGGAGCCGGGCTTGGTCGGGCGTGTGGTAATCGAACGCGCTGCCGAGGCTCCAGAGTTTCACGGGCGAATCAGCGAAGCGTTTGCGCACGTCGGCGCGCTCTTGCTTGGAGAGGTTCACCTCGACCTTGTGCGCATGGCCGGTGCGCAGTTCGACCCCCTCGAACTTCGCCTCGGTGCAATTTTGGATGATCGTGGCAATGTCCCATTTCTCCGCGAGGTTGTAGGTGACGGTGCCGAGGTGGAACTTCGAGGGCTTGGAGAAGAGCGGGGATTTGACCTCGGGCAGCTTGACCTTCTCGGCGGCCGGGGCGGAGGTGGCAAGGGCGGCGGAGCCGAGGGCGGAGGTGAGAAAGGCGCGGCGGGTGGTGTTCATGAGCAGTGTGTTGTCAGGCGTGGGAATAGCAAATTGCGGCGCGGAGTCACGCGGATTCAGAAGTCGGCACTTGCCAAGTCGCGGGTGGGGCGGGAATTTAGCGGCATCGTTCGCGCCGAACACAGTCTTCGCTTCGGCCGCCGGGCTCAGTGTCCCGGCGTGGTTGTCCCCTGCCCTGCCCCGATGCCATGAGTGACAGCGAAGCCCAACGGCTGGAGGCACTCCAGCGCTACCACATCCTCGACACCCCGCCGGAGCCGGCGTTTGACGATCTCGCGCAACTCGCCGCGCAGCTGTGCAACACGCCCATCGCCGCCGTGTGTCTGGTGGACGAGCGCCGGGTGTGGTTCAAGGCGCGGACCGGCACGCAAGTCACCGAGGTGCCGCGCGAACAGTCCTTCAGCCACCACGCCATCGCCCAGACCAGCACGCTGGTGGTGCGCGACACGCTGGCGGACGAACGGTTCCGCGACCACCCGTTGGTAAAGGGCGCTCCGCCGGTGCGTTTCTACGCTGGCCAGCCACTCGTCACGCCGGACGGGCACGTGGTCGGCACGTTGTGCGTGATGGACCGGGTGACGCGCGGCTTGACGGGCCAGCAGGCGCTGGCGTTGCAGCGCTTGAGCCGTCAGGTGCTGACGCAACTCGAAGTGCGCCGACACGTCGCGGATCTGGAGCGCGAAATCAAAAAGCACCAAGAAACCGAGGACGCGCTGCGCTTCACGGAGGCAATGTTCCGCGGCATCTACGAAAACGCCACGGACGGCATCTTTCAGACAACGCCCGAGGGCAAGTTCCTTTCCGCCAACCCGATGCTGGCGAAGATCTACGGCTTCAATACGCCGGAAGAACTCGTCACTGCGCTCAGTGACGTGTCCCGCCAGCTTTATGTGGAGCCCGCGCGGCGCGAGGAGTTTGTGCGCCTCATGCGGGAGAAGGAAGTCATTCAAAACTTCGAGTCGCAAGTCTTCAACGCCCGCGGCGAAATCATCTGGATTTCGGAAAATGCCCGCGCGGTTCGGGATGCCGACGGCAATCTCCGCTACTACGAAGGCACCATCGAGGACATCACGGAACGCAAGCGCGCCGAGATCGCCGTGCGCGAGGCGGAGCGGCGTTTTCGCTCCGTCTGGGAAAAATCCGCCGACGGCATGCGCCTCACGGACAAGGATGGCATCCTGCGCGCCGTCAATCCCGCCTACTGCCGGATGGTGGGCATGGACGAGGCGGCGTTGGTCGGTCAGTGTTACACTGTCAGCTACCAGGACTGCGAAGAAGTGCGCCGCCTGCACGCGCTTTACCGCGAAGGCCATCAGAGCCGCAACATTCCGGAGCATTTGGACCGCGACATTGTTCTATGCAACGGCCGGCGGGTCATCTTCGAGCTGTCCAACTCGTTTGTGGAAATCGAAGGCCAGGAGCCGCTTATCCTGAGCATCCTCCACGACGTGACCGAGAGCCAGCGGGCGGAAGAAAAGCTGCGCAACTCCGAACGTCGGTTCCGCTCCATCTGGGAAAAGTCAGTGGACGGCATGCGGCTGATCGACAAGGACGGCATCACCCGCGCGGTGAACCCGGCGTTCTGCCGCCTCGTTGGCCTGACGGAAACCGAACTGCTGGGCCGCCCCTACACCGAACATTACGACCAAGGCGAAGACGCCGTCGCCCGGCTCGACCGCTTCCGCAAGGAATATCAGTCCCGCAGCATCGCCGAACACATGGAGCGCCGCATCACGCTGCGCGACGGACGCTCCATCCAAGTCGAGCTGTCCATCTCCTTTGTCGAAGTTGAGGGCGAAGATCCGCAAGTGCTGACCGTGTTCCACGATCTCACCGCGCGCAAACAGGTCGAGGCCGCACTGCGCGAATCCGAGTTCCTCTACCATTCCCTGGTGGACAACCTGCCGCAGAACATGTTCCGCAAGGATGTGACCGGACGGTTTACCTTCGTGAACCAGCGCTTCTGCCAGGAGGTCGGCAAACCCCGCGAGGAAATCATCGGAAAGACTGACTTTGACCTCTTTCCGGCGAACATGGCCGAGAAGTATCAGCGCGACGACCACCGTATCATCGAGTCGCGCAAAACCACCGAAACCATCGAGGCGCACTTCGCCCCGGAACGCGGCAAGATTTACGTGCAGGTGGTCAAGACGCCGCTGTTCGACCGCGACGGCCACCCACTGGGCATCCAGGGTATTTTCTGGGACGTGACCGAGCGCAAACGCATGGAGGAACAGCTCGCCTTCGAGCGCGATCTGCTCCGCGCGCTGCTCGACAACGTGCCCGACCGCATCTACTTCAAAGACACCGAATCCAAGTTCCTCCAGGCCAGCATGGCGATGGCGAAGCGGCTCGGGTTGAAGGATCCCAGCGAAGTCGTGGGCAAGACCGACTTTGACTTTCACCCACCCGAACTGGCGCGCGAGTTCTTCGCCGACGAGCAGAAAATTCTGCTCACAGGCACGCCGATCGTGAACAAGGTCGAGCGTCAACTGGCGATCGACGGCTCGGAAATCTGGGCCTCGGTCACCAAGGTGCCGCTACGCAACCGCGCGGGCTTTATCACCGGCATCATCGGCATCTCCCGCGACATCACCGGGATCAAGCGCGTCGAACGCGAGTTGCAGCAGGCCCGCGACACCGCGCTGGAATCCACCCGCCTCAAGTCGCAGTTCCTCGCCGCCATGAGCCACGAAATCCGCACGCCGATGAACGGCGTCGTGGGCATGATCGAGTTGTTGCTCGACACCGAGCTGGCCCCGCAACAGCGCGAGTTCGCCGAGACCGTCCACTCCAGCGCCTACGCGTTGCTGCACATCATCAACGACATCCTCGACTTTTCCAAAATCGAGGCGGGCAAACTCACGCTGGAGACCACGGATTTTGATTTGCGCGAAGTCGTCGAACGCAGCGCGGAACTGCTCGCCCATCGTGCCCAGGCCAAAAACATCGAGTTGGTTTCCTGGATGGCGCCCGACGTGTCCTCCCACCTGCGGGGCGACCCCGTGCGCATCCAGCAAATCCTCGTCAACCTCGTCGGCAATGCGGTCAAATTCACCGAGCACGGCGAAGTCGTCCTGCGCGTGATCAAGGAGTCCGAGACCGACACGCACGTCACGGTCAAATTCTCCGTGGAAGACTCCGGCATCGGCATCGCCCCGGAGGCTCAAGGCAAAATCTTTCAAGCGTTCACCCAGGCCGATGGCTCCACCACGCGCAAATACGGCGGCACCGGGCTGGGACTGTCCATATCGCGACAACTCTGCGAATTGATGGGGGGGCGACTGGAACTGGACAGCACACTCGGAGCGGGCTCGACGTTCTGGTTCTCTATCACTCTGGAGAAGCAGCCGGGCCACCCCGCGCGCGACGCCGCCAAATCCCGCCTCGCCGGCGCGCGGCTGTTCGTCGTCGCTGAAAGCACCTCGCTGCGCCACGCTTTCGCCAGCATGGCGAATTATCTCGGCCTGGGCTGCGCCGGCGTGCGCACTGGCGACGAGGCGCTGCACGCGCTGCGTGACGCGGCGGCAAGCAACACGCCGTTCGATGCGGCCATTCTCGACATCAAACTGACCGGAGCCGACGGCCTCACGCTGGCGCAGAACATCAGGGCCGAGCCGGAAATCGCCGACACCAAGCTGATCCTGCTCACGCCACTGGGTCAGCGGCTCGATGTGGAAATCCTGCGGCTGGCCGGCCTTTCCGGCAGCCTGCTCAAGCCCGTCCGCCTCGCGCGCCTGGAAGAATGTCTGCTCCGGGTGCTGACCCACGGCGACCAGCCGCTTTCGCTGCCCAGTCCGGCGGAGACGGCTTTCTTGCATCGCAACCGCGTGCCGCCCGGCGAAATCCGGCCGCTGTCCATCCTGCTCGTCGAAGACAATTCCGTGAATCAACGCGTCGCCCTATTGCAGCTCAAGAAACTGGGCTACACCGCCGACACCGTGCTCAACGGCGAACAGGCCGTCGCCGCCGTGCAGAACAAAACCTACGACGTGGTGCTTATGGACTGCCACATGCCAGTCATGGACGGCTACACCGCCACCCAGCGCATTCGCGAATGGGAGCAGCAAAACCAGCGGCCCCGCCTGCGCATCCTGGCAATGACCGCCGACGCCGGCCGCGGGGACGCCGAGCACTGTTACGCCGCCGGCATGGACGATTTCATCACCAAGCCCGTGCATCTGCCCGAGCTGAGCGCCGCGCTGGATCGGGTGAACTCCACCGCGCACGCCGCCGAAGCTGGCGCACCGGAAGCTCAACAGTCCCCCGCACCCGCCACGATGGACGAAGCCACGCTGGATTTCTCCGTGCTGGCCACCCTGCGCGACTTGAGCGAGCCCGGCCAGCCCGACCCGGTCGTCGAGTTGATCGACCTCTTCATGGAAGATGCACCCGACCGCTTGGAGGCGATGCAAACCTCGCTTGACCGCCGGGACATCGAGGCGTTGAAGATCGCGGCCCACTCGCTCAAAGGCAGTGCAAAAAACCTCGGGGCCAAACCACTCGGCCGCATTTGTGCCGAACTGGAGAAGCAGGCGCTCGCCGCCGACTGGGACAACGCCCTGCTCACTCTCAAGGCCATCGGCCAAGAGTTCGAGAAGCTGCGCGCGGTCCTTTCGGTCGAAAAGAAGCGTTGAACCCGCTTCCGACATTGAATTTAAGTCGCTCGCGTGCGAGCCTGCGCCTGTGACGAACGTTTCAAAACGCAGTTAACTCCCGTCTCCCCCACCATGCAAATCACCAAGCAGCTCGCCATCTTTCTGGACAATGAACCGGGAATGCTCGCCCGGGTTTGCCACGCCCTGGCCGATGCCAAGGTCAACATTTACGCCATCTCCGCCAGCGACACTGTCGACCACACAGTCATCCGCATGGTCGTGGACAACCCGCAGAAGGCGATGTTCGTCTTCGAGGATCACAACGTGCTCTGCGTGGAGGACGACGTGCTGATGATCGACGGGGACAACCGCCCCGGCTCGCTGGCGGTGATCTGCGACAAGCTCGGCAAGGCCAAGGTGAACATCGAGTATTGCTACTGTGCCACCAGTCCCGGCTCGCGGCGCGGCCTGCTGATCCTGCGCGTGAAGAACCCACAGAAGGCGCTCAAGGTGTTGAACAGCTAGGTAATGAGTGATTCGTAATCAGTGCCGCCGTGAGCACGCTGCCGGGCCGTCCACCGACCAACCTCTCATTGCCAATCAGGCCGCCTGCTTGCATCCCCTGCTCTACGAATTGAACACCCGTTGCTGGCTGCGCGAGCTGTCGGCCCGCCACGGCCTGTTCATTCATCTGGCCAACGTGCCGGAGGCGGAGTTCACCGCATGGAAACGCCGGGGTTTCACACATGTATGGCTGATGGGCTGCTGGACCATTTGTGGCCGCGCGAGAGAAACGGTCTTAAACGATCCTGCTTTGCTTGAGCTCTTCGACAAGGCGCTCCCCGACTGGTCACCGGACGATGTGACCGGCTCGCCCTACGCCATCGCCGAATATCGCGTGCCCGAATCCCTCGGCGGTGAAGAAGGTCTCCGCGAGTTCCGCAAGCGCCTGCACGCCCACGGTCTCAAGCTCATCCTTGACTTCGTGCCCAACCACACCGGGCTCGGCCATCCGTGGGTGAAGATGCAACCGGAACTCTATGTGCAAGGCCTGCCGGGCTCACCCGAGACCTTCGTGACGGAATCCAACGCCGGCATGGTCTGGATCGCGCATGGCAAGGACCCGTTTTTCCCCTGCTGGAAGGACACCGCCCAGCTTGACTACCGGCGCGCGGACACGCAGTCGATCATGCAGCAAGTGCTGGTGGGCATCGCCGCCCGGTGCGACGGGGTCCGCTGCGACCTGGCCATGCTCGTCCTCCGCGACGTGTTCGAGAAGACCTGGGCCGGTCCGCGGATGACCTCGCCCGCGACCGACACGGAGTTCTGGACAGAAGCCATCGCTGCGGTGAAGCGCGAGTCGCCAGAGTTTTTGTTTCTGGCGGAAGTTTACTGGGATCTCGAAAAGAACTTACAGCAGCTCGGTTTCGACTACACCTACGACAAGTGGCTCTACGACCACCTCGCCTACGACAACTACGCCGAAACCCAAAATCATCTGCTCGAACTCGATCTGGAATTTGTGCGGCGCAGCGTGCACTTCCTTGAAAACCACGATGAGCAACGGGCCGCGACGCGCTTCTCCCTCGCGGAACATCGCGGGGCCGCCCTGCTGTCCTTCGGTCTGCCCGGCATGCGCTTCCTCCACGATGGCCAGCTCGAGGGCGCGAAAATTCGCCTGCCGGTGCATCTGGGTCGCCGCCCGGTCGAGCCCCCTGACCCGCGCATCGTCGGCTTCTACGAAACCTTGCTGACCGCGCTTCAGAGCACCGCTGTGGGCCACGGTGAATGCAAAATCCTCCGCCCGCGCTCGGCCTGGTCGCAGAACTCCACCGATCACTGCTTCGTCGTTGTGCAATGGCAGTCTGCGCCAGATGCCTTTGACCTCGTGGTGGTGAACCTCTCTGCGCAGCCAAGCCAGTGCTACGTCACGCCCACCATCGCGGGCTTGGGGCGGCGCGAGTGGAAGATGGAAGACTTGCTGGGTGAGGAAAAATACTGGCGCAACGGCAACGAGATGCTGACCCGCGGCCTTTACCTCGCTCTGCCCGCGCGCGGCGCACAGCTCTTCCACTTCACGCCCGCCAAATAGTCCGGCGGGTCGCTACGGAGCCTTCGCCGTCAGCATGGTCTTCACCTTGAGCGGATCGCTCGTCGGTGCCTGGCACGCCGTGCCGGTGCAGAGAAAGACCTGCGTCGAATCCTTCACCGGCAAGGTCTTGGCAAACGGCTCCACCGCGCCGAGGTTCCCCAACACCACCTTGTTCGGCTGGTAAACGCCGTGGGCCGCGCGCAGCAAGGTGGCAACCACCTGCGCGTCTCCCTTCGCCGGCGAGGCGATGACCACGCGGAACGGCTCGTGCAGGAAGAAGTCCAGCGCGAGCAGCAGATTGGGCACGGCTTGCGGCAAGCGTTGCAGCCGCTCGGCGAAGAGGCGCAGCGTCTTCTCCGCCCGCGCGCGCATCGCCTTGTCATCCGTGATGGCCGCCAGCTTGAGCAGTGCGAGGGTCGCGACGTTGTTGCCGCTGGGTTCCGCGCCATCGTAATCCTCCTTGGCCCGGAACAGCAGGTCGGCTGAACCGGCCGGGCTCTGGAAGAATCCTCCGTTCGCCGCATCGTAAAACTTCGCCGTCATCGCGGATTCGAGCGCGAGCGCGAAGTCGAGATGCTTCGGGTCCAGCGTCGCTTCGTAGAGGTGGATTACGCCATCCAGCAAATAGGCGTGCGAGTCGAGAAGTTGTGCGTTGTCCCGCGCGCCATCGCGCCAGCGGTGGTAGAGCGTCTTGGTCTTGGCGTCCCAAAGTTTCGCCTGCAAGAACGCGAGATTCTTCTCCGCTGCGGCGAGATAAGCCGGCTCGTTCAATACCACGCCCGCCCGCGCCAGCGCGCCGAGCATCAGGCCGTTCCACGACGCGAGCACCTTGTCGTCGAGGTGCGGGCGGACGCGCTTCTGCTGCACTGCGAAGAGCTTATGCTTCGCCATGGCGAGGAGCTTCGCCTCGACCGCGTTCAGCTTCGGGTCAACGATGCTCAACACGTTGAGCTGCTTGAGCGGCTGGGGATGCGAGTGGTCCTCGAAGTTACCTTCCTCAGTGATACCGAAGTAACGCTCGGCCACCTTGAATTCCTCGACGGAAAGCAACTTCGTCAACTCATCCTTCGTCCAGCAGTAAAACTTTCCCTCGTGCCCTTCGCTGTCCGCGTCCTCTGCCGAGTAAAAACCGCCGTCGCGATGCGTCATATCGCGCAGCACATAGCGCACGATGTCCCGTACCACGTCGGCGAAGCGTGCTTCGCCGCTGACCAGATACGCATCGAGGTAGAGGTGCAGCAACTGCGCGTTGTCGTAGAGCATCTTCTCGAAGTGCGGCACGAGCCACTTCTCATCCACCGAGTAACGCGCGAAGCCGCCGCCGAGCTGGTCATACATGCCACCGGCAGCCATGCGCTCGCAGGTATGCAGAACGGCTTTGATCGCTTCGGCATTCCCCTCGCGCACCGCGGCGCGCAGGATGAACGCGGGCTGGGAAGGCCGGGGAAACTTCGGCGCGCGGCCGAAGCCACCGTTGCGCGGATCGTATTCGGCCGTCATGCGTTTGAGCGCGTTCGTCAGCACCACGGGCGCGAGCACCGCGTCCTTGTTCGCCTCGTGTTCGCCGAGTGATTTGAGCTGCTCGGCGATTTGTCCCGCGCTGGCCGTGAGGTCGGCGCGCTTCTCGGCCCAGAGTTCCGAGATGCGCCCGAGCAGTTGCAGGAAGCTGGGCCGCCCAAACTTCGGCTGCGGCGGGAAGTAAGTGCCGCCGTAGAACGGCTTCAAGTCTGGCGTGAGAAACACATTGAGCGGCCAGCCCCCGCCCTGCCCCATCGCCTGCACGGCGGTCATGTAAATCTTGTCCACGTCCGGGCGCTCCTCGCGGTCTAGCTTGATGGCGACGAAGTGCTTGCTCAGGAACTCGCCCACCTTCTCGTCCTCGAACGACTCCCGCTCCATCACATGACACCAGTGACACGTCGAGTAGCCGATGGACAGCAGGATGGGCTTGCCCTCGTCGCGCGCTTTCTTGAACGCCGCCTCGCCCCAAGGATACCAGTCCACGGGGTTGTGCATGTGCTGGCGCAGGTAGGGGGATTTCTCCAGCGCGAGGCGGTTGGTGTGCGAATGGGAGGCGGGTGAGTTCGAGGACACAGAGGGTTTGGTTGAAAGTTTCTCCGTAGCGCGCAGGGGCCAGCCCCCAACGAAAGCCCAGCCAAGGCCGACGACCACGCAACTGCGTTGAATGAGGGTCAGGCGGAAAGTCACGCGCGCAGCGTAGCCTGAATGGACACAGGGGCAAGCGACCATTCGCGACCGCATTTCATCAACCGATACTATCGCGTGTCGCAAAGCAAAACCCCACCTCTCCACCTCACGGCTTGGTGTAGCCGACGATGTAGTGGTTGCCCAAGGTGTCGTTGTAAACCATGTAGAGTCTGACGACGTTGTTCCACACAACGCCCGTAAGGCCACTGACGCTGGTGGTGGTGGGCGGAAACTCGTCTGGATCATAGACCCGGCCCAAGGTCTGATCGTCGATTTCGACCTTTACCCCAGTCATGTATGTTGGAGGTCCGGCCAGCGTAACCCCAGTGGTCGCATCTTTGTAAACCCAAGAAACCCCTGTGACGTTGCCACCAGATACCGTGACAGTGGGCACCGGTATCACAAGCCGATTCGCAGCTTGTGGATCGGGGACGCTGCACACGATGTTGCTCCCCATGAAGTTCATGGTCCAAGTGCCGCCGGGTGGGATGTTGGGATTTGATCGGAAGACCGTCTGG
>RFVF01000241.1 GCA_009922615.1 Pseudomonadota bacterium
GGTATAGGTAATCAATCTGGACTTCAAGGTTCTACTGGTTCTCAAGGTGTAACAGGTCCTCAAGGACCTACTGGCCTAAGAGGACCTACTGGTCTACGAGGACCTACTGGTCTACGAGGACCTACTGGTGAAATAGGGGCAACTGGTCCACAAGGAGTTACTGGTGAATTAGGACCTACAGGTCCTCAAGGAGTGACTGGTGAATTAGGACCTACAGGTCCTAAAGGAATAACTGGTGAAATTGGAGCAACGGGTCTAATGGGCCCAACGGGCGCTATCGGCCCTACTGGTACGAGTTTGACTGTGATAGGAGGAGGTACAGGTAGTATATTATTAAACTATCCGAGTGGTTCAACGAATGTATATTATTCTGATCAATTACAGGTAGGTGGAACAGGTTCAAATAAATATGTACAAATTGATGGAAATGTTATACCATCAACATCTTTAACATATTCATTAGGTACAACCGAGAAAAGATGGTCTGAAATATATGTGGGTCCTGGTACGATTAATATCTCGGGTCCACCTGGTAGTACTGCGGTTGGTACAATTGGTACAGATACACAATCTATTGTATATACAGAATTTGGTTTTGCATCACCATTTATAAATGTCGGACCTTCAATAACACTACCAACTACGACTGGTGGTTGGCATATATCATCAACTGGTAATCCCGCTGATCCTTCATATGATCTTATTGCTCAACAAAATAATATTAATACAACAGGTCAAACAGGTCCAATCTATTCACTTATTAAACGCGTAGGACCAACAGGCGCAACTGGTCAAATCGGCCCTACAGGATCCCAAGGCGCTATAGGAGCAACTGGTCCACAGGGTATACAAGGTATGACTGGTCCCACAGGCCTCTCAGGCCAAAGTGGCCCTCAAGGTGAAACTGGATCACAAGGAGAAACTGGTTCTCAAGGTAATACTGGACCGCAAGGTAATACAGGAGAAAAAGGTGCAACTGGACATCAAGGTAATAGTGGACCACAAGGCGCAACTGGTTCTCAAGGTAATACAGGATCACAAGGTAATACAGGAGAACAAGGTGCAACTGGATATCAAGGTGCAACTGGATATCAAGGTGCAACTGGATCTCAAGGTAATAGTGGACCACAAGGTGAAACTGGTTCTAAAGGTAATACAGGAGCTCAAGGTAATATAGGAGAACAAGGCGCAACTGGATCTCAAGGCGCAACTGGACATCAAGGTAATAGTGGATCACAAGGTAATACTGGACCTCAAGGTAATAGTGGACATCAAGGTGCAACTGGACCACAAGGCGAAACTGGTTCACAAGGTAATACAGGAGAACAAGGTGCTACTGGATCACAAGGTAATACTGGTTCTCAAGGTGAAACTGGTTATCAAGGTAATACAGGAGCTCAAGGTAATATAGGAGAACAAGGCGCAACTGGATCTCAAGGTGCAACTGGACATCAAGGTGCAACTTGACATCAAGGTGCAACTGGACCACAAGGCGCGACTGGTTCACAAGGTAATACAGGAGAACAAGGTAATACTGGATCACAAGGTAATACTGGTTCTCAAGGTGAAACTGGTTATCAAGGTAATACAGGAGCTCAAGGTAATACAGGAGCTCAAGGTAATATAGGAGAACAAGGTGCAACTGGATCTCAAGGTGCAACTGGACATCAAGGTAATAGTGGACCACAAGGTGCTACTGGATCACAAGGTAATACTGGATCTCAAGGTGCAACTGGACATCAAGGTAATAGTGGACCACAAGGTGCTACTGGATCACAAGGTAATACTGGACATCAAGGTGTAACTGGACCACAAGGCGAAACTGGTTCACAAGGTAATACAGGAGAACAAGGTGCTACTGGAGCACAAGGCGCGACTGGATCACAAGGTAATACTGGTTCTCAAGGTGCTACTGGTTCTCAAGGTAATACTGGAACACAAGGTGCAACTGGACATCAAGGTGCTACTGGATCACAAGGTGCTACTGGATCACAAGGTAATACTGGATCTCAAGGTGCAACTGGACATCAAGGTAATAGTGGACCACAAGG
>RFVF01000242.1 GCA_009922615.1 Pseudomonadota bacterium
CACCTGACCACCCTGCAGCGCGCTCACTTGGCCTGAACTCAGGCTCGTGATCTCACCCGTCGCAATCGCACCAAACGCCGCCGTCGTCATCGAACTCAACGCCGTCGTGCTCAGCTTGGCCAGATCAGCACCTTCCAGCACCGCCGCTTGCGTGCTCGTCAGACCCACCGTCTGTGTGCTCGTCAATGCATTGGCCTGTGCCGTCGTCAGCGCCTTCACCTGATCCGTCGTCAACGCACCAAACTGCGTCGAACTCAACGTCGCCATCGCCGCAGGCGTCAGCGCCACCAGCGCACTCGTCGTCAGCTTCGCCAGATCCGTCGACTCAATCGCCGCCGTCTGGCTCGTCGTGACGCCAGCCGTCTGCTGCGCCGTCAAGGCCGCCGCCTGCGCCGTCGTCAGTGCACTCACCTCATTCGTGTTCAGCGCACTCATCTGCGTGCTCGTCAGTGCCGCCACCGCAGCCTCGCTGATCGCCGCAAACCCAGCCGTCGTCATCGCAGCAAGATCACCCGTCTCCAGCGTCGGCGCCTGCGTCGTGTTCAAGCCAGACGACTGCGTGCTCGTCAGCGCATTGCTCTGCGCCGTCGTCAACGCCACCACCTGATCCGTCGTCAGCGCACCCACTTGCGTGCTGCTCAGACCCACCACCGCGTCCGTGCGTATCGCCGCAAACGCGCCCGTGGCAAGTTTTTGCAGATCAGCCGTCTCCAGCGAACCCACCTGGCTTGAACTCAAGCCCACCGTCTGCGTCGTCGTCAATGCAGCCGCCTGCGCCGTCGTCAGCGCACTCACCTGATCCGTCGTCAACGCACCCACTTGCGTGCTGCTCAAACCAGCCACCACGCCCGTCGCCAACGCCGCAAACGCAGCCGTGCTCAGCTTGTTCAAGTCCCCAGACTCCAACGCCGCCGTCTGCACCGTCGTAATTCCACCCGCCTGCGTCGCCGTCAAAGCCGCCGCCTGCGCCGTCGTCAACGCCGTCACCTGCGCGCTCGTCAGAGCACCCACCTGCGTGCCGCTCAGACCCGCCACCACATCGGTCGCCAACGCCTCAAACGCACTCGTCGAGAGCTTGTTCAAGTCCCCAGACTCCAACGCCGCCGTCTGCACCGTCGTGATGCCACCAGCCTGCGTCGCCGTCAAAGCCGCCGCCTGCGCCGTCGTGAGCGCACTCACCTGCTCGCTCGTCAATGCACCCACCTGCGCACCACTCAACGTCGCCACCGCACTCGGCGTGAGCGCCGCAAACGCGCTCGTCATCATCACCGACAGATCCGCCGTCTCCAGCGCCCCCGTCTGCGACGTCGTGATACCCACCGCCTGCGTGCTCGTCAACGCCGCCGCCTGCGCCGTCGTGAGCGCACTCACCTGATCGCTCGTCAACGCCCCCACCTGAGCACTGCTCAGCTTGGCCGTCACCGACGGTGCAATCGCCGCAAACGCCGCCGTCGTGAGCTTGTTCAAGTCACCCGACTCCAGACCCGCCGCCTGGCTCGTCGTCAGACC
The DNA here is from genome assembly GCA_009922615.1 of Pseudomonadota bacterium. GTDB lineage: Bacteria > Verrucomicrobiota > Verrucomicrobiia > Limisphaerales > SXTU01 > SXTU01. Next base: position 1,510 of record RFVF01000242.1, read on the forward strand.
CTGCGTCTGCGTGCTCGTCAACGCCGCCGCCTGCGCCGTCGTCAACGCCGTCACCTGTGCGCTCGTCAATGCACCCACCTGCGTCGAGCTCAGACCCGACACCACGTCCGTGGCCAGCGCCGCAAACGCGCTCGTCGCGAGCTTGTTCAAGTCACCCGACTCCAACGCCGCCGTCTGCACCGTCGTGATGCCGCCAGCCTGCGTCGCCGTCAAGGCCGCCGCCTGTGCCGTCGTCAACGCCGTCACCTGATCGCTCGTCAACGCACCCATCTGCGTGCCGCTCAGACTCGACACCACACCCGTCGTCAACGCCGCCGACGCACTCGTCGTCAGCGCCGCCAGGTCCGCCGTCTCCAGCGAACTCGTCTGGCTCGCCGTCAAGCCAGGCGTCTGCGTGGCCGTCAGCACCGCCGCCTGCGCCGTCGTCAGTGCACTCACCTGACCACCCTGCAGCGCGCTCACTTGGCCTGAACTCAGGCTCGTGATCTCACCCGTCGCAATCGCACCAAACGCCGCCGTCGTCATCGAACTCAA
>RFVF01000243.1 GCA_009922615.1 Pseudomonadota bacterium
CTACTGGAAACACTGGTCCTACTGGTAATACTGGTCCTACTGGATGGACTGGTAATACAGGACCTACAGGTAATACTGGTCCTACTGGTGATATAGGTTTAAATGGATTTACTCCAGATTCAACATGGAATAATTATGGTCTTACATGGACTAGTACAACAATTTCAGGAACACCTTTAGCATGGAGAAGTATTTCTATGTCAGATAATGGAAAATATCAATCTGCTGTTAATGTAAGTAATGGAAATATTTATATATCAAGTAATTTTGGTGTATCATGGACTAATCCTGTAATTAGTCCAACAGGTAGTGCTGGTTCATATGCAATATCTGTATCTGGAACAGGACAATATCAATCTGTTGCTTTTGCTGGAAATTCAAGTACTAATTGTATATATACATCATCTGATTTTGGTGCTAACTGGATTTCAAGAACATTAATACCATCTGGAACTACTAATTTGTATGCTTTTCAAGCAATATCATTATCTTCATCAGGTCAATATCAAACTTGTGGAACAGAATTTTCAGGATATGTATATAGATCAAATGATTATGGTGTTTCATGGACAGCAATACAGTTAATTCCAGGTGGAATTCAGTCAATATCATTAAGTGCTTCGGGAAAATATCAAACATTAGTTAGTTTTCGTGGAAGTGGTGATTATGGATATATTTATATTTCAAATAATTATGGAGTATCATGGACTTCAATAATAAGTGCTGGATCAAGAAATTGGCAATCGGTATCAATATCTTCTAATGGAGATATTCAAACAGCTGTTGTATCTACAGGAGGTGGATTTATATATGTATCATATGATTATGGAAATACTTGGAATCAAGTAGGAACATCACAAGTATGGAGGTCAGTATCAATATCAGGGTCAGGATTATATCAAACAGCAGTTGTTGATGGTGGATTCATATATGTATCAACTAATTATGGTGCTACATGGACTCAAACAGCTTCATCTCAATCATGGCAAAGTGTTGCTGTTTCTACATCAGGACAATACCAAAGTGCTGTAATTAATAGTTCTAGTCTAATATATTATTCAGTAGCTAATAATATTGGACCTACTGGTAATACTGGACCTACAGGTCATACTGGACATACAGGTCATACTGGACCTACAGGTCATACTGGACATACAGGTCATACTGGACCTACAGGATGGACAGGTCATACTGGACCTACTGGACCTTCAAATACTACATCAATAACAATTACAGATACAAATACTAATGCAACATATTATCCTACATTTGTTGCAGGTAGTTCAAATCAATCATTATTAGCAGATATAACAACAACACCATTTACATATAATCCATCAACAGGAAGTTTGAGTTCTACATCAGTTGTTACAAATACTATAACAGGTTCTGCTATTGGTACAGCAGTTTCTATATATAATGAAGGTTCAAGAAGTGGTACAATAACAGTTGGTTCTTCTGGAGTAGCAAATGCAATTAATATTGGTGGTAGTTTATCAACTATTCAATTGATTGGTTCAACAATATCTGCGTCATTAATGAGTATTACTAATACATTAAGTGCTGGAATATCAACTCTTAGTTCTGTAATTACAAATACAATTCAATCTTCAACAACAGGAACCAATGCTTCATTATATAGTGAAACATCTAGAAGTGGAACAATAGGTATTGGTAACGGTTCATCTAGAACAGGAGCAATTAATATAGGAAGTGGAGGTAGTATAAATGCTAATATTAATATTCTAACTAATGGTACTGGAATAACAACTATAGGTAATGCTTCATCAACTAATTCATTATCAGGTGGCACGAATACAATAACTGGTATAGCAAATATTAATAATACTGGTTCGGCAACAACAACTATAGGTAATGCTTCATCAACTAATTCATTATCAGGTGGTACAAATACAATAACTGGTACAGCAAATATTAATAATACTGGTTCGGCAACAACAACTATAGGTAATGCTTCATCAACTAATTCATTAT
>RFVF01000244.1 GCA_009922615.1 Pseudomonadota bacterium
TCAGGAATACGTTTCTCACGCAGCTTTACCTTACCATCTGCGGTGAACGTTCCTCCCATGCCACCCCAGATAATCGAGATGTCACTGCGCTTGTATCCATAGTTCTTGATGAGGTCTTTGACAGTAGCTGCAATCGTCTCCTTGAATTTGACGGCAAGCACGGCAGCCTTGCCCTCGCCATTGATGCGAACAATCCGTTTCGAGAATTCTTCATGCCGTATCAACTCGGCAGCTTGATTGAACTTCATCATCGCAACAAGTTGCTGAAACGTGCCAAGCTCTTTCATCTCACCACGCAGCAGAATCATCTCACGTTCGTAACGCTCCCACGCAAGTTGATATTGCTTGCGCTGTTCTGCATTCGCAAACGAGATTTTCTCCACACGATTACGCGCTGGAAACTTAGGCCGCACATTTTTAACGTCCACGATGAACTCATTCATCACCGACATGAAACGCTGCATGGCAGGCGGATCATATTCGGTAATGTCTGCGGGCGCGGCGATTGCACGTGCCCAAGGTAGCCAAGTGTTGTTGGTCAAACGACCTTCGAGTTGTGGGTTTGTCATTTAGTGTTTGGGTGTGTTGGTGTTTTCCTGCTCGCAGACTAGGATAATAAAGAACGCACAAAGTGTTGCAGCGGTTCCAGAACAATAGTATCGTTGATCATATTCTGCTCCTGCGAGAAGCAGAAGGATTAGTGCAAGCCACAATCTGTCCGTTTTCATAGTGGTATCCCTTTCATTGTAGTCCTTGTTGCAACCGCAAAACATTTCGTATGCGTCAATCGCATGAACGGCGTTGCCGAACTGAATACTTGAATCACCTTGTTCGCCTCTTGCCCGTGCGACAACTCAGTGATGTCATTCAACGCTTGTGCAATCTTCGATTGCGTGCTGTCAATGTTCATCAAGATTTGCGCCTCATCCCAAATCACCAAGCGCGGCAATGCTCGTGGTCGCCACTTGAAGATGATGTGTTCCTGTCCTTGAATCACGACAGTTTCTTCGTGAATGAATATCCTACCGAGTGTCGAACGTAGTTGTTCAATATTCGTCACGTGAACCTGTCGTGCCGTCAATCCAAACTGTTTCTCTAGAACTTTGTCAGTTTGCGTGACGATTGGAGCTTTCGTGATATATAACACCGGCCACATGCCAGCATAATCCTTGAAGAACCCCAAACGAAACATTGCTTTCACCATCGCGCCTAGCATGAACGTTTTGCCAGAACCAGTTTGTGACAGCAACACGTTTGCACGATGCCCTTTGTTGATGAAGTTGTTCAGGAGTTCTTTTGTTTTGCGGACTTGGAATCCGAATGGTTTGACTTTCGGATTCGCTTCAAGCTCAGGAAGTTCGAAGTTAATGACTGCTTCTTCGGACTCTGTTTGCTTAGCTCCTTCAGCATCTGTCTTCGTAGCCGAAGGGCATTCTGAAGTAGAGCCTGATACTGGCGTCGATATGCGCGGTTCAGAATCAGTTTTGTGTTTGGACTCTGGAACAACAGCAGAATCTGCTTTTGATACGGTTGCATCTTGTTTGTTATCAGCTACTGTTACCGGCTTCGCACGAAACTCACGAGCAAGTTTAACAAGCTCTGTGAGTTCTTCCTTGGAGATTAGACGATCTGCCTCCGACGTTTTCGGCAACCCAAGTGTGTCACGAATGCCGTGTAAACTAACGACACGTCCAGCAAGAAACGAGAAGCGCAACGATGACACTGTCGCCTCAAACATCTTGTCTGCATACGCTTTCTTGACTGCGTCAGACTGCGTAGCAAACGTGCGTGCTTTGTTCCAGCCCTCGACGGGGCGTTGTGTTGGTGACGTGGTAGGTTTATTTGTGTTACTCATGTTTCGAGATTGTTATTTCTTTGCGAGACGCTGCGCGAGTGCAGCAAACTTACTCATCTGCTCAGGATTTGCAGGCGGCTCTGCGGCTTTTGCTTC
>RFVF01000245.1 GCA_009922615.1 Pseudomonadota bacterium
ACGGACGGCGCAGAGGCCGTTCGCTGCAGCGCATGGTTAGGCGTCGTGGTCATTTCAAGTTGGCGCTAATCAATGCTTCTGCCATGCGAAACGCTCGGAGTCTGTTTCGCTGCAACGAGTGCTGAGAAGTCCCCGGCGTGAACTTCGCTTGAGCCTTCTCGCCCCTCTTCGTCATGTCCGCAAACGCATCGAGAGCGGCTTGTAAATCTGTCTGCGCAAGAACAGCTGCGCTGCTCGATCTTCCGCTCATCAGATCAAATGCAATGTGCAATGCTCTCAAATTATCCTGAAGCATCCTGTGCTGCCACGTTCCAGGTGTCAGCTTCTGCTGTGCCTTCTCCGATTTGCTAATGAGCGACGCAATCGGCTGAATCACTTCCTGCAATTCTACGGTGCGCTTGTTCATCTGCGGTGTGTGAAGACGCCTAACGACCCAAGCTCAGCGACGGCCTCGGCGGCGCGGGTGGAGCGCACGGCGCGCTCACGAACTCCCGCGACGCTCGCACGGACGGCGCAGAGGCCGTTCGCTGCAGCGCATGGTTAGGCCACAATCCTGTGTCTCTACCAATCTTCACAATCAATACCTCTCAGTGTCAGCACACGCTTCCAATCCTCATCGGCCAAGTCTGCCGAAACGAGTGTGTCGCGCCAGTCGCAACAAGCACCCTCCAGCTCGGAGTCAAAACGCTTGATGTCACCCTTCGACAACCAAATGACCGCAACATGAACGCGCGGCGGTGGAGCAGAACGGCCCATCGGCAACTCTCGCTCCGCGAGTCTCGACCGAACGTAATCAATGTGCTCAGGCGCAAACGTCCGCTCAATCTCTCGCTGAACTGATGGTGTGAGCGTGTAAGCCATGACGCGTGATGTGGCCTAACGACCCAAGCTCAGCGACCCGGCGCACGGGACGCAACGATTGCAACCACGACGCCCCCGCCGGGTTCGCTGCAGCGCATGGTTAGGCCACGTCGTCGTCATAACTCAAAAATCTCCGCTCAATCCATCCTGCCGTGGCGTGAGAATGCTCACCAGCAAAAACCCAATACCAAAAGCCAGCCAGACCAGAGGAAACAGCCACAATGCCGAGAAGCGAGCAACCTCTGCGCGGTCGGGTTGCGCGGGTGAATACCGAATGCGAACACGGCCTCCGATTGGAATCTCCTGCGATCCGTAAAGCTGGGACAGAAAGGTATGAACAATCCCGTCAGTCCCGGTGAACTCTATGCGTGGAGCGAACAGCGAATACTCCTGATGCTGCTCGTATCCGACAATGACGCCCTCACAGACACGATAGCACCGCAACGAGCGGATGAAGCCCCACAAACCGTAGAGGATGAATCCGACGCCCGCTGTTAGAAGTGGATAGCGAACAATTTCCATGGCGGGTGGGAAGTGGCCTAACGACCCAAGCTCAGCGACCCGGCCCGCGGGACGCAACGATTGCAAACCACGGCGACATGCCGGGTTCGCTGCAGCGCATGGTTAGCCTGCGTCGTCATCGTGAATATCCTCTGTGAAACTGTGTCGCATCATCCGAGCCATCCCATAAACCCCGAGCCTGCTCGTTCCGCTTAAGAGCGTCGTGTAATGCACGAAACAACGGAGCGAAGGAGCGCCAAAACGTGCGGTGTAGCTCAAGGACGAAACGCCGCCCGTCGTAAAGGCGAACAATCACTCGACTCAAGCTCTCGGTCTTCACTGCGCTAATCTCCGACTTCGGAATCTCTACCCACTCGCCAGCTTGGTGAACGTAAATGGCGCAATCGCTAACCCATGCCCCACGAAGGCGACCAACAAATCGTTGAGAGAGCGTGAGCATGTCAGCAGGCTAACAGGTATTCGACCGCACTTTGCGGCCTAGCAAAGTTGAGGTGGCGGTGAACATGACGACAGGTTATTGACGGGATTGGGCCTGTCCAGCAGCATT
>RFVF01000246.1 GCA_009922615.1 Pseudomonadota bacterium
TTGCTCAGCCACCACTATGAACCCACCCGAACAATTGCCTCGGCGACAGATGATCAAAACCACCGCAGCAGCCGTCGCTGGAACCGCACTGGCTGCGGCCAACTCTGTAGCTACAGCCGACGGCGGCACGTCGAAGATGCTGCGCATCGGTGTCATCTCGGCCACCAACCGCGGCAAACCGCAGGCCCGGAACGGCCACACCTGGCACTTCGCCCAATACTTCCATCCCACCATTGACCTGGACGCGTTCTGCAAATTCGTTGACCCCGGCTCGGCGGAGTTCTTCCGCAAGTATGTCCGGCATCCGCGCTGCACCTTCGACCAGCTTCCTTTCCCCGACACCAGGATCACCCACTACTACGACGCCAATCCCAAGGACGCGGCGGACTTCGCCAAGGCGTTTCCCGGCGTGCAGGTCGCGCCGTCGGTGGCGGAACTCGTCGATCAGGTGGATGCCATCTGGCTGGGCGACGCCTCGGGTTACGGCGATGACCATTTCGATCTGGTCGCCCCCGGCCTGCGCAAGGGGCTGCCGACCTTCTGCGACAAGCCCATCGGCGAGACGCCGGCCGGGACGCGGAAGATTCTGGAGTTCGCCCGGCGGTGCAAGACGCCGATCATGTCGTCGAGCCTCTTCCGGCACGAGTGGGGCACGGAGGCCGCGTTGCGGATGCGGGACTCCGGCGAGTTCGGGCCTATCGAGTATATGGTCGCCAGTCTCCAGAGCGGCTACACGGACAACGGCTGGATGGTCTATGGCCAGCACCCCGCGTGGATGGTGGTGACCTTGATGGGGGCAGGGGTCGAGGCGGTCAGCCTTTACGCCCGCGGAAATGCCGGCCATGCCCGCGTCACGTTTGCCGACCGCATGCCCGCCGACATCTGGTATGGCCGGCCCAACACGCCCTTCATCTACAACCACACCGAGGTTCACTTCCAGAAGCGCAAGTTTGAATACTCGCCCGCCATCGAGGGCGACTTCTGGTATGGCCACCACTACGAGATGTTCCGCATGGCCGCGACGTTCCGGGAGATGGTGAAGACCCGGCGGGAGCCCATCCCGCACCAGGAAATTCTCGACGTCACCGCGATGATCCATGCCGGCGTGAAATCCCGGATGGAACAAAGCCGCCTCGTAAGGCTGGCCGAGGTGATGTGAAGCTCCCGCCGGCTTGATCGAATACCGCGTCATCCTTCACCTCGACATGGATGCGTTCTACGCGTCCGTGGAGCAACGGGACAACCCCGCGCTGCGTGGCCGGCCCGTCATCGTCGGTGCCCCACCGACACAGCGCGGTGTCGTGGCGACCGCCAGCTACGAAGCCCGCAAGTTTGGGGTCCGCTCGGCGATGCCCAGTGTGACTGCGGGGCGGTTATGCCCTGCCGGCTTGTTTGTCCGCCCGCGCATGGATGTCTACCGGGCTGAATCTCGAGCCATCATGACTCTAGTGCGACAGTTGGCCGGCGAACAAATCCAGCAGGTGTCGGTGGATGAGGCCTACGTGGACGTCAGTGCGGCCTGTCAAGCGGACCTACCTGATGCCACGCTCACAGTGGACTGCCCGTGGCCCGTAAGTTGAAGGCAGCCATCCGCGAACAACGCGGGTTAACCGCCAGTATCGGCATTGCTCCGAATAAGTTGCTGGCCAAGCTTGCCAGCGACTTTCAGAAGCCGGATGGGCTGACGCTCATCCGCGATTCGGAGAAGATCGCCTTTCTGCGCCCGCTGCCCGTGCGCTCGCTGCATGGCGTTGGCACCGTGACCGAGGCGCGTCTGCTTCAGGCCGGTCTCCTGACGGTGGGCGACCTGCAAGACTACCAGGGTGATTTCCGGGCGTTGGTGGGGAGTTGGGGAGGGGAGTTGAAGCGGTTCGCCTTCGGCGACGACAATCGACCGCTGGAGCTGGGTGATGACATCAAGAGCA
>RFVF01000247.1 GCA_009922615.1 Pseudomonadota bacterium
AGCGGCGACGCCCCCGTCGCCGTTGGTTTGCTCAAAGTCTCCGCAGCTCCCACTCTGTAAGTATGCCCCAAGGCCCGCGACTGCCGCATCTTTTACCATTTCCTCCCCATCCGATCGTCTACCTCACTGTGGTCACAGCCGAGCGCCGACCCGTTCTCGCGTGCGCGGCGGCGAGGGATATTCTGCGCGAAATATGGTCCCACTCGCCCGGCATCGATGGATGGGCGGTGGGCCGCTACGTTTTAATGCCGGATCACGTGCACCTATTCGCACGTGCGGCGCCCGAGGCAAAACCGCTCGCACGCTGGATGCAGACGTGGAAATCGCTCAGCCGTATCCATGCAATAGAAGTGCGGTTTTGAGGTAATTTTTCGATTAGCGCGCTAAGCGAAGGCCGGACGATTTTCGACTGCATTGCAGTTGGGATTGGGCGCGAGGATTTTTTCCCAAAGGCCGCGCCACCAAGCGCGTTCGTGCTGCGGCACGGCGAGTTTTATGGTCGTCTGGCCCTGCGGTCGGCTGATGATCCCGGCGGTCACAAACATTCGATAGCGCAAAGTGCCCAAGGTGACCGCCTCCTGCCAGCCGAGTTTGCGTTCGAACTGCACCATCAGGTTGTGGGCAAGGACGCCGAAGCTCAGCGCCGCCTCGGTCGCCCAAAAGTCTTTGCAGACCAAGTCGGGCAGGCCGTAGCCGGCATCGAGTTCCTTGATCACGTTTTCGCAGGCCGCCCGGCCATTGTAGTCGCGCCAGACGTCCACGAGTGGCACCGTCCGCGGCAGGTTCGTCACCAGCACTTGATAAAGATAGCCCGGACAGTCGATGAGCAGTTTGCCCCCGGCGCGGCTGCGTTTGTCCTTTATCCGGTGGCGAATCGCGACAAAGCGCGCGGTGGCGGGCAGGTCGGGGGCGTCATAGTCGAGTTCGGCCACCTCGGTGCCGTCGAGGTCGGTGGGCAGCCAGCAGGTCTCGCGGCGCAGTAGGCTTTGCACGGGCTGCGTCAATCGCGCCACGACGATGAACTTCACGCCCAACTGCTCCCACAGGCGCAGGAGTTCGGCCACGTAGAAACCGGAGTCGGCGCGCACCACGCGCAGCCGCACGTGCGCGGGCAGATTGTCCCAAAGATCGAGGAAGAACCCGACGACGTTGTTCGCGCAACTGCAGTTGCCGGGGCGTAACCAAAATCCCCCCACAAGACGCTCTTCGCTGAAAATCGCCAGCAGCGGGTGCAGGCACGGTTTGGTCCCGACCCGGGTGTAACCGACCTCGACGCCTTCCTGGTGACCGTCCTCGTGGAGCAACCGCGTCGAGTCGAAGTCCAATGCGTAGCCCTCCCTTTTGCCCGGCAGCTGTTGCATCCCCCACGCAAACAGCGGCCGGAAACAGGCGAGGTTCTTCCCCGCGCCGGTAAAGCCCTGGAAGAAACGCGTGAACGTCGACTGACTCGGCACGCGCTTGATCCCGAGCAACGCCGGCATCATCGGATCGCGGCGCAGGTAGGCGCACTGGGTGAGTTTCTTCGCGCCGCAGAGCAGCCCTTGCACAAAGCCGAACACTTTGGTGATCGGACTGAGCGCGTTGTTCGAAGTGGGCTCGGGGTGTGGCAGGTGCCGCGCCACCAGTTCGCCCCACCCACTCCCATGCACGAACGACCAGAAGGTCGCGGTGCCGGCGTGCGGGCTGAGTTGCTGGTCGGTGAACTCGATTTGGATCGACTGACCGGCGCTTTCGAACTGCATTTTTTCCGCCACCGTTTGGTGAAGCGGGGTTTCGCCCTTCGATTGATTAGGTTTCATTCACCATCAGTCACTTCCCCATCGGTGGCTCTTTTTCAAACGAATCGTTACGGCTAAGACAAAATCGGCACCAGCGTTGGTTAACAACCCGTCAGGCCGATTTCTGGGCACGAATTCCCATC
>RFVF01000248.1 GCA_009922615.1 Pseudomonadota bacterium
GAAGCTCAGGCTGTCCTCCGCCGCCTGCTCCGGCAGCGGCAAGCCCGCGATCTCCGCCAGGGTGGCGAACAGATCGGTGAGGCAGACCAGTTGGGGGCTGACGGACCCCGCCGCGACCCGGCCGGGCCAACGGACGACGAAGGGGACACGGTGGCCTCCCTCCCAGATGTCACCCTTGTGACCGCGGTACGGACCGCTCGGATGATGGCCGGCAGCGACCAGCTGGTTCCAGCCCGTGTAGGGAGCGTGGCCGTTGTCGGCCGTGAAAATCACCAGGGTGTCGCGCGCCAAATCGGCTTCGTCCAGAGCCCGCAGCACCTCGCCGACGGCCCAGTCGGTCTCCATCAGGAAGTCGGCGACCGGCGCGATTCCGCTCCGGCCGCGGAAGGCCTCCGAAGGTGAGACCGGCTCGTGCGGGGAGGTCAGCGCGAAGTAGAGGAAGAACGGCGCGTCTTTCCCGGCCTGCCCGCGGATCTCTCGCGCGGCGCGGCTGGTGATTTCAGGCAGGATCCGGTCGAACCTCCACCCCGGCGCCATCGGCGCGCCCGTGAACACTTTCGGGAGCACCACGCCCTGGTCGTCCGCAGGCCTGTAGCGCGCCGTCGGGGCGATTCCCACGCGACCCTCTTTTCTGGGGCGCGCCCATGTGACAGAGGACAGCGGAATGTTCGCAGACCGCGTCACCAAATCGATGGTGGCGATTTTTTTATCGGCCGTGGCTGCGGCGCGGGCGTCGGGCACGCCGGTGGTGCCGGTGCTGGTAGGGGCGGGGCCGCTGGAGGGTGAGCTGCGCGCACAGGCGGCGGCGGCGGGTGTGCCGGCGCACTTCGTCGGGTTCAAGAATCAAAGCGAATTGCCACCCTTTTACGCGGCCGCGGATTTTTTGGTGCTGCCTTCGGTGAGCGAGACGTGGGGACTGGTGGTAAACGAGGCGATGGCTTGCGGGTTGCCGGCAATTGTCTCGGAGACGGTGGGCTGCGCGCCAGACTTGGTGACTGAGGGGGAGACGGGGTTCACGTTTCCGACGGGTAGTGAGGCGGGTTTGATGGCGAGTCTGCGGCGCTGTGTGGAACAGTGCAGGGCCGGTCATGATTTCCGTCCCGCCTTGGCGGCACGGATGCAGGTTTACAGTGTGGAGGCGGCCGTGGCGGGGTTGCTACAGGCGGTGCGAACGCTCCGATCCGAGGGGGGGCGCGCGTGAGCAGCGTGCCACCCTTGACTGGAGTGCGCGTGCTGGCAGCGCTACGCGGCCCAGAGTTGTTCGGGTCGGAGCGGGGCAACATCGAGGTATTCAAGGTGGTCCGGTCGCTCGGAGCGGAAGTGTGTGTGGCGGTGCCCACCTTGATGGGGGGCGGAGCGGTGCGAGAGGAGTTGGAACGGCTAGGTTTTCCCACGGTGACCGTGCCGTTTGGCTTTCAGTGGTCGAAGAGCTTCTTCCGGCGGGAGCCGCATTTGCTGTTGGTGAATCTCTGGCATTGGACCCGTTGCCATATTGCATTTGACCGTGCCGTGCGGGTGTTTCGTCCGTCACACGTGCAGCTGGGAAATCCGCTGGCCTTTAATTTTATCGAAGGAGTAGTGCGGCGGCACCGGTTGCAGATGGTGGTCCGGATGGGCGACGCGCCGCCTACGGCTTCAGCGGTGCAGATGGTCATGTGGCGGCGGTTTGTGCGGCGGAGCACACGGGCCATGGCGATCTCCCGCTACATCTGGGAGTCTGTCGCGGAGCAGGAACCTAGTTTTCGGGTCCGACCGAAGCGGGTGATTTACAACTTGGCACCCACCCCCACGCAGGTGGCCGAGGAGCCGGACATGAAGCCGGAATGCCGCCATGTGGTGTATTTGGGTCAAATTATTCGGGAAAAGGGAGTTTATCATTTGCTGGAAGCTGCGCGGGAGGTGCGGTTAAGATACGGGGACG
>RFVF01000249.1 GCA_009922615.1 Pseudomonadota bacterium
TGTCTCGGGACCTTCCGAGAGTAGCTCCTGCCATGGCTGCGCTCATGAGTGGTACGGACTCACGGCCCTTCGGGAAGTGCTCTGGGTTCTTGCCGTACCAATCAGCGAAGTGCTGGGCCGAGAGCTTGCCGTGCTTGGTGTTCGCCCGCCGACGCTGCGTAACGTCGGCGTCGAGATCCCGATGCCGGAGTATTTCGACAAGGACGCAGAACACATCATTGCAATGGAGTCCGTGCTGCTTAGCGACGGATACGACGAGCTGCACCCGCTTGTCAAGCAGGCCCTGCGCGAGCACCACAACGCGCACCTTGAGCGCCTGCACACCAACGCAATGGGAATCGCGGGCCAGATGGCCCCGTCTGGTGCGCAGGCTCCGCCGCCGCCGGACAGCGAGCCGCCGCCGTCGGATTCGGGTGGCAGCGGGCAGGACCAGCCCCCGCAGGACAACAAGTCGCAGGAGGCAAATAGTGACAGCCAGCAGTAAGCCTGAGCAGGTGTTTCCGCCCGGATTTGAGCGGGACACAAAGGCGCTGTTGATGCTCCGCGAATACGGTGTGATCTCGCGTTCTGAGGTCCGCCGCAACGTGGAGCGCCTTGGAGTGGAACTTGTCCCAGAACCGGACTTTGCGCCACCCACGCTCAAGCCGCCGGTTACCCCGGCCCCGGGAAACGTGGACCTTGTCTGGGATGACGAGGACGACGATCCCGAGATCGACGAAAACGAGAACTAGGAGCAGTAACTCTTGTCTGAGGAACTTTCTGGCGTTGCCCCTGACGATGGGGGCGAGGGGGTTTCCGGCGCTTCGCAGTGGGAGGCGTGGGAGAAGGCGGGTATTGACCCCTCACAGATGAACCCGTACGAGGTCCGGCAGTACGTGGACTGGGTGTCGGAACTTACGTCTGCGGACTCCCACGAGGCAACGCTTGAGCAGGCGCTGCGGCAGTGGGGGCACCTTGGCGACGACGAGTCGCTTCAGGAGATCATGCAGATTCGCGACCAGCTGCGTCAGGAGCGCGATGACCCGTTTGCCGGTTACGCGCAGCAGCCACAGGATCCGTACGCAAACCCGTACGAGCAGCAGGACCCGTACGGTGCGCAGTACGGACAGCCGGATCCGGGCGTTGACCCGTACCAGCTTCGCGACATTTGGCGCGCGGATATGCAGGAGGAACTTCAGCGCGAGCGTCAGGAAATGCAGCAGCAGATCCAGACTGAGCGTTTGGTTGCGGACCTTCAGGGCCAGCTGGACCACGTTGCCAGCGACAACGGGCTTGAAGAGGGCGAAAAGGCGTTCCTGTGGGAGGCTGCAATTTCGCGCCTTCAGAACAATCAGGTTGAGCTTCAGGACGTTCCGTCGCTGATGACCGACACGTGGAACCAGATCGACAGCCTGTACCAGAAGCGTATGGCGCGTGCCGCAACGTCAACAAACGCTGGCCCCAGCACCTCAGCACCGCCTGCCGGGGTCCCCGGTGACGTGCAGGGTGGGCGAGGGATCCAGTCTGCGGTCGCTCGCACCGCAGAAAGGCTTGGTATTCCGCAGGATTAGCGAGTAACAGGACCGTACCGATAGCGGTACAGTTCTGCTACGCGCGGCGATGCCTCTACGGGTTAGTAAGAGACGGCGCGGTTGTGGAGAGCAGGGAACATAAAGCAAGGGTTGGGGCCAGTCCCCAGCTCCCCTGACTCCAAATACCCCGTTTCTTACTAACCCAGAGGTGATTTCTTTGTCACTCGCTACGCTGAATGATCTGGCGTACGACACATGGGAGCCGGGACTCAACGACGAGCTTGAGACGGTTACCGGATCCCTGTATTCGTTCCTTCAGAAGTCCTCCAAGGACGTTAAGGGTCGAAAGACCTTCATCAAGTTCCTCAAGGGCCGTTCCCTTGGTGTTGCCAACATCGACGAGGGTGG
>RFVF01000250.1 GCA_009922615.1 Pseudomonadota bacterium
ACGACCCCAACCAGTTCACCCACCGCTACTTGCATGGTTCTTTGAGTGTCCAAAAAAGGCGCTTGTATACCGGTTTTGGATACCGGTAGAGTTGGACCATGCCGAAACAACCTGAAGCAGCTCAGGCCGGCCGGCTTGTCCGTGTTGGCGAATGTCTCTACCGTTATTCATCGAACCGCGTGTATTATGCGGTGCTCAAACATCACGGCAAGATTTTTCGCCAGAGCCTCAAGACCACCGACCGGGCCATCGCGAACCGCGAACTCAATGCGCTGAAGAAGTCGATGGCCAAGATCGACCCCGGAGCCGGCAAGCTCACCATCGGGGCGCTCGCCGACCGCTACCTCAACTCCATCGCCTACCTCGACGACAAGACGGTGCGGACGCGCAAGAGCATCGCCAAGCAGTTCAAGGCGACCTGGCCTGGCGGCGTGGAGCAGCCGATCCAGGGCGTGCGCGCCTCCGAGGTCCAGACCTGGCTCGGCCTGCACAGCAGCCGGGTCGGCAAGGCCACGCTCAACGAATACCTCCGGTTTGTCCGCCAGATGTTCACGCTGGCGCTCAACGACCGCATGGTGATGGAGAATCCGGCGGCGGGCATCAAGCAGCGCCGGCTCGACAAGCCCATCCGGGAGACGCCGACGTGGGAGCAGTTTCAGGCCATCGTGAAGGACATCCGCGCCCAGAGGCTCAACGCCGACGCGGAGGACTCCTCCGACTTCGTGGAGTTCCTCGGGCTGGCGGGACAGGGAAACTCCGAGGCGGCGAACCTCAAGGTCCGGGACGTGGATTTCACGACCGGCAAGATGACGCTCTACCGCAACAAGACCGACACGGGGTTTCAGGTGCCGATCTTCCCGCAGGTTCGCGCCTTCCTCCAAAGCCTGATCGAACGCCGGCAGTTGAAGCCGGGGGACAACCTGTTCCGGGTGCGGGATGCGAAGAAGGCCCTCTCGTCGGCCTGCAAGCGTCTAGGGTATTCGCATTTCTCCCACCGGGCATTCCGCCGGTGCTTCATCACGCGCGCCATTGAGCTGGGGGTGGACTTCAAAACCCTCGCCGCCTGGCAGGGCCACAAGGATGGTGGTGCGCTCATCGCCAAAACCTACTCCCACCTCCGGACCGAGCATTCCGACCGCATGGCGGAAAAGATGGTCGGCGAGAAACCAAAGGCTGGTTGACGGCAGGTAGCAGGTGAAGCCGGCCAAAGTAGATCCCGCGCGGACTATCTTGGCTCCACAACCGTCAGGCCCCGGACGAGGTCGAAGTGGCGGCGATTGAACGTGTGTCGTAGTAGCCGATCATCTTCCCCTTGGCCTCCAGCTCGGCCCAGATGCGAGCGTGATGGTAAGCAGTCTGCTCCGTGTAGGTGATGATGGGCAGGGAAGCCATCACGGATCGCAAGTATCCCTCGCGTTTGGCCCGCTGCGCTCCCCTGGCTCGCTCCACGCCATGCCAGAGTTCAGCGACCGTGATCGCTGCAACTTCAAACTCCTCGTCGGGTCGTGCGGCTACCCAGCCGTGAAGGTCGAAACTGCCCTTCTCGCCCCGGATGATCACATCGGCGTCGAGGATTATTGCCATTTGTCCACCGGGGGCTTGAGGGTTTTGCGCGCCGATTTGAGGTCATCGTTCCACCGGCGGGCGTCATCATCGCCCAGTTTGCTCGTGGAAAGCGTTGCGGCCAGGTCTCGGCCGGTGCAGCGCTTCTCGCCGTCAGGAACCAGCCGGGCAAAGCGGACGCCGTTCTTGAGCAGAACGAAGGTGGTGTTCTGGTAGTGGGCGCGGTTGACGCAGTCGGCGAAGGTCCGCGCCGCCTCGGTTACGGTGATGGTTTTCTCAAGCACAAAATCAGATTAT
>RFVF01000026.1 GCA_009922615.1 Pseudomonadota bacterium
GCTGAGGAAGTGGGGGATCTTGGCCAATCGCTTGCGCTCTTCATCGCCAATTGCGCCATCGCCTTCGACAAATCGAATTCCTTCTGCCAATTGTCGCCAAACGTCTTCCCGAAAAGGTGTTCGAGCGTATTTTGTTACGGATTCGCGAACAACCGCGAGGAAATCCTGGTCTTTCCATTCACGACGAGCAAATCCAACCAACGCGAAACCGGGCGGAAGCAGTCCTCTGTTCGCCAGGTCGTAGACAGCGGGCATTAGTTTTTTGCGAGACAAATCTCCGGTTACCCCAAAGATGACGAGCCCCGAAGGGCCCGCGATTTGCCCGAGTCGTCGGTCGTCCGGATCCCTCAACGGGTTGGCAAAGGTCACGAAGCCGCCCCCAATCGACGGAGCGATGAAACGAGAGCAGTGAGATTGTTGAAGCCTTCAACCGTCAATGTCAACACCGGACGGTGGTGGGTTGCGAGAACGCTCGCATCCCCGAGCGCCTGAGCCTCAAGTAGTCCACCGAAGGTGAATGGTTGTCCAGGCACCTCGCGGTCGTCGGACGCTACTTCGACAACTTGGATGAAAACACCTTGGGCCGGTCCGCCCTTGTGGTACTGCCCGGTGGAGTGAAGGAAACGAGGTCCCCATCCGAATGTTGTGGGGCGTCCGCCGCTTGCCGCGGCAATGGAATCGCGGATGGTTTCGAGTCCTGACCCTGCTTCTCGATCGGCGTAGGCATGAATCGATACGTAACCGTCGTTCGCAACTAATGACAGAATTTCGCTCACCGCCGCTGGAACGGTGGCCGCAGAAGGCTGGTAACCGAGTGCATGCATCGTCACGGCGCCATCGGTCGCAAATGGCACCTGCGCCTCTGGAGTTCCACCAAGGAACGATCTCGCGGCGATTTTGGCGGATTCAACGTCCGGCTGGTCAAACAGATGCCCGGGGAAGTCGCCTTCGGTCAGGAGTTCATGTATCAGCTGCAGGTGTATGCCAACGAGAACGTCGCCGACGTCATCGTGCGCGACACGGTGCCCGAGGGAGCCGTTTATATTCGCAGCGAGCCGCCTGCGAAAGTGACGGGCAATCAACTCGAATGGAACCTGAACGAGATGGACGCTGGCCAGGTGAAGGAAATCCGCGTTTGGCTGCGTCCTGAGCGCGAAGGCCGGCTGGGCTCCTGCGCCACGATCCACGCGTTGTCCCGCGTCTGCGCGTTCACGGTGGTAGGCCGCGCGACGCTCGCCATCACCAAGACGGGCCCGGCCACGGCGGTCTTGGGTGAAGAGGTGCCTTACAACATCGTCGTCTCCAACTCCGGCACGGCGGTCGCCAAAGGCGTGGTCGTGACCGACACCATTCCCGACGGCCTGACCCACGCGAGTGGCCAGAGCACCTTGACCTTCAACGTCGGCGACCTCGGCCCGACCCAGTCCCGAGCCCTCCCCGTCGTGCTCAAGGGCGTGAAACGCGGCCGGCACGTCAACACCGCCGTGGCCACCTCCTCGAATGCCGGCAAGGTCAATGCCGAAGCCGCCATCACCATCTTCCAACCCGGCCTCCAGATCGCCAAGACCGGCCCGCAGGAGCAATTCATCGGCAAGTCGGCGGACTACACCATCACCCTGAGCAACATCGGCGACACGACTTTGAACAATGTGGTCGTCACCGACAACGCACCGCAAGCCACGCGCATCATCGCGGCCCCCGGCGCGACCGTGGCCGGCACCCAGGCCATCTGGCGACTACCGGAACTTGGAGCTGGCGAGAAAAAGACTTTCACCCTCACGCTCACCACCGCCACGGCGGGCACGCACGCCAACGCCGTGGCCGCCGTGGCCGGCGGCCTCAATGCCAACGCGCAGGCCGCTACTGTCTGGCGCGGCGTCGGCGGCATGTTGGTCGAAGCCGTGGATGACCCCGACCCGATCCTAGTCGGAGGCACAACGACCTACACGGTGCGCATCACCAACCAAGGCTCCGGCGACCTCATCAACATCAACACCGTCGGCAACTTCCCGAAAGAGTTGACCCCGCTCGCAGCAGAAGGCGGCACGGTGAGTGGTCAGACTGTGCGCTTCCAGACGGTGGCGCGGCTCGCCTCGAAACAGTCCGTGCAGTTCAAGGTGACGGCCCGGGGTGCCAGCGAAGGCGATGCCCGCGTGAAGTTCATCTTCACGGAGGACAGCCTCTCCGCGCCGGTCATCAAGGAAGAAAGCACCCGCGTCTTCTAAGCGACCGTTTTGATTTTTCTCGGCGCAGGCCCGGCTCATGCCGGGCCTGTTGCTTTCGGGCCAGCGAGCGAAATTGCATTTTGCTTCGGCTCGCTTAGCCTCTTGGCGTTTATGGCTGAAACGAACTCCCGGAATCACGCGTGGAAATTCTTCCTCGCCGGCGGCGTGGACCAAGTCGCACTACGCACCGGCGCGGACCTAGCACATCTTGACCAACTCGACCAGAAACTCTGGGTTGCCCTGACCGTGCCCACTCGGGGCATCGAGTTTGATCCCAAGACGCTTGACCTCATCGACACTGACAGGGACGCGCGCATCCGCCCGCCGGAGCTCCTGGCGGCCGTGAAGTGGGCGGAGGCGTCTTTCAAGAACCTTGACGACCTCTTCAAGAGCGGTGACTCCGTCCCCTTGGAAGCGATCAAAGACAGCGCGTTGGCCGCCTCCGCGCGGCGGATTCTCGATAACCTTGGCAAGTCTGGATCGGCCATCATCTCGCTCGCGGACGTGGCGGACTCGAACAAGATCTTCGCCGCCACCCGGTTGAACGGTGACGGCGTTGTCCCGGCGGACATTGCCAACGATCCGGCCACCAAGCAGGCCATCGAGGACATGATCGCCACCGTTGGCGGAGTGCCGGATCGCAGCGGAAAACCGGGCGTGAACCAGGCCAAGGCCGATCAGTTCTTTGCCGAGTTGAAAGCGTTTTCTGACTGGCAGGCCAAGGCCGAAGTGGAACGGACCACCATCCTCCCGCTGGGTGATGCCACCGCCGCCGCCGCCGCGGCCATCCAACCGGTGAAAGCCAAGGTGGATGATTACTTCGCCCGCTGCCGGCTTGCTACATTCGATTCCCGGGCTGCCGCGCCGTTGAATCGGGCGGAGGCGGACTTCGTTGCCTTGGCCACGAAGGAGTTGACCCTGGGTTCTAACGACATCGCCAAACTTCCACTCGCGCACGTGGAGGCAGGCCGGGCGTTGCCCCTGACCAATGGCGTGAACCCAGCCTGGCAGCACGCAGTGGAGGTGCTCACCGCCAGCGCGATCACGCCGCTGCTGGCTCCCGACCGGACGTTTCTGTCGGAAAGCGACTGGAGCGCGATGCAGGCGATGGTCGCGCCGTTCAACGCGTGGATCGCGGCCAAGCCCACGACCTCGGTGGAGAAACTTGGCCTCGCTCGCATGCGTGAATTGCTGACGGGCAATGCGCAGACCGCCGTCACTGCGCTCATCGCCGAGGACCTGGCGCTCGAGGCGGAGTTCAAGCAGATCGGCGCAGTGGAGAAACTCCTGCTGTTCCAGCGCGACCTCGTGAAACTTCTGCACAACTACGTCAGTTTCGCGGAATTTTATGGTCGCCGTGGCGCGATCTTCCAAGCTGGCTCGCTCTTCCTCGATGCCCGCACCTGCCACCTCTGCATCGAGGTCGTGGACGCCGGGAAGCACGCCGCCCTCGCCGGTTTGGCCGGCGCGTATCTGGCCTATTGCGAGGTGACGCGTCCCGGCGCAGCGAAGAAAACCATCGTGGCCGTCTTCACGGATGGGGACTCGGACAACCTCATGGTCGGCCGCAACGGCGTCTTCTACGACTGCAAGGGGCAGGATTGGGACGCGACCATCACCAAGGTCGTCGCCAACCCCATCAGCATCCGCGAGGCCTTCTGGTCGCCTTACAAAAAATTTGTCCGCTTGGTGGAGGAGCAAATCGCCAAGCGAGCTGCAGCGGCGGATGCGGAGGCGCAAGCCAAAGTGGCCACCACCGCTACCGCCGTCGCCAACGCCGACAAGGCCAAGGCCGACGCGAAGGCCGAGCCGAAGAAGATTGACGTGGGCACCGTGGCGGCCCTGAGCGTGGCGTTCGGCGCGATCGGCGGCATGTTCACGCAAATCGCCGGCTTCGGCGTGAACATCCTCGCCGCCGGGCCGTTGATGATTGTCGGGGCGTTTGCGGGAGTTGTGCTGCTCATCTCCGGTCCTTCGATGTTGTTGGCCTACATGAAGCTCCGGCAGCGCAACCTCGCGCCAATTCTCGACGCCAACGGCTGGGCCATCAACACGAAGGCCAAGATGAACGTCCCGTTCGGTGCCGCGCTCACTCACGTGGCCAAACTGCCCCTGCTCGCCGAGCGCACGCTCGAAGATCCCTACGCGGAGAAGCAGCGTCCGTGGAAAGCCTACGCGGTTGTGCTGGCCACAGTCGCTCTGGCTTACGGCTGGTCCATTGGCAAGCTGGACAGCTACCTCCCCGAGCCGATGAAGAGTTCCCACATCTTCCCGGCCCAGGTGAAGTGACGCGGCGCGTCAGGCCGTGAGCACGGTTTGGAGCCGACCGAGAAATTCCAACTCATGCTGCTTGCTGGAAATCAGGGAATTGTCCTGATGCCGCTGGTCGCGCCCGCCACCGTGCAATTCCTGCACGCGCGAGGCGAAGAAGGGCTTGGGGCTCGCGGCCGTCAGCATTTCGTTCTTCAACACTTCCTGCCAGTGCGGGATGCGCGCCAGCAAATCGGCCGCGTCCTTGGGTTGGTAGCTTTCCATGAGCCGCAATAGCAGCAGCGCATCAGCCTGCGAATAAAAGTGCTCGCTGGTCGCGGCCAGCAGGTAGCGGTAGAGCACGGCCCGGCGGGGTTCCTTGTTCCAGACGATGCGGCGGGCCAAGGCCTTGAGTAGCGGGCGATCCTCGGCTGGCGGCAGCGAATGGAGCAGCTTGCCCAACGGGTCGGGGATGACGACATCGAGGTTCAACCGCGTGACGAAACGTTCAATGCTCACCTCGCGCAGCCGGATCGAATGCGTGACGCCATCCTCCGTGGTGAGTTGTGTGAGCGTGGGCCGGGCTTCCAGCTTGCGGATGAGCACGGGCCACTCGCTGGCCGGCAGCGTCTGACGGTCGAGCAATTCGGAGAAGGCCGCCTGCTCGGTCAGCGACGGCGTGAAGAGCGGTGAGAACAGCAGGTCCACCTCATAATCTTCCAGCGCAGCGAGCTGCTCCATGAAGAACGCGCCCATGGCATCGCGGCTCACCGAGTAATGCGAGGCCAGGTGATCTACCACTTGTTTGAGCAGGGGCCGGGGCCGCTCCAATTCCGCCGCCACCGCGTCCACGAATATTTGCATGACAGAAGTATGGAGCGGGGCCGGGCGAATGCAACCGCGCCGCCGACGCGGTCATTTCGCGTCCGTCTGAATCTCGATCCACAGCTCGCCGATCTGGAGCTTGTTGCCCTGGACCAGCGTGTGCGTGGAGTTGGACAGCTTGTTCTCCATCTGCACGCGCCCGTCGCGGAAGGTCACAATCGCCGTGATAGGCGGGAAGCCTTTGTGCTTGGGCAGGTAAAGATGCGCCTCGGGCGAGCTGCCCAGAATCACTGGCTGGGATCCAAGGTTGATGACCGTGCGCTCATTTGCGTGCCAGTGGACGATCAATGCCGCCTCGCGCGCTAGCCGTTCCACCAAAGCCACCACGAGGCCGATGGTCAGCCCGAGAATCGCCGCGCCCACCAACCGCCCGGAGACTTCGCCAGATTTGGCGAGCGCGAAGAGGAAGGCCGCCGCCCCCAACCCACCACCGATCAAGCCCGCGAAGCCCGCGCGAAATTTCGGCAGGTTCGGAACGGAAAACGCGAGGCCGAAGCCCAGCAACGCCCCGAGCAACGACCAGCCCACGACTTGGCCAGCCTTGATGATGAGCGGCAGGATGCGTTCGGCTTCGGTTTCGTTCAGCTGCGCCGCGAAGCTGTTAGCACCTAGCGCGAAGAGATGCTGGCTCACGCCACCGGAGATCAACCCGGCCACCACGCCGCCGACCAGCACCAGCGTGGCGGACTTCACGGTGAGGAGCGAGCGGTGCAGGAGCAGGTTCTGTCCTGACACAATGAGCGCCGCCATGCCCACGGCCAGCAGCGCCGTCCACAGGCCAATGACGACAGTGGTTTTCAGCGACGGCGGTTGCCGCTGGTTGAGCTTCGCGAGGTCCGGCAGCGGCGCTTTCTTCACCTCGAAGGTGTGGATCAAGTTGGTCTGCCCATGCCGGATCGTGCCGCGGAATTCCTGTGCTTTGCCGCCCTGTTTGATCGCCACGGTGTAGGGCGTCTCGTTTACCAGCGCGTGCAGTGAGTAATGGTTGACGAAAACTTGGTAGCTGCCCTCGGGCGCGCCGTTGGTCGGCCAGTAAATGTTCTCCACCGGCTGGGCGGAATAAGGTGGTCGCGCATTCATGTCCACATCCAGCTCACCACGCGACGCGGAGTTCTTATGTCCGTAGAAGATGCGCTCGCCGTTAGGGTCCACGCAGTGCAAGTCCAGATCGTTATGATTGTCCCACATCAACGAAATCTGCACGTCGCCGGTCTTGGCCTCCTCGCGCTTGAGCCGCTTTTGCAGTTCATTGCTGAAGACCAGCACCGGTGCGGCGGGCTGGCCCTTGGCCTCCTCGCCTGCCTTCGCCACAGGAGGCTTGATGACTTTGAGCAACGGCTCCCCGGCAGCCCAGCCGAGCACACAGCCAAGCGCCCCCAGCAAGCCGAAGAGCACCGGCTTCGGAATGAGATGAACGAGCTTGCGCATGTGACGCGCGAGTGAAGCACGACGATGCGGCGTTGAACAGTCCCCGTCCGTGCGAACGGCTCGACACCGTGGCCACCGCCCCCTAACCTCAGCGCGCCGATGCCCGTCGCCGCCCACAAGCTGCTCCGCGAACTCATATCGCTGCCCAGCGTGAACCCCGCGTTCCTCGCGGACCGCGCCGACCTCACTGGCGAGCAACGCGTCGCCGCCTACCTCGCCAGCACCGCCGACCGCGCCGGGCTCGAACTCGAGTGGCAGGAAGTTTTTCCCGGCCGCTCCAACGTCCTCCTGCGCCTCACCCCCGCCGGTGGCAACATTCGTCGCCGCATCCTCCTGGCCCCGCACATGGACACCGTGGGCGTGGACAGCGAAGCCCGTTTCCAGCCCGTATTGAAGGCCGGCCGCCTGCACGGACGCGGCGCGTGCGACACCAAAGGCAGCATCGCCTGCTACCTCGCCGCGATGCTCGAACTCGCCGCGCGCGGCCCACGCCCGCGCGGGACGGAAATCATCCTCACTGCCCTCGTAGACGAAGAGAACAACCAGAGCGGCAGCCGGGCGTTGGCCAAAGCGAAGTGTAACGCCAACCTCGCCATCGTTGGTGAGCCGACGCTCTGTAAAATTGTCACCGCCCACAAAGGCGATCTCTGGCTGCGCGTCACAACGCATGGCAAGTCCGCGCACGGCTCGAAGCCGCACCTCGGCAAGAACGCCGTCCACGCGATGGCCCGTGTGGTCGAGGAGTTGGAGACGCGCTACGCTGCCACACTGAAGCGCCGGACGCATCCATTGCTAGGCCACGCCACGGTCAACGTCGGCTTCATTGCGGGCGGCAAGCAGCCGAACATCGTGCCCGACCGTTGCGAAATCCTCATTGACCGCCGCACGCTGCCCGGCGAGTCGGACGCGGCCGTCTTCGCGGAACTGAGCGCGTTGATCCGCCGACTCGGCGTGAACGCGGAGCTGACCGACACGAAGAACGCGCCTTGCCCTGCGCTGGAGACGGACCCCAACCTCCCGCTCGTCCGCCAGCTCACGCGCTGCGCCGGGCAACGCCGAACGCTCGGCGTGGATTACTTCTCCGACGCAGCGGTCCTCGCCAGCGGCGGCATCCCCAGCGTGCTCCTCGGCCCCGGCGACATCGCGCAAGCGCACACGGCCGACGAGTGGGTGGCACTGGCGCAGCTCGAACGGTTGACCCGGCTGCTGGTCAAATTCCTCCGTGACCAGCCGTGAGTCGAATTGAACACTCTTGGAGTGCGAGCGGGCGGTTTGGACCAAGCTTCGCATGACCGCTCCGCTCATCACCGTCATCATCCCGACGCGACCCGGAGATGCCGCGCCGCTCGCGCTCGCCGCCGCGCGCCAGCTCGATCACCCAGCCGACCGCCTCGAAATCATTGTCGCGCGCGGCCAGCAGCCCTCGGTGCAACGTAACACCGCGCTGCGCGCCGCGAAGGGCGAACTCATTTACTTCCTCGACGACGACTCGCTCCCGCCGCCGGGCAACTTGCACCGCGCCCTCGTGCACTTTGCCGACCCGAAGGTCGTCATGGTTGGCGGGCCGAACGTGTGCCCGGCGGATGCACCTCCGCTGGAGCAAGCCTTCGCCGCCACGATGAGCACGTGGCTCGCCTTCGGCCCCAGCCGTGGGCGCTACACGCCCGTGGGCCAGGCCCGCGCGAGCGGGGAAAAGGAACTCATTCTCTGCAACCTCATGGGGCGCCGCGACGCCCTGCTGGCCGCCGGCGGCTTCGACGAGGCGCTGTATCCGAACGAGGAGAACGCGCTGATGGACGAGCTGCAACAGCGCGGCGGCACCCTGCTCTACGACCCGGAATTCATCGTCCACCGCCGCCCGCGCCGCACGCTCGGCGCGTTTGGCAAGATGTTGATGAACTACGGCCGCGGACGGGCCGAGCAGTTCCGGCTGCACCCCACGCTCGGCTCCGCGCCGAACTTCGTGCCGCCGCTCTTCCTGCTCTACCTCGTGCTCACGCCGCTCCTGCCGCCGCTGCTGCTCGCGCCGCTGGCGCTCTACCTCCTCGCGGTGCTCGGACAGACGCTGGCGATGAGTTCGCACTGCCTGTTCAATGCCGCGCGCGTCGCGCCACTCATCCTGGTGTCGCACATCGGCTACGGCCTGGGCTTTTGGAAAGGCCTCTTCACCCGCCCGCAACCCAAGCCGCCGGAGCAAGTGCCCGTCACGCTCGAAACCATTTCCCCCGCATGAGCGCTGACTCCGGCAAACACTTCTTCAAGCAAGCTGGCTGGCTCGTCGCGGCAAACCTCGGTTGCGGCGTCTTCATGTTTGCCGTGCATCCGCTCGTGTCGAAGCTGGACCCGGCGGAATACGGCGTCTTCGCCACGCTGCTCAAGGTCTTCCTCCTTCTCGGTGTGCCGGCGGCGGGCTTGCAGGCGGTGTTCGCGCTGCAAACGGCCACGGCGAAGGAGCCCGCCGCGCAGGCCGAACTCGCGGCGACCTTGCGCGGGGTGCTACGCGGGACGTTCGTGCTGTGGCTGCTGGTGCTGGCGGTGGGCCTCGCGTTCAGCGACTCCATTTGCGCGACACTCAAGATCAGCAACCGCACCGCGCTCTGGGCCACGCTGGGGCTGGGCCTGACTTCTCTGTGGTTGCCCATCCTGCGCGGGGCATTACAAGGGCGACAGGACTTCGCCGGGTTTGGCTGGACGCTGATCACCGACGGCGTAGGCCGTTTTGGCGCAGTGCTGGTGTTGGTGATTTTTCTGCAAGGGCAGGCAGCCAGCGCGATGGCCGCGGCGCTGTTCAGTCAATTGGCTGCCGTGGGACTCGCGTGGCAAGCGACGCGTGAGCTGCGCGCGGTGGCTGGCGGCGCGTTCCCGTGGCGGCCGTGGCTGGCGCGCGTGCTGCCGCTCACGCTGGGCATGGGCGCGGTGATGTTCATCTCCACGGCAGACGCGGTGTTTGTGCAGAGCCAGTTTCCCAAAGAAATCACGGCGCTCTATCAGGCGGGTGTCATCGTGGGTTTCGGCCTGAGCCAGTTCACGCTGCCTATCGCGTCGGTGATGTTCCCGAAGATCGCCGGCGGGGCGGACGGCGGGGCGGACGCCGCGCTGCGGCACACGCTGCTGGGCACGGCGACGCTGGGCGGCGCGGTGGCAACGGTGTGTTCGCTCCTGCCGACCTGGCCGCTGCATGTCGTCTATTTCCGCAACCCGACATTCTACCTGCAAGCAGCGCCGCTGGTGCCGTGGTTTGTGTGGAGCATCCTGTTCCTGGTGCTGGGGAATGTGCTGGTGCAAAACCTCCTTGCCCGCGAGCGCTTTGCCATCGTGCCTTGGCTGGTGCTCATCGCGGCGGGCTTCGCGGGCGGGCTGTGGTGGGTGCAGCCGAAACTCGGCGGGATGCTGCCGCTGGCAGCGTTTCAGCTCGTCGCGCAAGTGCTGTGCACGGCGTGCGCGGGACTGCTGGGGACGGCAGTGTTCTTTACATGGGGAAAACGCGAGGCGCCAAAGTCCACGGTCCAAGAGTCCAAAGTCTGAGGGGCGGCGAGAATTCGTGCATCATTGGTAAAGCGGCCGTTTCCCTCTCATTCCAACTCTCTCCTCCGGTGGGAGCGAGGGAGCAGAATCTTCCTCGGTCGCAGCGGCTACGGATAACGAACGTCTCCCCGACTTTGAACCTTGGACTCTTGCGCGTTGGACTCACTTCCGCTTCAACGTCGGGGCACGAAGAATGCGATAGAGCTGATCGCCTATCCAGCGGAGCGGTTGCAGGCGGGAGTAAAACGGTGAGTAAACGAGCC
Source organism: Pseudomonadota bacterium (assembly GCA_009922615.1). Lineage (GTDB taxonomy): Bacteria > Verrucomicrobiota > Verrucomicrobiia > Limisphaerales > SXTU01 > SXTU01. The sequence continues at coordinate 10,577 of RFVF01000026.1, forward strand.
GCAGCCGCACGGTGGAAAAAAACATGATCGCCGAGGAGCGGAAAAGCGAGCTGGTGACTTTGCTGCCGAGCTTATCGGTCCATTCCGTGGGCATTTCCAGCACCTTGAAGCCGGCGTGGGTCAGCGAGTAGAGCAGGTTCACGTCGAAGGCCAGATCCGCGATGCGGAGCTGGTCGTGAATGGGCGCGATGGCGTGGCGGTGGGCGACCTTCGCCGGGCATTGCGTGTCCTTGATATCCATCCAGAACAGCCCTTGCACAACGGCATGAAAGCAACGGCTGGTGAAGCGGCGGAACCACGGCTGCGCTTGGTGCAGCACAGCACCATCGAGCCAGCGCGAGCCGATGACGCAGTCCGCCCATTGCGTATGGCCGATGAGCGCGTGAAAGGCGGCCGGCGGCGTGGCTCCATCGGCATCCACGTAGCCGATGAGGTCCACCTTGGGCGCATGGCGCAGGCCTTCGATCAGCGCGCCGCCTTTGCCGATGGGTGCGGGGAAGTTTTCGACCTGCACTTCGGGAAAATCCTGCGCGACGTGCTGCACTACTCGGAGAGTGTTGTCACGGCAGCCGTTCAAAACGACGAGGATCGTGAACGACCCCGCATAGTGGGCGCGGAAATACGCGGCATACTCACGAAGGGTCGGCTCGATGCGTTCCTCCTCGTTGTAGGCCGGAATCAACAGCAGCACGCTGGGCGCTGGGCTGGTCACGGGGCGTAAATAGCAGAAACAGCCAACGGCGCGAAGTGGAAAAAGCTGCTTCCGAGCGGTTTCAGCGAAGAAGCCCGGAGTGACCGACGCGGGCTAAACTGCTTGAAGAACTACTGGACGTTGTAGAAGCAGAGCCAACCGCCGATCTGTGAACCCAAGTTGATCTGGCTCTCTTTATACCAAGTCACGTGTCCATCCTCGAAGAGGAAGTCACCACCCTCCATGGCGCCCGTGGTGCCGCGATGGCTGGTGCTGGAAACCTGTTTTCCCGCCACCGTGGTCTTCCACGCCGGGGCGGTAAGCGTAAATGGCCGACCCGTCGGCTGAGGCCCGGGCGTGCCCAGGACTTGCAGCATGTCGGTAACGATGGGGCCGTCCCGATACGCGCCGTCCAGTCGGGTGCGTAGCAACCAGTTGGGAACGTTGCCCGTGCCGAAAGTGGTGCGGGCAGCTACTTGCGCGGCGGTCCGACCGATCAGGTAGAAGTAACCAGAAAGCTCTTCGTGCGCGACGCTGGGATTGCCGTAAGCGGCCGCTCCATAGGTCGCGGTAATGTTTGGCTGAAGCACCAACTGATCGTAGGTCCGATGGTATTCGCCCGTAGGACAATAGAGCGGGCTGTTCTTGGTGCCCGACGCTGAGGTGCTAGCAGGAATGAGGTAGTTCTTGTAAAGACCGAGAACCGATGGGCCGATCCAACTTTCATCCTTACCATAGGTCGCAGCTCCGATGGTGTCCGAACCCGGTGGGAACAGGCCGCTGAAGTCCACGGCATAGGCATTGATGGCCACGCCCCATTGCTTGAGGTTGCTAGCGCACAGTGCCTTGTTCGCAGAATTCTTCGCCTTGGCCAAAGCCGGCAACAGCATCCCTGCCAAAATTGCGATAATGGCGATGACGACGAGAAGTTCGATCAGGGTAAAGCCGGCGCGAGGCCGACATCCGACGGTGCAGGGGCGAGTTTGCATGGCTCGGTAAGTAGCGGGTTGAACGGCGCGATGCTAGCCATGATCCGCCCTGCGTCGAGCAGAGAATGGCCGCCGATCGCGGATCAACAACACGGACTGGGCCTGGCGAATTGAGTGATTATTCCCCGGTGTTACCCTGCCTCATTTGCGCAGCAGGGTGGAAATCCCGCTTACCTCCCCCGCCTCACTCACCTGAATGCGCTCCGCAGCGGGCACCTTCGGCAACGCCGGCATGCGCATCATCGCACCCGTCAGCGCGACGAGGAACCCGGCCCCATTGGCTATTTCAAAGTCACGCACGGTGATAGTGAATCCCCTCGGCCGGCCCCGTTTCGTCGCATCATCCGAGAGGGAGTTCTGGGTCTTGGCCATGCACAGCGGCAGCCGGTCGAAGCCACTGCTGGCAAACAGCGTCAGCTTCGTGCGCGCCTCATCCGTGAGTTGCACCGCGTCCGCGCCATAGATCTTGGTGGCGATTGCGGTGAGTTTCGCTTCGACGCGGTCGGCGACCTGATACAGCATCGGCAACGGTGGGCACTCCGTCGGCAGCGCCGCCAGCACGGTTTCCGCCAACTGGGTGGCTCCGTCGCCGCCCTGGCCGAAGACATCCGCCGTGGCGCACGCCACGCCGCGCGTCTGACAAAACTCATGCACCAGGGCCAGTTCCTCTTCGTGGTCATTGGTGAAACGGTTCACTGCCACAATCACCGGGCGGCCAAACTGCGCCGCGCTGGCGAGATGCGCGGCGAGGTTTTCCAATCCGCGCGTCAGCGCCGCCGTGTCCGTCTGCGTCAGTTGATCCAAGGCGGCCCCGCCATGCATTTTCAGCGCGCGCACCGTCGCCACCAACACGATGGCCGCCGGCACGAGCCCGCTCTGACGGCATTTGATGTGCATGAACTTCTCCCCGCCCAGATCAAACGCGAAGCCCGCCTCCGTCACCGCAAAATCCGCGTGCGCCAACGCCATGCGCGTGGCCAGCACCGAGTTGCAACCGTGCGCGATGTTGGCAAACGGTCCGCCATGCAGGAAGGCCGGCACGCCATCCACGCTCTGCACCAGATTAGGGCTCAGGGCGTCTTTCAGCAGCGCCATCAGTGCTCCGGTGATACGGAACTCCTTCGCGAACACCGGTTCCCCTTCCGGCGTGAAACCCACGACGATGCGCTCCAGCCGCGCACGCAGATCCGCCAGCGATTCGCTCAAACACAAAATCGCCATCACCTCGGAAGCCGCCGTGATGTCAAACCCCGTGGCCCGCTCCGTCGACTTGCCCACGCTGGTGCGCAGGGAGCGCAAAGCCCGGTCATTCATGTCCATCACCCGCTTCCACAACACCCCGTCCGGCTTCAGGCGCGCCTCGCCGTTGAAGAGCTGGTTGTCGATCACCGCCGACAACAGATTGTTCGCGCTGGTGATCGCGTGGAAGTCGCCCGTGAAGTGGAGATTGATCGAATCCGCCGGTTCCACCGTGCTCCGGCCTCCCCCGGTGGCCCCGCCCTTGCGGCCAAAGACCGGACCCATCGATGGCTGTCGCAACGCCAGCGCGACGCTCCGCCCGAGCTTCTTCAAACCTTGCGCCAAGCCGATGGAAACCGTCGTCTTCCCCTCGCCAGCGGGAGTGGGCGTGATGGCCGAAACGAGGATCAGTTTGCCCCGCTGCGTCTTCGACTGGAGCGCCTCGAGACTGATCTTGGCCTTGTCGCGTCCATAGTAACCAATGTGTTCCGGGGCTATCCCGAGCTTAGCAATAACTTGCGAGAGATCTGATGTCATGGAGTGTTACAACGGGTTCATGGTGGCAATTGAGAGGTGGAAAAGGAAAGATTTTTGACCACCAAAATCTGACCGCCACCAGCAAACCAATTCCCTTCAACACCAGCGCTCCACCGCCGCTGCCTGCTGTGGGACAATCGAGGTCACGACGGCTAGCCGTGCTTCAGGGCCGACCCACCTCATAGTAGCGGCGGAGTTCGGCAGGGCTGAACGCCCGGACCGCCACCAACAATTCGTCCACCGCACCAAAAAAACCATAGCTCGTGCCCTGCTGCACCTCCGCGTCAGTGGCACTCAAGTTGCCGAGGGAGAGCTGGGCCAGACCCAGCGGCGGGCCAGCGGCTAGCGCGTGCCGTGCGACGGGGACACCGTTGATGAACTGAGTCAACTCACCGCGTTGCGCATCCTGAACGACCGCGAGACACAGCCATTGGCCGTGGCGCTCGGGCGTGAGCAACGGTGGCGCCAGCCGGGTTTCCCATTCCAGCGGCCCGGAAATCTTGGTGGCGCGCGCCACATTGAAACCCAACTGGCCATTGGCCCTGAGTTCCCAACGCAAAGGCCGGACAGCGACGGAAGGCGACTCCGACGGCATGGTTTTGCCTTCCTTGTCCGCCTCGGCGCGCTCCAGCTCCTCGGTGCCCAACAATGCACTCACGGGCTGCGGAACCGCGTCCACGCGCACCCATGCGAGCAAGGTGATAGATGCGTGCGCGCCAGGCAATCGCAGCAGCACGCGCTGTCCACGGCCGCGAAATTCCAGCGCACCTTTGCCCGGCCAGCGGCCCTGCGACCAACGGGCACCGATGATCTGGCCATCGCTGCCTGCGCCCTCGCCACGCACACGGTTGCGCACCGTGGCATCCAGTGGCGACTGCTCCTCGAAGTTGAAATGCACCCGGGTGGCCGGGTCGCGGTCCAGGTCATCCGCCGCCGCGCGCCACGCGGCCAGCAAGCGCGCAGCCTCGGCCTGCTCGCGCTCACGCACGCGCTCGAAGGCGGGAAATTCCTCCGGCCGGAAGGGCGTTTCGGCAAAGCCCGCTTCATCCAGCCGCCGTGCCTGCTTCGCGAAGATCTGGCTCGTGCCACTCTCGCCCGTGCGGCCAATCGTGACTTTGCCTTCGAGCGCATGAACTTCCTGCTCGCCGGTCTCGGTGACTTTCACGCCGAAGGAGTTGCTCTGGTTCATCACCGTCAGGCCGGGCGTGAGCAGGCGGAAACCGCGCGTGGACTGCCCCAGTTCACAAGCGACTTTGCCCACTAGCAGGAAGGCCTCGCCGGAAGAACGCAGCTCAATTTGCGCCGGGCCTTCCACAAACAGCCGCGCGCCAGAAAACAAATCAATCTGCACCGTGCCCAAGGCCAACCGCAGCCAACCAGCGGGCAATTCCGCCCCCTCCTGCCGCTCCGGTTCGCCATCAGCCCACGCTGCTTCCACCACGTGCGACAACATCGCAATCGCGCGCGACGGTGGCGGCGTGCTTGTAATCGCGGCCGACTTGGCCGTTCCCGTGTCCTTGCCGGATTGCGGCAGCAGCACCGCGATCAAACCCACCAGCGCAGCCACACCCGCGATAGCCCACCAGATACTCCACGTGCGCTGCCGTTGTGGCGTGGGCATCTGCGCCAGCCGCGCCATGATGGAATCCTCCAAGCCCGGCGCGTCCCGACGGTCGCCCAGCGCCTCCTCCAGCAACGGCCAGCGCGGCTCGGCGGATTGCGCGGCGCGCACGTAGCCATGCATCTGGATTTCCTCGACGAACTCGCGGCGGAACGTTTCGTCACTGCGCAACCGCGCAAACAGTTCATTGCGCCGCGCCTCCGTCAGGTCCGCATTCCGCAGCCACGCGGCGACCAAGTCTTGCAGGTCCGGGTCCATCACGCGGCCTTCCGTGACATGCACTCGCGCAGAAGCTTGTGCGCGCGGTGATTGGTGACGTAGATGACCGCGACGGACGACTGCATCGCCTCGGCGAGCGCCTGCGCTTTCTGGCCTTCAAGACCGCCTTGGATGATGCGGCGCATCTTGTCCGGCAGCTTGCTGATGCAATGCAGCAGCCGCGCCAACTGCTGGTCCTCGACAGCCAGCGACGCGTGTTCCAAATCCGGCTCGACCAGCTCGCTGACTTCCGAGCGGAACCGTTCCATCGCGTTCTCGCGGCGCATCCGGCTGCGGAAATACATCTTCACCTTGTTGCGCGCGATGCCACGCAGCCACGCGCCGAAATCGTCGCCCTTGCGAAAGGAGCCGAGGCTCTCGAAGGCCGCGAGAAACACGTCCTGCGCGAGGTCATCCACGTCGTCGAGATGATAGAGTTGGCTGGCGATGAAGCCGCGCACGCCCAGGCCGTATTCCCGGACGATATGCCGGAAAGCCTCGCGGTGGCCGGCCAGCACTTCATCAATGGCAGCGTGGAGCGCTTCTGCGTCGTGGTCCATTCGCGGAGAGTTTGCCAAAGGACGGGAAAACTTACACGCGGCAAAACGCAACTGTAGCGGCCGTCTGTCACCACCGAGGGCGACGCAACCCGACAGGCGTGGAGACTCGAAACTCCGGCCGGTGGGCACAGATCGCCACTACAGGACATCGCTCGACTACTTCCCCTGCCCCGCCGGCACTTTTTCCACCGGCCCCAGCGTGATGCGCACCTCCACCGTAGTGTCCAGCGGCGGCACGTCCTGCTGACGCACGACCCACGTGTCATCCGCGTCGCGGTTCGGACGCGGATTGTTGAAGACCGCGTCGGGATCGGTGATGAGCGCGATGAGCGAGCCTTCGGTCTGCGCGATGAATTTGCCTTGCCACACACGTGAACCGGTGAAGGTGAACGGCCCCTTGCCCATCGGCTCCTTAGCGCGCTTATTGAAGACCAGCTCCTCCGCCCGCTTGCGTTGCGACTTGCCGTCGTGCGTCCACGCCACCTCGATCAACACCGCTTCGCCCGGCAACGGCGGGTTACGCTCCCCCTGTGCTTGTGCAATGGGACCGCCCGCTGGGGCATTGGTGAGCGGCGCGGCCTGCATACCTTTCGCACCGAGGAGCAGCATGGCCACCTGCAAATGGTGCGGCTCAACGTCGGTCTTGAGCACGCTCTCGTGCGTCTTGCCCAGCGTGGTGACGAGCAGGTATTCGAGCGGCCCATCGGTCATGTTGAGCTTGGCTGGGAAGGACACGCGTCGCGCGGCCTTCTCCAGCTTCACACCGCCGACCTGAAACACGCCGGGGGAAACCTCGCGGATGCTCGGCGGAGTGGGTGGTTTGTCACCCGCCAAATTCGACGGCACTTGCGCGGCGGCGGACACCGCGAACGCCAGCCCGACCAGCCAATGGGTGAGTAAACGATTCATCGCTCTGACGCAGCGAACCTAACCAGCCCGCCACCGAACGCGAGTGTTTCCTCCTGCGCGCTTGCCCGGCGCGCATTTGCCTTCCACCATCCGGCCCAGTTCAAACGTCCATGTCTGCCATGAGCCAACGCCTCTGCCTGCTGCTTGCCCTGTGCGCCGCCGCGCTTCAACCGCTGCGCGCGGATGACTCCGCGAAGGAAGCCCAGTTCCTCACCAACCCCCGCCAGCTCATCTACGAAGGCCGCCGCAGTGGCGAGAGTTACTTCTCCAGCGACGGCAAGTTCATGGTCTTCCAGAGCGAGCGCGAGCCGGACAATCCGTTCTACCAAATCTATCTGCTGAACTTGGAGACCGGCGATGTGAACCGCGTCTCCCCCGGCGCTGGCAAGACGACCTGCGCCTTCCTCCGCCCCGGCAGTGATGACGTGCTCTTCGCCAGCACGCACGTTGACCCGGAGGCCAAGGCCAAGCAGAAAGCCGAGCTCGACTTCCGCGCCACCGGCAAATCCCGTCGCTACGCGTGGGACTACGACGACCGCATGGAACTCTTCGTCGCCAAGCGCGACGGCTCCAACATCCGCCGTCTCACCGACGCGCCTGGTTACGACGCCGAGGGCAGCTACTCGCCCGACGGCAAGCTCATCGCGTTCTGCTCCATGCGCCACGCGTTTCCGTTGGAGAAACTCTCGCCCGAGGATCGCAAGCGAATGCAGACAGACCCGTCCTACTTCGGCGACATCTACCTGATGAACGCCGATGGCTCGAACGTGCGCCGCCTCACCAGCACGCCCGGCTACGACGGTGGCCCGTTCTTCTCGCCCGACGGCCAGCGCATCATCTGGCGGCGCTTCAACGAGAAGGGCGACACCGCCGACGTTTACACCATGAAGCTCGACGGCTCCGACGTGCGCCGACTCACCGACTTCGGCGCGATGTCCTGGGCCCCCTACTTCCACCCGTCCGGCCAATACGTCATCTACACGGCGAACAAGCTCGGCTTCGCCAACTTCGAGCTGTTCATCGTGGACGCGCTCGGCACGAAGGAGCCTGTGCGCGTCACCTACACGGACGGGTTCGATGGCCTGCCCGTCTTCTCCCCCGACGGCAAGAAGCTTGCGTGGACGAGCGGCCGCACGCCGGAGAAGAACTCGCAAATCTTCATGGCGGATTGGAATCACACGGCGGCACTGGCAGCACTGGCGCAAGCTCCCGCGCGTAGCGGGGCGAGTGGCCAGTCTTCAGTGGCCAGTGGTCAGTCGAAAACGGCGAGCACGGAACACGCAACCCGGAGCACGCAACCCGCCGCCCCGAAACTAGGCAGCTTCTCCGCTGAAATCAAAGCCGATGACGCTCGCGCCCAGGTCAGCTTCCTCGCCAGTGAAGCTCTCGAAGGTCGTCTCACCGGCACGTCCGGCGCACAACAGGCCGCAGCCTTCATCGCCGATTACTTCAAGGCCATCAACCTCCAGCCACTGCCCGGCTCCACCAACTTCTTCCAACCCTTCGAGTTCAGCTCCGGCGTGCGCGTGCTGACTAATCAAAACTCCGCCACGCTTCACGCCGCTGCCGCACCTGCGACGCTTGCGCTGGACAAGGACTTCCGCCCGCTTGCCTTCACCGCGAATGGCACGGTCGAGGGTGAAGTCGTCTTCGCTGGCTACGGCCTTTCCGTTCCCGGAAAGCTCGGTGAGGGCTATGACTCCTACGCCGGCCTCGATGTATCAAACAAAGTCGTGCTCGTCCTGCGTTACGTGCCCGAGGAGGCCGATGCCAAGCGTCGTCAGGAGCTGAACCGCTACGCTGGACTGCGCTACAAGGCCCTCATCGCGCGTAATCGCGGCGCGAAGGCGCTGCTCGTCGTCACCGGCCCGACCTCGCCCAACGCGGGCGAACTCGCCAAGCTCACCTTCGAGACCGGCGCGAGCCACAGCGGCATCGTCTGCGCCAGCATCAATGGCGACACGGCGGCGAAGATGTTCGCCGCCGCGGGCAAGGACTTGAAGAAGATCCAGGCCGCGCTGGACAAAGAAGACCCGCACGCCGAAGGCGCGTTTGCGCTCAAGAACGTTGCCGTAAAACTCTCCGCCGCCGTCGAGCACGTGAAGAAGCAGGACCGCAACGTCCTCGCGCACCTGCCGCCCGTGGGCACGAGCGAGTATGTCATCGTCGGCGCACACTACGACCACCTCGGCCACGGCGAAACCGGGGGCTTCGCGCGCAAGGACGAGGAGGGGAAAGTCCATCCTGGCGCGGACGACAATGCCAGCGGCACAGCGGCGTTGCTTGAACTGGCTGGGGCGATTTCCGCGCAAGCCGTGTTGGAGAAGCCGAGCCTCCGCCGCGGCATCATCTTCGCCGCGTGGTCCGGCGAGGAAGTCGGCTTGATTGGCTCCGCGCACTTCGCCGAGCACCCGGCCGTGCCGCTCTCGAACGTCGTGGCTTACGTGAACTTCGACATGGTGGGCCGCCTGCGCGACAACAAGCTGAACCTCCAAGGCATCGGCTCCTCGCCTGCGTGGCGCAAGCTCATCGAGAAACGCAACGTCGCCGCCGGCTTCAACCTCACGTTGCAGGAAGACCCGTATCTCCCGACCGACACCACGCCGTTCTACCCGAAGAACGTGCCCGTCATCGCCTTCTTCACCGGTAGCCACGAGGAGTATCACCGCCCAGCCGACAAGCCCGACACGCTGAACTACGAAGGCTTGGAACGCATCACGAAGTTCGCGCGCGCGCTCGTCACGGACCTGATGACCGGCGCGGAACGCCCCGCCTACGCGAAGGTGGAGAAGAAGGACGGCGGCGGTGGCCGCGAGCAGCTCCGCGCCTACCTCGGCACGATTCCCGACTACGCGCAGGAAGTGGCCGGGGTCAAACTCAGCGGCACACGCGGCGGCAGCCCGGCAGAGAAGGCCGGGCTCAAGGGCGGCGACGTCATCGTGGAGTTTGCCGGCCAGAAGATCACGAACATCTACGACTACACCTACGCGATGGAAGCCGTGAAGATCGGCCAGCCGGTCAAGGTCATCGTGCTCCGCGACGGCAAACGCGTGGAACTCACCGCGACGCCGGAAGTCCGAAAATAGTCTGTGCCAACCAATTGCTACACTATCATCATTGTCTGAAAGTCACTTGAACACGACCGCCATGCATCTCCGCCTCGCCTCTGCTCTGTTACTCACCGTCGCTTTTTCTGTCCGCGCCGACGTGAAGCTCCCACAGGTCTTCTCCGACCACATGGTTTTGCAGCGCGACCTTGCCGCGCCCGTGTGGGGCACGGCCGCGCCCGACGAGGAAGTTACCGTCACCATTGCCGGCCAGACCAAGGCCACCAAGGCCGACGCGCAGGGCAAGTGGCGCGTGAAGCTCGACGCGCTCAAAGTCGGCGACCCGCTCACGCTCACGGTGAAGGCCAAGAACACGTTGACCATCACCGATGTCCTCGTCGGCGAAGTCTGGGTGGGCTCGGGCCAATCGAACATGGACGGCCGCGTGAGCGGCTACGCGAAGGGCGACGACGTGCTCGCCGACCTTGCGACGAAGAGTTTCCCGCAGATTCGCCACATCAACTCGCGCGGCACGTGGCAGGTCGCCACGCCGCAGACGAGCGGCGGCTTTGGCGCACTGCTCTATCCGTTCGGCATCCGGCTGCATGAGGAGTTGAAAGTGCCCGTGGGCCTCATGCTCGGCGCGGTGGGCGGCACGCCTTCGGGCTATTGGTTGAGCGAGGAGATGTATCAGAGCGATGCAGCGTGCAAGGCGGCAGCCGCTGAGTTCGCCAAGACGTATCCGTTCGAGACCTTGCAGAAGAAATATCCCGAGGAACTGGCGGCGTGGGAGAAGGCAACCGAAACTGCGAAGAAGGACGGCAAGCCCGCGCCGCGCAAGCCCGCTCCCCCCGGCAAGCCCGGCGAGACCACGACCGGCCAGAAGATCGGCCACCTCTTCGAGTCGCACATTCGCGGCTACGTCGGCTACGGCATTCGCGGCGTATTGTGGGACCAAGGCGAAAGCGGCACGGCCGTGGTGGGCGTGGATCAATTCACCTTGATGGGTGCCCTCATCAAAGGCTGGCGCAAGGACTGGGGCCAAGGCGAATTCCCCTTCCTCTACATCCAGAAGCCCAGCGGCAACGGCTGCGCGTATGGCTACGAAAACCCGTTGACGAAGAACGCGAGCAAGTTCGCCGCGCTACCCGCCGCCGTGCCGACCGACGGCGCGTATCGCGAGTTGCACCTCCGCATCCAGCGCCATCCCAACACCGCGCTCGTCACCGCGAGCGACCTCGGCGCCGGTGTCCATCCAACCAACAAATCCGGCTACGGCACGCGCGCCAGCCAGGTCGCGCTCGGAATGGTCTATGGCAAACCCATCGAGACGCAGGGACCGCTGCTTGCCTCACACACGATCGAGGGCGGGAAAGTCCGCCTCAAGTTCACGCACGTCGGCAAGGGGCTCGTCGCCCGCCACAGCGACAAGCCCCAAGGCTTCGCCATCGCCGGAGACGACAAGAAGTTCGTCTGGGCCGACGCCGTCATCGACGGCGACACCATCATCGTCTCCAGCGACAAAGTCGCGAAGCCCTCCGCCGTTCGTTACGCGTGGGCGAGCGCGCATCCATGGGCCAACCTGTTCAATCAAGATGGACTGCCCGCGCAGACCTTCCGCACGGATGATTGGAAGTAAACTGCCATTCCCATGCGGAAAGGTGCGGCTGGATTGAACACGAACTCGGTCGAATGATTCCCCCACCGCACCCGTCTCGCTTTCGATTTTGAAGACGCCTCTCGTCCCGCAACCAACCCGCTGGCAGCACTCGACCCGCCGCATCTTGGCGTGCATTGCGCTGCTGTTATTGAGCCTGGACTTCACCTCCTTCGCGAACGCCGCCGGCTTTTCGTTTTTCTCTCGCAAGCCGGACGGGCCGGCCATCTACAAGCAGCAGTGCGTGAAGTGCCACGGCCCCGCCGGCCAGGGCGTGAAGGGCAAATACAACGACCCGCTCGTCGGCGACTGGTCCGTCGAGAAACTCACACGCTACATCGCCAAGACCATGCCGGAGGACAAACCCGGCTCCTGCACCGGCCCGAACGCCGACGCCGTCGCACGCTACATCCACGACACGTTCTACTCACGCGAGGCACGGGCGAAGCTTCAGCCCGCGCGCGTCGAACTGGTGCGGCTCACGAACCGTCAGCACTTGCTCGCCGTGGCTGACCTCTTCCGCGTCGCCGATGAGCCAAAGGTCTCGCCGGGCAAGGGCCTCGCCGTCGTCGGCTACAAGTCGCGCAACACGCGGCGCGAGGACAAGGCGCTGGAGCGCAATGATACGAAGATCGAATTCGATTTCGGCAAGGGCCGCCCGGAGTGGGCTGGCGAGGGCACGAACGGCTTCGCGTTGAACTGGACCGGCTCCGTCATCGCCGACGAGTCGGGCGACTACGAATTCGTCGTGAAGACGGCGAACGGAATCCGGCTGTGGGTCAACAACGACGACCAACCGCTCATTGACGGCTCGGTGTCGTCGTTCAAGGGACTGGAACACACCGCGACGCTCAAGCTCATCGGCGGGCGCGCGTATCCGCTGCGGCTGGAGTTCTTCAAGACCTCGCGCGACCCGCTAGCGAACGTCACCTTGCTCTGGCAGCCGCCGCACGGCGCACGGCAAGTCATCCCCGCGCGCAACCTCGCCCCTGAGCGCACCGCCGCCACGTTCATCATCGCCACGCCGTTCCCCGCCGACGACAGTAGCGTGGGCTACGAACGCGGCGTGTCGGTGTCGAAGGAATGGGACGAAGCCGTGACGCACGTGGCCATCGAGGTTGCCGCGCACGTGGCAAAGAACTTGGACCGGCTGTCCCGCAGCAAGCCGAACGACAAGGACCGCGCGGAGAAGGTCGAAGCGTTCTGCGCAGAACTCGTCGCGAGGGCGTTCCGTCGTCCTCTGACGGCCGAGCAGAAGAACCTCTTCGTCACCCTGCCCTTGCGCAGCGCGGCCAAGCTTGATGACGGCGTGAAACGCGTCGTGCTGCTCACGCTCAAGTCGCCGCGCTTCCTCTACCTGGGCATCGAGGGCGCGCAGCCGGATGACTTCACCATGGCCGAGCGGCTGGCCTTCGGGCTGTGGGATTCGCTGCCGGACGCGGCGCTGTTGAAAGCCGCAGCGGAAGGCAAGTTGCGCGCGCGCGAGGAAGTTTCCGCGCAAGCCCGCCGGATGCTCGCCGACGCCCGCACGCGCGGTAAGATGCAGTATTTCCTCCATCGCTGGCTTCAGATGAACCACATCGAGGACTTGACCAAAGACCCGAGTGTTTACCCCGGCTTCACGCCGGAAATCATTGGCGACCTCCGCACGTCGCTGAACCTCTTCCTCGACGACGTGGTCTGGACGGAGTCCTCGGACTACCGCCGCCTGCTGCTGGAAGATGACTTCTTCGTCAACGGTCGGCTGGCAAAGTTCTACGGCATCAGCGCCACCACAAACGAAGACTTCGTGCGCGTGGAGCTCGACCCCAAGCAGCGCTCCGGCGTCATCACGCACCCGTATCTGCTCGCGGCTTTTTCCTACAACAAGACTAGTTCGCCCATCCATCGCGGCGTGTTCCTGACGCGCAACATCGTGGGCCGCGCACTGCGTCCACCGCCGATGGCGATTGCGTTCAAGGATGGCGAGTTCAAGCCCGGCATGACGATGCGCGAGAAGATCACCGAGCTGACGCGCCCGCAGGCCTGCCAGAGCTGCCACTCCGTCATCAACCCGCTCGGCTTCAGCCTCGAGAACTTCGACGCCGTCGGGCGCTTCCGCGACAAGGACGGCAATCGTCCCATCAACGCCGCCGCCGATTACACCACCGACGACGGCGGTATCGTGCGGCTCCGCGGCGCGAGGGACATCGCCGAGTTTGCCGTGAAGAGCGAGCACGCGCACAACGCGTTCATCGAACAGCTCTTCAGCCAGGTCGTGAAGCAGCCGATGCTCGCCTACGGCCCGGACGTGTTGAACCAGTTGCACCTTTCCTTCGTCCAGTCCGGGTATAATATTCAGAAGCTGCTTGTGGACATCGCGACGGTGTCCGCGTTGCAGGGAACTGAGAAGCCGGCCAGCACAGCAAAAAAGAAATCATGAACGCCCTCCATCGCCGCACATTCCTCAAGCAAGCCGGCCTCTCCGCCGCCACGCTGCCGTTCATCACCGGCCTGCCCAGCCTCGGCCTCGCCGCGCCCGCGCGCCCGCGGCAGCGCCTGGTGTTCATGTTCAGCCCCAACGGCACCATCCCCAAAGCTTACTGGCCCGACGAGACCGGCACGGATTTCCAGCTCAAGGAAATCATGACGCCGCTCGCAGACTTCAAGGACCGGATGCTCGTCCTCAACGGCGTCTGCAACAAAGTCAAAGGCGACGGCGACAGCCACATGCGCGGCATGAGCTGCCTGCTCACCGGTATCGAGCTCTTCCCCGGCAACATCATGGGCGGCGGCGGCGCACCGGCGGGCTGGGCCAGCGGCATTTCCATTGACCAGGAAATCAAAAACTTCCTCCAGAGTAAGGACGACACCCGCACGCGCTTCGGCTCGCTCGAGTTCGGCGTCGGCGTCACGGACCGCGCCGATCCCTGGACCCGCATGAGCTACGCCGGCGCGAACAAACCCGTCGCGCCCATCTCCGACCCCTACCAGATGTATGAGAAGCTCTACGGGCAGATGAAGGACAAGGAGAACCTCCAGAGCGTCCTCGACACCGTGAAGGGCGACTTGCAGCGCGTCGGCAAGCTCATCAGCGCCGCGGACCGCCGGCTACTGGAGGAGCACCAAGCCCTTGTTCGCCAGATGGAGCAGGAGATTGCCAACGCCAAACAGCAGAAGCTCCACGCCGCCCCGCCGACCTTGGGCGAAGGCGTCGCCGACCAGAACGACAACCTCCCGCGCCTGAGCCGCATGCAGATTGACCTGCTCGTCAACAGCTTCGTCAACGACATGTGCCGCGTCGCGACGCTCCAGTTCACCAAGTCCGTCGGCGGTGCGCGCATGAACTGGCTGGACATCAAGGAAGGCCATCACGCGCTCTCGCACGAGGACAAGGACGAGGCCGTAGCCGCCAAGCTGGTGAAGATCAACAAATGGTTCGCGGGCGAACTCGCCTACCTCGTGCAGAAGCTCGCCACCACCCCCGAGCCCGGCGGCGAGGGCATGATGCTCGACAACACTCTCGTGGTCTGGACCAACGAACTTGGCCGGGGCAGCTCGCACACGTTGGACAACATCCCGTTCCTGCTCGTGGGCGGCGCGCCCGGCTTCAAGATGGGCCGCTCGCTCCAACTGGACAAAGTCGCGCACAATCGGCTGCACCTCGCCCTCGCCCTCGCCATGGGCCACCGCCTCGAAACCTTCGGCAAGGCTGCCCTGTGTGACGGCGGGCCGCTGAAGCTGGGGTGAGCTCAGTGTAGAAACTCACGCATCCGTCGCGGTGCTTGCCACACGGCACGAGTTTCACCCACGGCGGCGGTAGTGCAAAATCTTGAACTCCGGCGTGTCGCGGAGTTCTTCTACCAACTCAAAGCGATCCTCGAACGGTGGGAAGAAGGCATCGCCCGTCACCTCCCGTTTCACGAGCGTCAGGAACAGCTCTTCACACAGCGGCAATGCCTGTGCGTAGATTTGTGCCCCACCGCAGATAAACACCTGCCGCTCGTCTGCCAGCTCCGCCACCGCGTCGAGACTTGCCACCGTCCGCACGCCGGGATGGCTCCAGCCGGTGCGGCTCAACACCATGGTCTCCCGCCCCGGCAGCGGCCGGCCGATGGACTCGAAGGTCTTGCGCCCCATCACGAGCACATGGCCGAGGGTGGTTTGCTTGAACCACTTGAAATCCTCCGGCAGGTGCCACGGGATTTTGTTGCCGTCCCCGATGACGCGGTTCAGCGACATCGCAGCGATCGCTTTGAAATGCTTCATTTCAGCAAATTTTTCGCCTCGCCGATGACGTGCTCCCACTGAAACGCCGGGCCGGGGTCAACCTTGTTCGTCTGCACGTGATAGTGGCCGAGGATGCCTTGGTATTTGTTCAGCACCTCGTCCGGCAGCTTGCTGGTGAGGAGCTGGCCATCCGCGCCGCGCGGGTAGTCGCAGCGGATTTTGGGAAACACTTTGCAGAGCGTGGCAGTAAGCTTGATGAGCGCGGCGTATTGTTGCGGGGTGAAATCGTATTGCTGCAACTGCCGGCCTTGCACCGATCCCACAACCAACTCCTTCCGCGCCGGGCGCGCGATGAAATTGGGTGTGAGAATGCCCGGCTCACCAAAGCGGGCCGGCACCACGACGCGCGGCCAGCCGGTGTTGTCGCGCTGATACCATTCCTCGAACATCCGCTGCTGCCCCGGCGCGAACGCCCCGATGTTTGCGACCTCGATGCCGATGCTGCGGGTGTTCGAGGTGGTCGCGTGCCATGCGCGCTCCTTGAGATCGAGCGTCTGGTAAATCGTCCCGTCGAGGTCGAGCATGAAGTGGACGCTGAGGCAGCGGTGGTCGTGCAGCACGTTGAAGCACTGCCGGCTCGTGCCGGACGCGTCGAAGTGCAGGACGAATTGATCCACCTGCTCACGCAGCAACGGCAAGTCCCAGCCACCGCCACGCACGCGCTCAACTTGGGCATCAGTCAGGCCGTCCTTGCGCAGGCCAAAGCGGTTGGGCGTCTTGAGCGCGACCACGGCCACCTTGGAGGTTTCCCAGGACGACTGGTCGAACGGCGCGAACCGCCGCTCCGTGCGGTAGGCGTCATAACCGTTCGGGTCCATCCACGTCACCACGCGCGTGCCCGTGTGGAAGAGCTGCCCGGCCACGATGATCTCGTCGCCCTGCCGTTTCAGCAGCGCGCCGGGACGCGGGCTGGTGCAGCCGACGAGCCAGAGCAGCGGCAAGGCCAGCAACATCCGAAGCCAGCGAATGGAATGGACAGGCACGCCGCAGTCTTGGCGGAACCGTGCCCGACGGCAAGCGTGCACGTGCTCCGCCCCTAGGCTTGCGCTGCGTCGCCGTAGCAGCTATTGCAATCCCGCCCTCGCCCCCGCGCGTGGCACTCATGAGCGACATCCTCGTCATCGGCCATCGGAACCCCGACACCGACGCCATCTGCTCGGCCATCGGTTACGCCGAGTTCAAGCGCCGCACCGGCATGCGCAACGTCGAGGCCGCGCGCTGCGGCGACACCAACGACCGCATCGACTTCGTCCTCAAGTCCTTCCTCGTCCCGCCCCCGCGTTTCGTCTCGGACGTCTCGCCCAAGGTCCGCGACGTGATGCAGACCAACGTCATCGCCGTGCCCCCCGCCGCCTCCGTCAGCGAGGCGCTGGGCATCATGGATGAACGCAACATCCGCGTCCTGCCCGTGCTCAACGAGGACCGCTCCTGCCGCGGCCTGCTCTCGCTTTTCAAACTCAGCAAGTTCTTCTTCGCCCCCGGCAACCGCCTCTTCGACTCCCGCCGCGTCGTCGCCTCCATGCGCCACCTGGCCCGCACGCTCGAAGGCAAGTTGCTCTTCTCCGTCGATCCCGACCGCGAGGAGGACCTCGTGATGATGATCGGCGCGATGAGCCTCGAAGCCTTCGCCGAACGGCTCGACACCTACCCGCGCGACAAGCTCGTCGTCGTCGTCGGTGACCGCTGGGACATCCAAAACCTCGCCATCCGCGAACGCGTGCGGCTCGTCATCGTCACCGGCGGCCTGCACATCGAACCCAAAACCATCGAGTCCGCGAAGAAGAACGAGGTCAGCCTCATCGTCTCGCCGCACGACACCGCCACCACCGCGATGCTCTGCCGCGGCGCCATTTCCGTGAGCCACATGCTGCACGAGCACTTCCTCACCTTCCGCGAGGACGAATCCCTCACCGACGTGCAGGCCGTCGCGACTGCCTCGGCCTTCCAAGCGTTCCCCGTCGTGGACCGCACGGGCCGCACCGTGGGCATCCTGTCCAAGTCTGACTTCCTCAAGAAAGTAGACCGCAAGCTCATCCTCGTGGACCACAACGAACTGTCCCAGGCCGTCGCCGGCGCGGACAAGGTCGAGATCCTCGAGATCATCGATCACCACCGCATCGGCGCGCTGACCACGCAGCAGCCCATCCTCTTCCGCAACGAGCCCGTGGGCTCCACCAGCACCATCGTGGCCGACTGCTTCTTCCGCTACGGCGTCGAGCTCCCGCCCAGCATTGCCGGCCTCCTGCTCGCGGGCCTGGTCTCCGACACGTTGAACCTCACCTCCCCGACCACCACGGCCCGCGACGCGGAAATCCTCGGCCGACTGGAAAAGATTTCCGGCGTCAACGCCACCGAGTTCACCGAGAAACTCTTTGCCTCCGGCTCGCTCCTGACCACTAAGCCCGCCACGCAGGCCATCACCACCGACTGCAAGGAGTATGTCGAGAACGGCCGCACCTTCAGCGTCGCGCAGATCGAGGAGCTGGGCTTCGACCAGTTCTGGAAGCGCAAGGCCGAAGTCCTCACCGCCCTCGACGCTTACCGCGAGCAAAGGGGCTACTACATGGCCACGCTCCTCGTGACCGATGTCGTGCTGCAAGGCTCCCTTCTGCTCGTTGCCGGCGAGAAAACCTTCCTCGACAAAGTGGACTACCCCAAGCTCGAACCCGGCATCTTCCAGCTCGACGGCGTGGTCTCGCGCAAGAAGCAACTGCTCCCCTACCTCACCCACTGCCTCGCGCAGGTGAAGAACTGACCGTCCCACGATCGAGGGCACCACGGTAGGCGGCTATTTCACCGAGAAGCGGTAAACGGTGGTGCTCTTCAGGGTCTGGCCCGGTTGCAGGATGGTGCTGGGGAACTTCGGCTGGTTGGGGGAGTCCGGATAGTGTTGCGTCTCGAGGCAGAACCCGTTGCGGAACTGATAGGGCTTGCCGCTCTTGCCGATCAATTTGCCGTCCAGAAAGTTGCCGCAGTAGAACTGCAGGCCGGGTTCGGTGGTGAGCACCTGCATCACGCGACCGGTCGTGGGCTCGTGGACGGTGGCGGCCAGGGCCAGGCTGCCATTCTGGCTGTCGAGCACCCAGTTGTGGTCGTAACCGCCGCCGAACTTCATCTGTTCGTCGGTCGCGTTGACGCGCTCGCCGATCGTGTGGGGCGTGGAGAAATCGAACGGCGTGCCTTGGACGGAGCGGAGTTCGCCGGTGGGGATGAGCCCGGCGTTCACAGGAGTGATCCGAGAGGCCTTGAAGGTCAGCGTGTGGCCGAGGATGTCGCCGTTGCCCTCGCCCTTGAGGTTGAAGTAGCTGTGTTGCGTGACGTTCACGGGCGTGGCTTTGTCCGTCGTGGCTAGGTAATCGATGCGCCAGTCGTTGTCCTCGCCGAGCCAGTAGGTGACGCTGAGGGTCAGGTTGCCGGGATAGCCTTCCTCGCCATCCTTGCTGACGTAGGTGAACTTGACGCCTTGCGCGCCGGGTTTGGCCAAGGGCTCGCCGCGCCAGACAACCTTGTCAAAGCCCTTCAATCCGCCGTGGAGCGAACAGGGCATGCCGCCGGGGCTGTTGTTGGTCGCCAAGGTGTAGGACTTGCCGGCGAGGGAGAATTTGCCGTGCGCAATGCGGTTGCCGTAGCGGCCCACGATGGCACCGAAGTAGGGCGTGTCTTTGAGGTATTCAGCAAGGGTGTTGTAACCCAGCACGATGTCGGCGCTCTGGCCGTTGCGGTCCGGGGTTTCGAGGCTCACGACAATGGCTCCATAGGTCATGGCCCGGAGGCGGGTGCCCTTGGGGTTGGTGAGCGTGTAAATTTCAACGGGAGTGCCGTCGGTGGTCTTGCCGAATGGCTGCGCCTGTGGTTTTGCGGCCGCAAAGGCAGGGGCGAGGGTGGTCATGGCGAGGAGGCAGATGAGGATGTTTTTCATGTGCTGATGGCCAAGCCTAGACGCCACGCGGCTGAGGACAAGGGCGGAATGGAGTCATTGCCAATGCACCCTCACATCCCACGCTGGACAGCGAAAAAACCCGGAGGCACGCTGACGACATGAACTCCGCACCGTTGTCCGTTCGCTCGCCCGCTGAAGCAACCGAACCATCGGGGCAATCGGCGGCAACCCCATTGAGCAAGGCGCGCGGCGAAGCCACGAGGAAGGTCGGGATGGTGTGCGGCTTGATCCTGTTCGCGCTGCTCGCTCCGGGCTTCGCCGCGCAATTCGTCCTGTTCGACGTGACGTTTACCTTCACCAAGATGGACGCGGACACCTCCACCCCGAGCAAGTCGCATTACTACGTGCGCGGGGATCGCTTGAACCCCGACCGGCCCCCCGACTGGACGGCTCCGGTGGATTATCGCAACGGGACGATTCACATCCGCACCGAAGTGCTCGAAAAACCTACAGGCGGGGAGCCCACCACCTGGAGCATTTGCTACATCCCCAATCGTGGGCAGGGCAACGGCTACGGTTGCACGGGCACGGATGTGTATCGGGAGAAGGGCGTTTATGAAAGGGACGTGTCCATGAAGTCCTTCTGGCAGAACGACGCAATCGTCTGGACCGAAGGCATCAAGCAGATGGACTTGGTGATGAAAGACAACAGCGGCGGCAGCGGTCACGCCCACAAGCGGGCGGACCACGAGAAGTTCTTCCCCACCAAAGTGCGGATCACCGTGGTGCAAGTCTCGGCGGGTGCAAAATACGATCCCAGCCTGGTGCCGGGCTTGCCCAAGCAGGCAGAGGCCAAGCCATCCGGTGCTTCAGCGACGGGCAAATAAGGGCGGGATGAGGCCGGCATGGGCATGAAACGCATCGGCGGCTGGCTGCTGGCCTTGGGGCTGGCTCAGGGCGTGGCGCTCACTGCGGCGGAGCGGTTCGATTCGGTTTATCTTTCGGAGTTCCTGACGATCAATCGCGCGGGCCTGCGGGACGACGATGGCGATCATTCGGGCTGGATCGAGTTGCACAACGGCGGCACAAGCCCGGTGAACTTGGCCGGCTGGAGCCTTACCGACGCCCGCACCAATCTGACCCGGTGGCGCTTCCCCGGCCTGGTGTTGCTGCCGGACAAGTATCTGCTCGTCTTCGCGTCGGCCAAAGATCGCACCAAGGACCTCGCGCACTTGCACACCAACTTCAAGCTCGCCCCGGAGGGCAGCTACCTTGCGCTGGTGAATCCACAAGGCGCGGTCGTCTCCGAGTTCGCCCCAACTCCCGCCGTCGTCGATGTGTCGGTGGGACGCGTGCGCGGCGAACCGACTTGGCTGGGAAACTTCCACCAGCCCACGCCCGGCAAACCCAATGCGAGCGGCGGGCCGGGGTTCGCGCCCGAGGTCGCGTTCTCGCACCCGGGCGGCAACTTCACCGAGCCGTTCACACTGTCGCTCTCGCCCGGACCGGCCACCAACGCTGTCATCCGCTACACGTTGGATGGCTCGCTGCCCACGCAGGCTTCGCCTGTGTGGAACGGACCGTTGAACGTGACCAACACGATCCAGGTGCGCGCCCGCGCCTATCAGACCGGGCTGCTGCCGGGTCCGCCGCACAGCGAAGTGTATTTGAGGCTGGCCACCAACGCGTTGACCTTCACCTCGACGCTTCCGGTGCTGGTCCTGCATTCGCGGAGCAAGGACATTCCCGGCCCAGGCCGGAGCGCACCGGTCCAGTTTTCGTTCTTCGAGCCCCTGAGCGGCACCACCTCGCTCACCAACCCGCCCACGCTGACCACGCGCGGCGGTTTTCACACGCGGGGCTCGTCGTCGTCCGGGATGCCGCAGGCGAGCTTCGCGGTGCACTTCTACGACGCGGCGTTTGACGAGGAGCGAAAGCGTTCGCCGCTGGGCCTGCCCGCGGAATCGGACTGGGTGCTTTACGCGCCAAACAGCTTCGACCCGGTGCTGTTCCACAACCCGTTCATCCATCAACTCAGCCGCGACATGGGCCGCTACTCGTCGCGCACGCGCTTTGTGGAAGTGTTTTTGACCAGCGGCACAAACGCGCTGCAAGGCAACAGCTACCACGGCCTCTACGTGCTGGAGGAGAAGATCAAGATCAGCAAACGCCGCGTGAACCTCGATCACGTCAGTGCGGAGGACTTGGAGCCGCCCAACGTCACCGGCGGATACATCTTCAAGATCGATCGGACCGGTCCCGGCGAGAGCGGTTTTGGCGCAGGCGGCACCACGGTGGTGCACGTCGATCCCAAGGAAGCCACGCTGCGTCTGCCGCAACGGCAGGCGCAACTCAACTTCATCCACAGTTACTTCCGCGACTTCGACCGCGCCCTGCAAGGCCCGAAGTGGAAAGATCCCGAGGTGGGTTATCCGGCGTTTTTCGATGTGCCCGCTGCCATTGATTTTCACGTGCTGGAAGTCCTCAGCGGCAATGTGGATGCCATTGTGTTGAGCACGTATTTCCACAAGCCGCGCAACGGCAAGCTTACCTTCGGCCCGCACTGGGACTTCGATCGCGCACTCGGTTCGACCGACGGGCGCGATGACAATCCCCGGCAGTGGAACACCGGCCCGTTCTTCAGCGGCCCGTGGTGGCCGCGCTTGTTCACCGATCCGGATTTTTGGCAGCTCTGGGTGGACCGCTGGCAGGAGCTGCGGCAGACACATTTCTCCGTGACCAACCTGCACGCGCTCGCCGACCGTTTCGCCGACGAACTGCGCGACGCCCAACCGCGCCAGTATAAACGCTGGAACTTCCAGCCGCGCGGTGGTTCCTATCAAAGCGAACTGAAGCACATGAAGACGTGGCTCTCCAACCGCGTTGACTTCGTGGATCAACAGCTCACGCCGCGACCGCAAATGCTCCCCCCGACCACCGGCAGCGCTCTGGAAATCCAGTTCGCACCGACATCCACCAACACCACGATCTACTACACGCTGGACGGCCTCGACCCGCGTCTGCCGCAAGGCGCGATCCGCACGAACGCGTTGACCTACGCGGGGCCGATCGCCCTGTCCCCCAACGCCCGGCTGATCGCCCGCGCCCACAATCCCAAGCAGCGCCAAAGCGGCGGCCCACCGATCTCGACGCCGTGGTCCGGTCCGGTGACGGCGGACCGCTGAAGTTGTGCCGTCTATTCTACTCGCTTGGCAGCCACAGCCAGCGTAACTAGAACATTGCCATGCTGAAACGAACCTGCCTCCTCCTCGGACTCGCCGTGCTGCTGCTGCCCGGCTGCATCGAATTCGACCGCCAGACGGTGACTTACGAGCACGACACGAAGGCCGACACGCTGCTCATCCACCAGACCTACCACGGCCTCTACGGCGCGGACGACGTGACGCAGTTGAGCGAGCAGGAGCGCGAGCAACTTGCCAACGTGATGAAGAGACAACGGACGTTCTTCTTCGCCAACTGGATTTTTGAACTGAACGTCGAAGGCTGCAAAGAGCAGCTCACCGAAGCCGCGACCCCGAAAACCAATTCACTCGAAGAAGCGCACCGGCGCGCGCAAACGAACGCGCTGGCGCTGCTGATCGCAAATGTGCGCATTGAAAATGGGAAGTTCTACCTCAACGAGAAAGGCCAACCGTGCGGCACGCAACGCGTCACGATTCGCAATGTGAGCAAGCTGATCGAAGCAGTCAACGCGCTCCTGCGGCGCGCACTCGAAGTCGAAATGAAAAAGTCAGATTCCGCCGACGAACGAAAACTGATCAACGAATCACTGGCGCGTCCCGGGCCTTTCATCATACTGACCGGACAGCAACTCCGCGTCCGCTTTCCGGTGCCCAAGGAGGAGTTTGACAAGGCAGGCCACGATGACGAAAAGCTCCGCCAGTTCCTCGCGGAATTCGTCCGGTCAGGCGGCGCGATGTCGCACGAGCACGGGGAAGTTCATCTGAGTTTCGGCCGCATCGATGCCGCGCGCGAAAGCGTCACGCTCCCGATGGCCGGGAAGGAAAACTATCGCGGTAACGCGCTGGCGCACATTCGTGACACCTATGGCCTCGCGAAGGATTTCGACCCGAAGAAGGATGCGGAGGAATTTCTGAAGTCGAAGGCGGCAGCGCCGAAGCAGTAGCGAGCGCCGCGCTCGTTGAAAACGGAGTAAGGATTCTCCAACTTCCGATTGGCCAGGCGAAAACATCTCCCGTCGTCGGCTACGAGGTGAGCCGACCCAAATCAAACTTGCATTGCCTCCGCTCGTTCCTACCTTCGCCGCGTGCTTCGCACGGAAACCGTCCGCAACTGACTGACACTGACCCGATGACCGCCACGCCTGCCGCCTTCGCCCACCCTGACAACTTTGTTCGCCGGCACATCGGCCCCCGCGCAGACGAGACCGCGGAGATGCTCAAGCCCCTCGGCTACAACTCGCTCGACGCGATGATTGACGCGCTAGTGCCTGCGGACATCCGGCTGGCCACACCGATGAACATCCCGGCGGCATTGTCCGAATTCGACGCGCTGCGGAAACTCAAGGCCATCGCGGCGAAGAACCAGATTTTCAAGAGCTACCTCGGCCTCGGCTACCACGACTGCATCACCCCGCCAGTTATCCAGCGCAACATCCTCGAAAACCCCGGCTGGTATACCCAATACACGCCTTACCAAGCGGAGATTTCCCAAGGCCGCCTTGAATCGCTCCTCAACTTCCAGACGATGGTGTGCGACCTCACCGGTCTCGACATCGCCAATGCCTCGATGCTCGACGAAGGCACTGCCGCCGCCGAGGCCATGACGCTCTGCCATCGCGCGATGCCGCCGAACGACAACCGCGCGAAGTTCTTCGTCTCCGAAGCGTGCCACCCGCAAACCATCGCCCTCGTGAAGACGCGGGCCGAGGCGCTCAAGCTCGAAGTCGTCGTGGGCAACCACGAGACGTTCGCGATTGATAGCTCGGTCTTCGGTGCGCTCGTGCAATACCCGACCACGACCGGCACGGTGCTGGACTACACCGACTTCGCAGCGAAGGCCCACGCGGTGGGAGCGCTCGTAGTCGTCGCGGCGGATATTCTTGCCCTCACGGTGCTGCGCGCGCCGGGCGAGTTCGGCGCGGACGTGTGCGTTGGCAGCGCGCAGCGCTTCGGCGTGCCGCTCGGTTACGGCGGGCCGCACGCGGCGTTCTTCGCCACGCGCGACGCTTACAAGCGCAACATGCCCGGTCGGCTCGTCGGCGTCTCGAAAGACGCGCGCGGCACGGTCGGACTGCGGCTCTCGCTCGGCACGCGCGAACAACACATCCGCCGCGAGAAGGCCACTTCCAACATCTGCACCGCGCAGGCGTTGCTGGCGAACATCGCGGCGATGTATGCGGTTTATCACGGGCCGGCGGGGCTGACGGCCATCGCCAACCGCGTCCACCGGCACGCGCGTGTGCTCGCGGCGGGCGTGGCGAAGCTCGGGCACACGGTGCTCACCACAGCTTACTTCGACACGCTCGCCATCCAGCTCAAAGGCTACACCAGCAAGGAAATCATCGCCGTCGCCGAGAAGCACGGCGTGAACTTGCGCGTGCTGGACAAGGCCACGCTCGGCGTCGCGCTCGACGAGACGACGGACCTTGCCGATGTGGAGTTGCTCGTCCGCATTTTCAACGCGGGCTTCGAGTTGCCGTTCAAGCTGGAGGAGTTTTACGCGCAGGCTGAAGTTTGCGACTACGGAGCGTTCGCGCGGACTTCCGAATTCCTCACCGCGCCGGTCTTCAACCGCCACCACTCCGAGACCGAGATGCTGCGCTACCTGCGCAAGCTGGAGTCGCGCGACCTATCGCTTTGCCAGGCGATGATTCCGCTGGGCTCCTGCACGATGAAGCTCAACGCCACGAGCGAGATGTTCCCGGTCACGTGGCCGGAGTTCGGCAAAATCCATCCGTTTGCGCCGCTCAAGCAAACCCTCGGCTACCAGGAGTTGTTCAAGCAGTTAGAGCAGTGGCTCGCCGACATCACTGGCTTCGCGGGCATCTCGCTTCAGCCCAACGCCGGTTCGCAGGGCGAATACGCGGGCTTGCTGGTCATCGCGAAGTATCACACCAGCCGGGGCGAGGCGCACCGCGACATCTGCCTCATCCCGAACTCCGCGCACGGCACGAATCCCGCCAGCGCCGTGATGGCCGGCATGAAAGTCGTCGCCGTTGCGTGCGACGCGCAGGGGAACATTGACGTGGCCGACCTCCGCGCGAAGACCGCTGCGCACGCCGCGAACTTGGCGTGCTTGATGGTCACTTATCCCAGCACGCACGGCGTCTTCGAGGGCACCATCCGTGAGATTTGCCAAATCATCCACGAGGCCGGCGGGCAGGTTTACATGGACGGCGCGAACATGAATGCGCAGGTCGGGCTGACTTCGCCCGGCTTCATCGGCGCGGACGTTTGCCACCTGAACCTGCACAAGACCTTCTGCATCCCGCACGGCGGCGGCGGTCCCGGCATGGGCCCCATCGGCGTTGCGGAGCATCTCGTGGATTTCCTGCCGGACCATCCCGTCGTTTCGCTCGGGGGGGAAGACCCCATCGGCCCTGTCAGCGCCGCGCCGTGGGGCAGCGCGAGCATTCTGCCCATCTCGTGGGTTTACATCGCGTGCATGGGCAGCGCGGGTCTCACCGAGGCGACCAAGTATGCGATTCTCAACGCGAACTACATCAGCCGCCGCTTGGAGAAGTATTTCCCCACGCTCTACAAAGGCACCGGCGGCCTCGTCGCGCACGAGTGCATCCTCGACCTGCGCGGCTTCAAGGCCACGACCGCCGAGGACGTGGCGAAGCGGCTGATGGATTTCAGCTTCCACGCGCCGACGCTGAGCTGGCCCGTGGCGGGCACGCTGATGGTCGAGCCGACCGAGAGCGAACCGAAGTGCGAACTGGACCGGTTCTGCGACGCGATGATTGCCATCCACGCCGAGATGACCGCCGTGGAAACCGGCAAGGCCGACAAGGCGAACAACCTCCTAAAAGGCGCGCCCCACACCGCCGACCAAATCGCCGGCGACTGGATGCGCCCCTACACGCGCGAGCAAGCGGCCTTCCCCGTGAAGAGCCTCGTGGACTACAAGTTCTGGCCGCCCGTCGCCCGCGTGGACAACGTCTTCGGCGACCGCAACCTCGTGTGCTCGTGCGCCGGAATGGAGAACTACCAGTAGCCCGTGCTGGTGGTTTGCAACCCCGCTTGCGAGTTCGTATGTCCGAGCGCAAAATTGCTGCTGTCGCCCAACGACGGCGACTGGAATTCGTCGGCACGGGAGTGATTGAACAGCTTCCACCGCCAGCCAGTCTTACACGCACATGAAAATTACCGAGGCCCTGCTGGCCGAACACGTCGTCTTCCACAACCTCTTCGACTACGTCGAGCGAGCGACGCCAAAGCTCAAGTCGCTGGGCGAGGTCCGCGCGCTGGCTGGCTTGCTGGACGCGATGCTCGAGGCGCACGGTCTGATTGAGGACAAACTGGTGATGGAGCCGCTGGACCATTGCCTCGACCAACTTGGCCAGAACGAAGTCATCCATGCAGAGCATGAGCACATTGATGCTCTGCTCAAGCAGGTGAGATCGTGCCGTGACCTCAAGCAGGCGAAGAAGCTCCTGATCATTGCCGCCGTGGTTTCACGCCAGCACTTCGACCGCGAGGAGCGCGTCATCTTCCCGCTCGCAGAAAAATGGCTGAATGCCAAGACGCTCGAGACGCTGGGAACCGAGTGGGTGGCGAAGCGGAAACAGGTGCTGGGCTGAAGCGAAGCGGCTTCCGGTGCTGCGGCTCAACCTGACTGCTGCCGCCGACTCACGCTCATTTCGCATCCAGCACGCGCCACATATACCACGACGCGATGGAGCGATACGGCCGCCACAGTTCGCCCTCGACCAGAAGTTCTTTGGGCGTGGGCAGTTCCTTCCAGCCGTAAGCCTTGGCAAATCCGCAACGCACACCGTAATCCCCAACCGGCAACACATCGCGGCGGCCCAGGGTGAAGATGAGGAACATCTCCACGGTCCACGGCCCAACCCCACGAATCTCGGTGAGGCGTCGAACCAGTTCGTCGTCACTGAGGCGCGCAGCCTCGCGCCGCGTCGGCATGTGACCGGTGGTGGCCTTGTGCGCGATGTCCCGGATCGCCGCCACCTTGGCGCGGGACAAGCCCGCACCGCGCAGTTGTTCCTCGCTCGCGGCGACGATGGCTTCAGGCGCGGGAAACTTCGTTCCGGGAAAGAGCGCAACGAAGCGGTTGAGAATGGTCTGCGCAGCCGTGCCATTGAGCTGCTGATGCGCGACAGCCTGCACGAGCGATTGATACGGCGGGCAGTTCCGGCGCGGGCGAATCGTGCACGGTCCGACGGCGTGAATGATGCGCGCCAGCACCGGATCGGCTTGTGCCAGATGACGTTCAGCCTCGGCGTGCATGAGCGTCGCCCAAATCCTTCACCACGCCCGCTCGATACTGCGGCGTTTCCAGAGGAACTCGAACATGTTGCCCTCGTGCGGCTGGTCCCACGAAATCTTCATCGTGGAGACGGGGCCGATGTTCAACCGGTCAATCTCCGCGAAGTCGGTGACGGCCTCGATGAACTTCGCGTCCTTCGTAATCACGCTCGCGGCGAGGGTGTAGCCGATCTTGTGCAACACCTCGGACTGCGGGCAGGTCACCACGCTGGCGTAGGGGCAGAGAAATTCCTTGTTCGAGAGCGGATGCGCAAAGCTGTCGCACAAGACAATTGTTGGGCGCATGAACGTGCCGCCCTCGAAGCTGGCCTTGCGCGGACCGTTGCGATACTTGGCGGTCACGTCGGTCGCACCCGGAACTTTCAAACCGTCCTCGATCTGCGCGTCGATAAAATCCGCCATCTTCACATTGGCGAAGCCCGACAGCCGGGCGTTCGGGTCATCCGCACGGGTCGGGGCGAATGGCCCGATTTTCTTCGCCAGCGCCTCAGCGATCTCGGCGGCGTATTTCGGCACGACGACGGCCGAAGCGTTGATGCACGAGCGGCCACCGTTGTCCGAGATGGCACCGGCGATCACGTCGATGTAGTCCGGCCAGTTCTCGATGCAATCATCACCGATGAGAAATTTGCTCCAGCCCGGCCCGTGGAGCTGAATGGCCGGGTTGTTGGCGTATTGAGCCATCGTGTTTTTGTCGCCAAAGATCAGTGAACGCCCGGTAAGCTTGAGGATCTCCCCAGCTCCTTCGTGATCGGTCGGATAAAAACCGAACGCCTCCGCTGGCACGCCTGCCGCGATGAACGCCTGAATCAGCCGATACGGCGTCCACGGTTCCTCCTTGCCAGGCTTGATGACCACCGGCGTTTTGAGCGAAATCGCCGGAATCCAAAGCGAGTTCACAGCCGGTGAATTGCTGGGCATCACTAGGCCGAGCGCGGCGCACGTCGGGAAGTAACTGAGCTTGGTGCCGAACTGCTCGCCGGTGCCGTGGTCGAGAATGCCCAGATCCAGCCCGCGCGAAAGCCCGTTGAGCACGAACTTCATGTTCGTCAGCGCGAAATGCACCTTGTCCATGTTGCGGCGCACCATGTTCCACGGCAGGCCGCTGGTGCAGCTCAAGGTCTCGATGTATTGCTGTGGCGACTGCGTGTGGCCCTGGTCCCCGAGCGGCAGGGTGCCGTTCAGAAAGAGATCACCCGCCTTGGCCGACAGCTCGATGAGCTGGGCGCAGGTGAACTTCTTCAAGGCCGCGCGGCCGGAACCAATCTTGCCCAGATCGCGGCGCACAATGCCCGCGTTGACGTTGGAGACGAGGGCCTTGACCTCGCCGGTCTTGTGGTCCTTGACCTCGAATTTTTCGAGCGACTCGTAGTTGCGGCCGAGACGGAGAACAGGCAGATGCGGAACAGTGCTCATATTTATTACGTGTGCGGACTATCACAGATGGATGACAGCCGGCGCAAGCTCTGGTTTTGTGGCCGGCTCGTCGGCGAACACCACCTTGATGCCGGTGAAACGGTCCTTGCGCCAGTGGTCTTCGCGCAGCAGCCAGTCGCGGACAAATTCGGCTACGGTCTGGCGGCATTTCTCGCGGACGAGGTCGATCCGGCGTGGGTCGCCGGCCTGCCGCGCGAGGCGGGGGGTAAGGCTGCGTTCCAGTTCGGTCATCTGCTCCTTCGCATCGAAACGCGCCCAGCCTGCTTCGGAGCGCTTTTGCATCTTATCGGTGTGAATGGCCGGCGGGAGGCTCGGGCGGATGGCGGGGGCGTGGACGACGCAGGTGTTTTCGACGACTTCGAGTTTCCACGGGTCGCGCAGGACGAGGTGGAAACGGTAGGTCACGGGGACGGAGATTTCGGAGACCGTCTTGCCGAGGTAAATCATGTCCCAGGCGATGGTGCGCTCGTCCTCGCGCCGGATGGTCTCGGTGGAAGTGGCGGTGGCGAGTTCCAACGCGCCACCCGGGGTGTGCGCGAGCGTGGGCAACGCGGAGAGGAAGGTTTCGGTGATGTGCTGCGTGCGGAATTTTTCGGCCAGACCGCTGGTGTGGGACAGCACCATCTTCGTCGTCAGGAGAACCGTGCCGCAGAGCAGCAGAACGATGACGAGTTTAATCCACCACGGCTCCAGGCGACGCGGCGGGTTCAGCGGGGCGGGCGGTGGTGACATCGTTGCCAGCGGCGGCTGCGGAAGAACCGGAGGCACACTGGTGAGGACTTGCGCATCGATGGGAATCGGCGGGGGTGGGGCTGGACCATCCGCCCTCAAGGCGCGCACCGCTGCGAGCGGTGACACAGGACTTTTCGAACGCATGATGCCCGCCCAAGTCAGCAGAGCGAGGCCCACGGGAGTTCCGGTGACGGAGGTCGGCACGCCCGCGATCACGCCGAGCAGGAATCCCTTCAAGAGTGACTTGCCCCAACCATCGCGGTGAAGGCGGCGTTGAATGAGCACGACGGGACCGAAGACACTCAGGAAGCTCAGGGGAATCGTTATGATCCAGTCCACGACCGCCCAGTCCGCGAGGTTCCAGAGATTGTCCACGAAGAGCAGCAGCGCAGCGGCGAGCGGATGGACTGGCCCGTCCGGCGGGTGCGCGGGCACGGGCTCCCGTGATGCGGTCGTCTGGCTCATGACTCGCGCGAAGCCTACTTCGCGCGGTCGTCGGGCTCAATGGCAGATGCAGGAGGGGTATCGTCGGGCGCGGTGTTGGACACCGATGTTTCGGGCGCAGAAAAGAGTTCGGGCTGATTGTCCTGCCGCGGGACGGTGGCGGTGATGGCCGCAACATCGGCAAGGTTCACAGCGAAAACACCAACTGGTTGATCGCTGGCACCGGCATCAACCACCGCGTAGGCCCGGTGTGCTTTGACCCCGATGTCCAGATACTGCAGATAGTCCCGCATCAACTGGTCATCCGCGAGCGCGGTATCCACGTAGCCGGTCCCGTTGTTCAAGTTCTTGAGATAGACGGTGAAATATACCATGGCGTGTTCAGTTGTCTGCGACCGCGAAACAACTACCTGATCAACCGGCGGCTGTCGCTGGTTCCCTGCCCTGAAAGGGGCATCGGGAGCGCCCCGATTTCGGGACGCTCCCTGATCGTGTCATCAAAAGTGACTTAGTAAACGCCCTCGACGATGTTCTTCTCCATCGCCCCGAAGGGCCGCACATCACCAACGCCATCCCAAGCGTAGGGCGGGCGCGGCGCGCGGCGGATAGTTTCATCGCGTTCGAGAAAGCGCGGCATGAAAAACTCCTTGGTGAGCGTGGTCAGCTCGACCCGGCCCCACGTGCCGTAGGCGACGGTTTCGTCGGTCTTGTTCGGGTTCACCACGCGCAGGACGGCCCGCGGCTGCGGCGCGTAGTAGGTGGCGCTGAAATTGTCCTCCGGCTGGAGCGGCACGCTGGCAGCGAGGCCCATGAGCGTGTTGCCGTAGGTCGGGTAGAAACCGATGCGGTTCTCGAGCAACTCCTCGATGATGAAGCGGATTTCCTGTGGCTTCATGGAGGTGCCGCCGCAGAAGACGCCGCGAATGCCGGCTTCCCAGAGGTTCACCTTCTCGCCGAGCGCTTCGAGCAGCTTCGGCGTGGTGAACAGGCCGCTGACCTTGCGGTGCTGAAGGATGGTCGCCGCCTGATCCACGACATGCGCCATGTATTGCTTCGCCACGTCGAACTGCTTGTTCGAGATGAGCTTCTTCACGAAGCGCGGGTCAAGGTCGATGAAGTAGCAGGAGCTGCCGCGCACGTTGGCAAGATGCTCGATGGCGAGCCGGAGGCGGCGGGGTCCGGTCGGCCCCATCATCAGCCACGCGCCACCGCGCGGGAAATGCGCATCGGAGATTTTGTCGCTGAACTCCGAGTAATCGATGCGGAAGTCGTTCCAGCCAATGCGTTGCTTGGGCATGCCGGTGGTGCCGCCGGTCTCGAAGATGTTGAAGGGCTTGCCCTTGAACTGCGCCGGCACCCAGACCTCGGGCTGGAGGTCGCGCAGGAACTCGTCCTGAAAGTGCGGGAACTTGAGCATGTCCTCGAACTTCGTGATCTCCTTGCGCGGGTCAAAGTTCTTGCTGGCCCAGTCGAGCCAGAAAGGACAACCGGTGGTGGGGTTGAAATGCCATTCGATGGTTTCGAGGAGGTGCTTGTCGAGTTCGGCCTTGGCCTTGGCGACGAGTTCAGGGGCAACGGTGGGGATGGGCATGGGATGCTTTGGGTTAACTGGTTGTTGTTTCAGCGCTGAAATTTGAACGTGTGTTTGGACATGGAGGACGCGTAGAAGATGTTCGCCTGATGGTCCCACGCGTAGTTGGGGCCGACGCAGTTGACGGTGAAACCCGGCGGCAGCGGTGCGGCGGACTGCCAGGTCTTGCCGCCGTCCTTGCTCTCTTGAAATCCACTCTTACCGACGACGACCAGATGGCTTGCGTCACGGCCGAACATCGGGCCGAACATCGCGTCCACCAGCGGACCGAGGTCGGTCCAGGTCGCGCCCTTGTCCTTGCTGATCAAGATGCTCTTGCCCGTGGGCCAGTAGGCGACGCCTTTGAACATCGTTGGCGTGCCGGCGGGCGGCGTGTTGGTGGAAACTTCCGTCCAGGTCGCGCCTGCGTCGATGCTGCGCCAGATGCCTTTCTCCTTCGCTTTGGTCGCGACCAAGGTATTGCGATCCAGCACACCGCAATTGAGGAAACCTTTCTCCAAGTCCCTCCACGTCGCGCCGCCGTCGTCGCTGGTGGCGAGCATTCCGCCGCTCTCGTGGCGATGCGCGAGGAGCCGCTTGCCGGTGTCTTCCCAGTCCACGCCGCCGAAGTCCAGGTGGCTCAACTTCGACTTCGCCCAAGTCTTGCCGCCGTCCGTGGTCATCGCGCTGCTGCCGTAAATCATAAAGGCAAACATTCGCCCGCCCGCCGGGTCCATTTGCAACGCCCAGCCAGTCTCGCAGCGGCCGCCGATAGTCTTGTCGTCCACGCGCGTGAAGGTCTTGCCGTGGTCGCCGCTACGCCACATGCCGTAGTCGCTTACCACCATGACCACATTTCCATTCGCGCGATCCACGGCCACGCCCGCCGTCGGGCCGTAAGTGCCGGGCTTGGACAGGCCGTTGGTGACGGTGTCAGAGATGCTGACCCACTCGGCGGCAGACAACGAAATCGTTGCGACGCAGACCGCCAGCCAACCCAGCGCGATGGTTTTACAACGGGTCATGTCCCGGTCACGGAACGGCAATCGCGTCGCTCACGGCTTCGGCGCTTTCGCCTTCGCGGAGTCGTGCAAGGCGAACAAATGCGTGTTGCTGGCGATGTAGATCACCCCGTTCGCGATGACCGGCGTGGCATAGATCGGCGCACCGAGGTTGACCTCGCTGAGGACTTCGGCCTTTGCCCCGCCCTTCGCGGCGAGCACTACGAAGTCACCGTCCTCATCGCCGACATAAACTTTGCCATCAGCAACCATCGTGCTGCCCCACATGTGGGCCTTCATGTCATACTTCCAGTGCAGCTTGCCCGTCTCGGAATCGAGGCAATACACGAAGCCGGAGAAGTCACCAATGAAGAGCAACCCGGTGTCCGGATCAATCGAGACCGTCGAGATGCTGCGGTTGATGCCCTTGAACTCCCAGATGACGCCCGTCTTGGTGATGTCACCCGCCTTGGTGGCATCGAGGCAAACCAAGTGGCCGATGCCTTCGCCGTGCTCGGGGTCCTGGCCAGTAGCGGTGTAGATGCGGTTCTTCCAGAATACTGGCGTGGAGTTGATTTCACTCGGGCCTTCAGCGGCCGGATACTTGATGGGCTTGCCATCCTTCACCTTATATTCCGGCGGGTTGGCGTCGTATTTCCAGACGGTCTTCAGGAAATTGCCGTCGCCTTCTTTCTTGGGAATCGCGTCGAACGCATAGCACCAGCCGTCGCCACCGCCGAAGAACACCAAGTCCTTGCCGTTGACCTTGCCGGTCGAAGGCGAACTCCACTGGCCGTGGAAGAGGCGGTTGCCAATCTTCGCGTCGTCCTCGCCGAGCAGTTCGCCGGTCTTCTTGTTCAGCGCAATGAGGCTGGGTGACAGCGGCGAAGGTATATTTACATGCGTCCAGTCCTGGCCGTTGGAGGTGCAGACGTAAATCACGTCGCCAATGATGAGCACGGAGCAGTTGGATGCGTTGTGAGGAAACACACCTAACTCATCCATCATGTCATAGCGCCAGATGATGTCGGCGTCCTTCGGTCCCGGCGGGATGGGTGCGACCGCCTTGCCATCGGGTCCGACGATGTCGAGCACCGCATACTTGGCCTCGTCTTTGTAGGGACCGGTGTTGCCTGCGGCCATGCCCTCCACACTCAGGCAAAGAACTTCGCAGCGGCTGGTGACGACGTAAACGCGGTTGCCCTCGACGGTTGGCGAGGAAAGGAGACCGAGGCTTTCCCAGTCGTTTACCTTGCCGGACTTGAGCTTGGGCACCACGAGCTGCCAGTTCATCTCACCGGTTTTCTCATCAAGGCAGAGCAGAATCGAACGGTCGCCCAGATGCCGTTTGTCGCGCGGGGAGTCGTTGTTGGTGCCGACGAAGACGCGACCGTTGGCAATGGTAGGATTGCCATAGCTCTGAGAGCCCAGCTTGGCGACCCATTTCACGTTTTTCTGCGTGCCGGGATCGTATTTATCCGTGCCCTTGATGAGCTTGCCCACCTCAAACTTGTCGGGCAACCCCTTGGTGGAATTATACATGTTGCGGTATTGCGTGCCGCCCCATTGGGTCCAATCTTGGGCTTGCGTGATGAGTCCGCCGGCGAGCAACGCGGCGGTGAGAAGAGGAAGAGTTTTCATGCTTTGGTTCAACAGGTTATTCCAACAAAACAATTTAGTTTGCAGTCACGCTCACGTTGTCAATGAACACGCGCATCTCCTGCGGGGCAAAGCCATACAAGCCGGGGCAGCCGTTCTGATGCGCGATCTTGTGCGGCACTTCGATGGTCCACTCGGCCGGCTCTGGCTCACCGCGTTTCCACGCCTTGGCGCGCACCACACCGGAGCCATCCGGCTTCACATCCACGCGGGACTTGAGCGTATACCATTCGTTCGGCTTCCACTTGAACGGCGTGGTGACCTTGAGACGCTCCTGGTTTGAGTTGACCTCGATCTCCTGCGAGTTGCCCTTCATAACGATGAGGTAGCGCTGGTTGACCTGACCGACCTCGGACATCTTGCGCGGCTTACCCTCGCTCATCACGTCGGTCTGAACGGTATAATTTTTTAGGCTCGGCTCGCCCATGAAGACGGTGGCGCGCTGGAAAAACTTGTTATCAATGGCCTTGACGAGTGCCTTGGTGTCGCCGACCTGGCGCACCTCGAATTTGAAGCGCGGCCCGATCCACGGCAGCGGCGGGTAGGCAAACTTCACGCCTTCTTCGGTCTCATGCACCACCGAAATGTCGAACTTCTCGAAGTCCTCCTTGATTGGCAGGCCCGGCAGCACGCGGCCACGGATGTAGCCGTGCAAGCCCCCGAGCGTGGCCTCGAACGCACCGGCGCTGGGCACGATTTCCGGCCCGGCCACAAGCTGGCCGTTCGCGTTGAACGCGCCTTTCATGCTCGCACGAACCTTCGCGGTCGGCGGGATGTAGCCAGCCCACTTGAGCGACTTCGGGTCGATGTTCTCCTGCACCACGAAGCCGTTCGCGTCGAGTGACCGAATCCGGAAAGACGCCGTCTGGCCGGGCTTCAACAACACTTCGCTGGGGATGACTTGGAGCTGCGTGGCCTTGCCGGGCGCTGGCCAGGCCTCAGGCGCGGCCTCGGGCGGAAGGCCGGGGTTGTTGCCCGCCTTGCCAAAGCAATAGAGTTTGCGCGTGGTCTGCATATAGATCTTGCCGTTATAGACAGACGGCGTGCCAAAGCAGCGACCTTCCAGCGGCACGTGGCTCAGAATTTTCCCTTCCTTGTCGCTCGGCTCGATGATGTAGAACGCGCCGGTCGTGCCCGTCTCACTGTCACCGGCGGCCTTGCTCGCGGGGTCGTCCAGCATGGGGACGTAAATCTTGCCATCGGCATGAACCAAGCCCGCGTTGCGCTGCTCGATGCCGAGCTTCAGGCGCCAGAGTATCTTCCCGTTGTTCACATCCACACAGCAGAGGTCACCCTTCTCCGCCACGACATACACGCGATCTCCCACCAAAATCGGATGACTCGTCGAGGTGGAAATCTCAGGCGTGTGCCACAACTCAACTGCCTGACGCTCGACAACCACCGGCGCATTCGTCGCACTGGTCGGCTCCACCTGCGGAATCTTCATGCACACCATCTGGCCCGGCTCGTAGGGCGTGCCGAAAATGGCGACCACCTTGTCGTTGTTGTGGACGACGGTGGTGGAGTTGATGCCCGCCTTGAACAACGGCACGCGCCAGATGGCTTCGCCGGTCCGGGCATTGGCGCAAAACACATTCCCATCACCCGTCGCCGTGATAAGCACGCGCTTGCCCTTGAACCACGTCAGCACGGGATGCGAGAAGGAGTTGTCCTTGGGCCGTTCACCGGACCAGCAGGACCAGACTAGCTCGCCAGTCTTTTTATCGAAGGCATACATGCGATCGCCCGCCGCCCCTTGGGCACCCCAGTTCGAGGTGATGCCGCGCACGATGACCAAGTCCTTGTCGATCACAGGCGACGCCGTGCGAGAGTTCGGGAACGTGAGCCGGCCGAACTGCTCCATCATCGAGTAGCCCCACAGCTCCTTGCCGTCGGCGGTAAACGCTTTGAGCATGCCCTGCGTGCCCAGCATGTAAACGTTGCCAGTCTCGGGGTCCACCGCCGGACTGCTGGTCGCGTAACGCAGGTAAATCGTGTCCGAGAGAAAGTCCGTGTAACGCTTCTCCCACAGCAGCTTCCCCGTCTCCGCATCGTAACAACGCACGCCCTCCTGCAACTCCGCTCCCTCGCCAAGATAGCCCATGATGTAGAGCTTGCCATTGGCGATGACCGGCGCGGACTGGCCGGGGAAATCGGCGGTCCATAGCGGCTTCTTCGGGTCAATCGACGTCGGCAAGCTTTTCTCGGGCGAGGTGCCGTTCTGGTTAGGACCGCGCCAAGCGAGCCAGCCTTTCACGGCGGCGGACGACGAAAGCGACAGCGAGAAGCCGACAGCGGCGGCGAGGAGGAAGACGTTCAATTTCATGATCGAGCTGTTTGAGTTGGTCTGGCGAAACGGCGGTTAAATTGGCAAACGCGCGCCGGGCCGCAACTAATTTTCTTCCCAGCGTTGGGTGGATTTTCCAGACTGCCGCCCGGAAAGCAACCAAATACTACGGACACGTATTATCTGCCGACAGAGCATCCGACCATGCCCGCCCGGAAACATTCAAAACCCGCTCCCCCCATCGACTCGCCTGACCGTCGCCGGCTGCCGCCCCTGCTCCGCCGCGCCTGGTATGGGTTGAACCAGGCCTTCCGCCGCCGCATCGCGCACACCGGAGCCACGCCGGATCAGTTCACCGCGCTCCGCTGCCTCACCGAGGCCGACGCCAAAGGCATCACCCAGGGTGAACTCACCAAGATGATGAGCAGCGACCCCAACACCATCGCCTCGCTGGTCGAGCGCATGGAGGCAGCCGGCTGGATCGAACGGCGCTCCCATGAAACGGACCGCCGCGCCTACCGCATCCGGCTCAAACCCACCGGCCAACGCCTCTACCGCGAGCTGCGCCAGCTCGCCGTGGACCTGCAATCTGGTGTGCTCGCAATCCTGCCGGAAGCCGACCGCGAAGACTTCCTCACCCACCTCGCCGCCGTCGCCGACGCCTGCCGCGATGCCGCCGAGCAATCGCCCAAGCGCGGGAAGTAACAGGCGACTTCATCGCTTGATCATCGCCAAACTTCCGTTGCATTCGACGGCTTGCTGGCGAAACTGGGCGGCGACTCAGGCCATCATGCGAACCCGCCAACCTCTCGCACATTTCGCGTTGTGCGCGCTGTTCTGGCTGTGTCTGTCGACCACCAACACACCGGCGGCGGACAGCTCCAACCACTGGGCGTTCCAACCGCTCGCGCCGCAAATGATTCCCTCCGGCAAAAACGTTTCACGGATCCAAAACCCCGTCGATGCCTTCATCGTCGCGCGCCTCGAAGCCGCCGGACTGCAGCTCGCCCCCGGTGCTCCGCCCCCTGCCCTGCTCCGCCGGATCTCGTTTGATCTCACCGGTCTGCCGCCCACGACCGAGGAATACAAACCCTCAGCATCCAGCATCCAGCATTGCATCGACGCGCTCCTCGCCTCCCCGCAATTCGGCGAGCGCTGGGGCCGCTGGTGGCTCGATGCCGTCGGCTACGTGGATGTGCTCAACCTCGACAACGACCCCGGCAACCTCACCGTGGCGGCTGACAAATGGCGTTACCGTGATTACGTGGTGGACGCTTTCAACACCGATCTGCCCTTTGACCAATTTCTCCTCGAACAACTTGCGGGCGACGAACTCACCGACTGGCGCAACGCCGAGTCGCTCACGTCGGAAACCCGCCGCCTGCTCATCGCCACCGGCTTCCTCCGCGTCGCGCCGGACGACACCGACGTGGACGAACTCAACACCCCGGACGTGCACCAAACGATTTTACAGACGACGGCCGAAAACCTCGCCGCGAACCTCTTCGGCCTCACGCTGAACTGCGCCCGTTGCCACGACCACAAATACGAGCCGATCACGCAACGCGATTACTTCGGCTTTCTCGCCTACTTCGCCCCCGCCTACCAGTCACGCGGATGGCTGCGCCCGAAAGATCGCGTCGTCACGGATCTGCCGAAGTCCGCCCAAGCCGCCCACGCGAAACAAATCGCCGCGCTGGACGCGGAGACGGACGTGTTGAAGAAAACTCAACAAACCATCCGCGACCGCTACCGCGACCAGCTTCTCGAAGCTCGCCTCCCGCGGGTGCCTGCTGAACTGCGCGACGAGGCAAAGGCCGCCGCGCGCACTCCGTTTGAGAAGCGCAGCGAAGAACAGCGCCGGCTGGTCGGCCGCTTCGAGCGACTCCTGCGAGTAACTACCGACGAAGTCCGCGCCGCACTCACCGCCGCTGACAAGGCCGAGTGGGAACGGCTCGACAAGGAGATCGCCGCCGTGAACGCGCGTCGCCCCGTGCCACCGCAAATCCACGCCGTCTTCGACACAGCCGCCGCCCCTGCGCCCGTGCACGTGCTCCGACGCGGCGAATTCGACCAGCCTGTCGAAGCCGTTTCCCCCGCGATGTTCAGTGTGCTTCGTCCGGCTTCCGCGGCCAACCCAAGCGCACACGCCGGTGCCACCACCGGTCGCCGGCTCGCCCTCGCACAGCAACTCACCGCGCCGAACAGCCCTGCCGCCGCGCTCCTCGCCCGCGTGCTGATGAATCGAGCCTGGCAGCAGCTTTTCGGCCGCGGCTTGGTCGATACCAGCGCGAATCTCGGCTTCTCCGGCGCCCGCCCCACGCACCCGGAGCTGCTCGACTGGCTGGCGGGTGAATTCATCCGCCATGGCTGGCGGCTCAAGCCAATCATCCGCCTCATCGTCACTTCGTCCACGTATCAACAAAGCAGTTCTGCCACCGGCAGCCCAGTCCTAGCCCGCGCCCAACAGGCCGATCCGGGAAACGACCTGCTCTGGCATCAACGGCTGCGCCGCCTCGAGTCCGAGCAGGTTCGCGATTCGTTGCTGGCCGTTAGCGGGGTGCTGAATCTGCGCGCCGGCGGCCCACCGGTGCTTACCGAGTTGCGACCGGATGGTACCTTCGCCATCGCGACGGCCAAGCTCTCCCGGCCCGAGGATGCGTTTCGTCGGAGTCTCTATCTACTGCAACGCCGCACCTATCATCCCTCGCTGCTCGCCGCGTTCGATCAACCTCTGCTGAACGCGAACTGCCTGCGCCGTAACGCCTCGGCCAGCGTCGCGCAATCCCTCACCCTGTTGAACGACGCCTTTGTCGTGGAGTGCGCCGAGGCGCTGGCAAAACGCGTTTGTGCCGCACGACCGGACACTGCCGCGCGCCTTGAACTCGCTTTCCGCCTGGCTCTCGCGCGCTCGCCCAGTGCCGAAGAGCTTCACTGGTGCCACGCACTGGCCGAACGCGAGGGCGTGCGGCTGCTCACGAGCGGCAAGGCCCTGGCTGTCGCCCGCGAATCCGCCATCGCCCGCGTCTGCCACACGCTGGTGAATACGAGCGAGTTCCTGTCAATCCCGTGACCGCGCATCCGCCCTCCACCAAAGTCGTGCCCGTGCTTTCGCGCCGCGCGTTGCTCCGTGCCGGGGCGCTTGGCTTCGGCGCGTTGGCGACGGAGGCTTTCTTGGCCGACGCTGCGGGGGCAGTGGTCTCTCCGTTCATCGCCAAGCCCGCCAACTTCACGCCTCCCGCGAAGTCCATCATCTTTCTCACGCAGGTCGGCGGACCGAGCCAGATGGACCTCTTCGACCCCAAGCCGATGCTGGGCAAGTTCGATGGCCAGGTTCACAGCGAGCGCGTCGAGATGTTCCAGAAAGGCAGCGAGGCCAACCGCATTCTCGGCAGCCCGTGGCGTTTCCAGCCGCGCGGTCGGTGCGGCATGGAAATCAGCGACGCCTTGCCGCATCTCGCCTCCCTGGCCGACGACCTCACGCTGGTGCGCTCCATGCACGGCGAACACAACAATCACGGCGAGGCGCTCGTGCTGTTGAGCACCGGGAAAATATTCCTCGGCCGCCCATCGCTCGGCTCGTGGGTGAGCTACGCGCTGGGCACGGAAAACCAAAATCTCCCTGCCTACGTGGTGCTGCGCGATCCGGAGGGCTACAGCACCCACGGTGCGTTGCTGTGGCAAAACGGCTGGCTGCCGGCGGCGCATCGCGGCACCGAGTTCAGCACGCGCGGCGCACCGGTGTTGCACCTCCAGCCAACCACGCCCGTTCCGCCCGCGACCCGTCAGGATCAGCTTGAACTGCTGGCCCAACTGAACCGCCGGCATTTAGCCGAGTTTCCGGGGGAGCCGGAATTGGAGGCCCGTCTGCAAAATTACGAGCTCGCCGCGCGCCTGCAATTGACGGCCAGTTCCGTGTTCGACCTCGACGCCGAATCCGCCGCCACGCGCCGACTATACGGGCTCGACGAGCCCACCACGCGCGGCTATGGCCAGCGGTGCCTCACCGCGCGCCGGCTCGTCGAGGCAGGCGTGCGCTTCGTGCAGGTCTTCACGCCCATCAAACCGTTCAACCAGCCGTGGGACTCGCATCGCAACGTGGACACCGAGATCGCCGACATCGCCGCGATGACCGATCTCCCGTCCGCCGCGCTGATCACGGACTTGAAAGCCCGCGGGCTGCTCGACCAAACCATCGTGCTCTGGGCGGGTGAATTTGGCCGGCAGCCGGTTTCGCAAAACGGCATGGGCCGCGACCACAACCGGCACGCATTCTCGCTGCTGCTGGCCGGCGGCGGCTTCCAGCCCGGCCGCATCCACGGCGCGACCGACGACTTTGGCTATCGCGCCGTGAAGGACAAAGTCAGCGTGCCCGACCTGCACGCGACCTTGCTCCACCAGCTCGGTCTCGATCACCGGCGCGTCACTTTCCCACACCAAGGCCGCAACGAAACCCTCGCCGACGCCGAAGTCACCGGCGCTCGCGTCGTGCGTGAACTGATCGTCTAAAACCCTCCACGCCACGCCGTCACCTAAACCAGTCTGCCAATGAACCAAGTCATCCTGCTCGCCGCACTGTTGCTGGCCTCAAACGTAATTTCGTCAGAGGCCGCGCCCGGCACACGCCCCAACATCCTCCACATCCATGCCGACGACCATCGCGCGGATGGTTTGCGCGCCCTCGGCAACCCGCTGCTGCACACGCCGAATCTTGACTCGCTGGTCGAGCGGGGCATGACGTTCACGCACTGTTACACGATGGGCTCAATGATTGGCGCAGTGTGCACCCCCAGCCGCACGATGATGCTCACCGGCCGTTCGTGGCATCGCATCCCAAAAGCGCGCGACGCGGCCCCGAACGCCGCCGATCCCGCGACGTTCCTGCCGCGCGTGATCGCTGCCGCCGGCTATCAGACCTGGCACATGGGCAAGCAGGGCAACGGCTTCCCGGCGGGCCTGCAGCAGTTCGAGACGAGTGTCATCGACGACGCGCATGGCAAGACCCCGGAGACGGACCGCGCGCATTGCAGCCAGCGCCTCGCCGACCGGACCATCGCGTTTCTGAAATCCCGCCCGGCGAGCCCGGAGGCCAAGCCATTCTACATTTACCTCGCGCCGCCGGTGCCGCACGACCCGCGCTCAGCCGAGCCTCAGTTTCACCAGCTTTACGATCCCGCCAAGGTGCCGCTCCCGGCCGCCTTCCTGCCGCAGCATCCCTTCAACAACGGCGAGATGTCGGTGCGGGACGAACAACTCGCGCC
This sequence comes from Pseudomonadota bacterium, assembly GCA_009922615.1. Classification (GTDB taxonomy): domain Bacteria; phylum Verrucomicrobiota; class Verrucomicrobiia; order Limisphaerales; family SXTU01; genus SXTU01. Next base: position 53,120 of record RFVF01000026.1, read on the forward strand.
CTGGCCGCGCACACCTGCCGATACGAAGCAGCAGCTCGCTGACTACTATTCCTGCGTCACCGGCCTGGATCACCACATTGGCCGCATCTTTGCCGAGCTGAAGGCCAGCGGGCAGTGGGACAACACCATCATCATCTTCAGCGGCGACAACGGTCTTTCGCTCGGCGAGCACGGACTCTTTGGCAAACAAAACCTCTACGAGTTCGGCGGCATGCACGTGCCGCTCGTCATCGCCGGGCCAGGCATCCCCAAGGGCAAGACCGACGCGCTCGTTTACTTGATGGATTTGTTCCCGACCTTCGCCGACTTCGCAGGCGCGAAAATTCCCGCTGGCGTCGAAGGCAAAAGCCTGTTGCCCGTGCTGACCGGCAAGGCCACAAAAGTCCGGGACGTGCTTTATACCGGCTATCGTGATTGCCAGCGGGCGATCCGTGACGAACGCTGGAAACTGATCCGCTACCCGCTCGTGGACCGCACGCAGCTCTTCGACCTCAGCACAGACCCGCATGAATTGAACAACCTCGCGGCCCAGCCCGAGCATCAGGTGAAACTGACCGAGTTGACTGCACGGCTACAAAAAGAAATGGTTGCGCACGCAGACCTCTACCCGCTGACCGTCACTCAACCCCAACCCGCCGAATGGACGCCCCCGCCAGCCGGCACTGCACTCAAAAACAAAAAGAAGGCCAAATGAAATATTTCGTCCGAACTCAAATCATGAAACCACTGCTACCGCTGCTGCTCTCATCCTTCGTCTTCCTGCCTTCGTCCTTCGCTCAAGACGGGTTCCGCCCGCTCTTCAACGGCAAGGATCTCACCGGCTGGGATGGCAATCCCGAGTTGTGGACCGTCGAGGACGGCTGCATCAGCGGCAAGACCAAGGGGCCGGAGCAACTGAGCTACAACCAGTTTCTCATCTGGCGCGGTGGCGAGCTCAAGAACTTCGAGCTGCGCGCCAAAATCAAGGAGAGCGGCAACAACTCCGGCATCCAGTATCGCAGCAAGGAACTCCCCGAAGTCGGCAAGTGGTCCGTCGGCGGTTACCAGTGCGATATCCACCCCGCGCCCGCCAACAACGGCATGGTTTACGAGGAGAGGGCGCGCGGCATCATCGTGCAGAACGGCCAGAGCGTCGTAATCGACCCCGAAGGCAAACGCTGGCTCGTCGCCGAGCGCGAGCCCGTGAAGGTGGACATCGCCGAGTGGCACGAATACACGGTTATCGCGCAGGGCAACCACCTCGTCCACAAGATCGACGGCAAGGTGACGATTGAGCTCGTGGACCACGAAGCGGCGAAGCGTTCGCTGGTCGGCATCCTCGCGTTCCAAATTCATCGCGGCCCAGCCATGAGCGTGCAAATTAAGGACGTGTTGCTCAAGGAGCTACCCGAGGGCGGCGTCACGGCGTTCGACAAAGCGTCTTTGCCGGCCTCCGCCAAACCCATCGAAAAAACAAAGACCGCGCCGAAGGGCAAGGCCAAGTCCGCGCCCGGCGCACCGAAATCCTAACTGAATCCCGGCCACCGAATCATGAAAGCCCTCAACCTCGCGCTCGCGCTGCTGCTGGTTTCGTTGCCCGCGCTCCGCGCCGCTCCCGCGCGGCCCAACATTCTCTTCCTCTTCGCCGACGACCAGCGCGCCGACACCATCGCCGCGCTCGGCAACCCGGTCATCAAGACGCCAAACCTCGACCGATTGGTGCGCAGCGGCCTGGCCTTCAACCGCGCCTACATGCAGGGCGGCATGCAAGGCGCCACCTGCGTGCCGTCGCGAGCCATGCTGCTCTCGGGCCGGAACCTCTTCCACATCGACGAGAAGCTCATGCGCGACGCGACGTGGCCGGAAGCCTTCGGCAAGTCAGGTTACACGACTTTCGTCAGCGGCAAGTGGCACAACGGTGACGCCTCGCTCGTGCGCAGCTTCAAGCTCGCCCGTTCGATGTTCACCGGCGGCATGACCAATCCGTTGAACGCAAAACTGCGGGATGTCGCGGATGGCAAGGTCGGAGAAGCGAAACTTTCCCCCAAGCACGCATGCGAAGTTTTCGCCGAAGAGGCCATCCGCTTTCTTAAAGAGCACAAGGAGGGGCCGTTCTTCGCCTACGTGCCCTTCGATGCGCCACACGACCCGCACATCGTGCCAGAAGGTTTTCCGATCAACTACGACCCCGCGAAGATTCCGTTGCCACCGAGCTTTCTGCCACAACACCCGTGGGACAACGGCGAGATGATCGTGCGCGACGAGCAGTTGCTGCCATGGCCGCGCCAGCCTGGTGCGGTGCGCGAGATGATCGCGGAATACTACCGCTACATTTCCTACCTCGATTCGCAGATCGGCCGGGTGCTGGACGCGCTCGCCGCGTCGCCGCATGCAAAAAACACCATCGTAGTCTTCGCCGCCGACAGCGGCGTGGCACGCGGCAGCCACGGACTCATCGGCAAGCAAAACGTGTATGAGTTCGATTCCGTCCGCGTGCCGCTCATCATCAGCGGCCCAGGCATCGCGGCGGACCGGCGCACGGACGCGATGTGCTATCTGTTCGACGTGCTGCCAACACTGGGAAAACTCTGCGGCGTGCCTGCGCCGAACTCGACTGACGGCTTTGATTTCAGCGGCACCTTCTCCGATCCCGCCCAGCCCGCTCGACCGCACATGCTCTTCGCCTACCGCCAAGTGCAACGTGCCATCCGCGATGAACGCTGGAAGCTCATTCGCTACCCACAGGTAGACAAAACGCAACTCTTCGACCTGCAGAACGACCCGCACGAAACCAACAATCTCGCCGACCAACCGTCGCACGCGGCAAAGATTGCTGAACTCACCGCGCTGCTCGAAAAGGAGATGCAACGCAGCGGCGACACCGGTGTGCTGAAAGTGGCCAAGCCCCAACCCGCCGACTGGACGCCTCCAGCGAAGAAAACCAAGGCTGAACGTAAGGAGAACGCAAAGAAGAAGGCTGACCAATGAGCACCAACACTTCGCTGCTCTTACTTTGGCTGGCGGTTTTGACGGCGACAGTGCCCGCCCAGACCTTTGAGCTTTCGCTTTCCTCGCCGGTGGACTTCCAAGTCATCCAACGCACGACGCAGGCCAAGGGCACGATTACCCTCGCGGGCCAAATGACCAAGCGCACCGATGCCATTCTGGAAGCTCGCATCAGCGCGGACAGCAAACCCGGCGAATGGCGGAAACTCGCAGCCGCGTTCACCGACAACGCATTCGCCGCACAACTCGAAACCGCAGTCGGCGGCTGGTATCGCCTCGAAGTGCGAGTCGTGGCGGATGGGCAAACGGTGGGGCAAGTGGCGGTGGAGCACGTGGGGGTCGGCGAGGTGTTCGTCGTCGCCGGCCAGTCAAATTCCGCGAATCACGGCAGCGAAAAGCAAACGACCAAAACCGGGCGCGTCGCTTCATTCGACGGAAAGGTCTGGCGGCTCTCGAACGATCCGCAGCCCGGCGCCAGCGGCGGTGGCGGAAGTTTTTTGCCGCCGCTGGGCGATGCGTTGGCGCAGCGGTTCAACGTGCCGATTGGCTTCGCCGCATGTGGCATCGGTGCGACCAGTGTGCGTGAGTGGCTGCCCAAAGGCGCGCGATTCCCCAACCCGCCGACGATTGAGAGCCGCGTGCAACGGCTGCCCGGTGGCGAATGGGAGAGCAAAGGCCAGGCATTCGACCTGTTCACCACGCGCACGAAGGCGCTTGGGCTGCGCGGCTTCCGCGCCGTCCTCTGGCATCAGGGCGAAAGCGATGCGAACCAACGAGACACCTCCCGCACACTCGCAGGGAAGCTTTACCGGGAGTATCTGGAACAACTCATCCAAGAATCGCGCAAGGTCATCGGCTGGAAGGCACCGTGGTTCGTTGCGCAAGTAAGCTACCATGTGCCGGGTGATGAGGCCTCGCCGGACATCCGGGCCGCGCAGGCTTCGCTGTGGCAGGATCAGATCGCCCTTGAAGGCCCGGACAGTGATGCGCTCAAGAGCGAGTGGCGCGAGAACGGCGGCAAGGGCGTCCACTTCAGCGGCGCTGGCCTGCGCGAGCACGCTGCCCGCTGGGCGGAGAAAGTATCGCCGTGGCTGGAGGCTCAACTACAATCCGTGCCATGAAATTAGTGCTCGCCACTCTCCTGCTCGCTGCCTCCGTTCATGCGATCCCGGCCCAGCAACCGGCCGCGCCGCCCGCCAAGACTGAGCCCACCAATGCGAAGGAATCCGCCGCACAGAAGGCTGCCGCCGATCAAAAGCTGGACGCCGATTACACCGCCGTTGTGGCCAAGCTGCCGCCCGAGCAGCAGGCGTGGGAACGCGTGTTGCAGCAGAATCTTGGCAGCTTCTACCTGCCCATCCACAAGCGCGAGAAGGTCGCGGGCAAATCGAACGCCTGGGACTTCGTCGCCGACGATCCCAAGCTCCCGCGCGTCCTGCTCATCGGCGATTCCGTCTCGCGCGGTTACACCCAGGCGGTGCGGCAAGCGCTCGCGGGCAAGGCGAACGTCCACCGCGCACCCGAGAACTGCGGCCCCACGGCCAACGGACTCAAGAAAATCGAAGTCTGGCTCGGCGACGGCAAATGGGACGTGATCCACTTCAACTTCGGCATTCACGACCGCGCCACACCGTTGGCGGATTACTCGCAACGGCTCGACCAGTTGGTCACGCGGATGCAGAAGACCGGCGCAAAAGTCATCTGGGCCAGCACCACGCCGATCCCGGATGATGCTGCAAAGAAACAAACCGCCGCATCCATCATCGAGCGCAACCAAGCCGCCGCCTCGGTGATGAAGCAACGCAACGTTGCTGTGGACGACTTGTTCACCGCAATCACACCCCACGTCGCAAAGCTACAAAATCCGAACGACGTGCACTTCACCGCCGCTGGTTATGAGTTCCTCGGCCAGCAGGTCGCCGCATCGATTCTGGCCGTTTTGAAGTGAGCGGAGCTCATGGGCCGCGCCCCGAAGACGCAGTCCATCAACCTATTTTGCTCAACCTTCACCCTGCTCCACAATCTTGCTGAACACTCGCCGCGAGCCTCGCGTCTGCCCTTTGCAACCAGTTTTATATGCACCGTTTTGACTCATCTCGCGCGCTTGCGCTCCTGACCGCCGCCCTCGTCACCGCCCCGTTCCTCGGCCTCGCCGCGGACGCGCCCAAGGAAGATGCCAAGAAAGGCGGTCCACTGCCCGTTGCCAAAACCCGCCAGTCGAAGAAGGTCGATTTCGAGAAACAAATCCTCCCCATCCTCCGCCGCAACTGCCTCGCCTGTCACAACTCGCAGAAGGGCGAAGACGGCGTGAACCTTGAGACGCCGCAGACCATCGCCAAGGGCGGCGACACCGGCAAAATTGTCGAGCCGAAGAAAGCCGAGAGCAGTTCCCTCTTCCGGGTGTCAGTGCACTCCAGCAAGCCGCACATGCCACCCGCCGGCAACAAGGCCGGAGCCAAGGATTGCACGCCGGAGGAACTCGCCTTGCTCAAACAGTGGATCGACGAGGGCGCGACCGGTCAGGTCCGCGAGAACGTCCCCATCGCCTGGCAGCCCTTGCCCGAGGGCTTGAATCCGATCTACGCCGTCGCGATCACCGATGACGGC